>DATILR010000164.1:0-2427 GCA_035476275.1 Binatus sp. (SeqCode) | reverse complement strand
GATCGGCGCGTCGCCGAGTCGCCCGGCGGCCATGGCGAGGCGGGGGAACTCGCGATCGGTGAGATGTCCGGTGCGCACCCGCGCCAGGTCGACGCGCGCCTCGGAGCAGAGCATGCGCATCGCCAGCTGCTCCTTCGCCATTTCGAGCGAGAAGACCGCGACCCCGACGTCGGCGCGCAGCGCCGCATGCTCGGCCACATTCAAAACGATCGCGGTTTTGCCCATGCTCGGTCTTCCAGCGACGATGATCAGGTCCGAGGGCTGGAGCCCCGAGAGCATCCGGTCGAGATCGACGAAGCCGGTCGGCACGCCGGTCACCGACTGCTTCTGCTCGTAGAGCCGCTCGATCGTCTTGATCGATTCGACCAGCACCTGGGAGAGCTTGGTGAACGCGTTCCGCACCCGGCGCTCGGAGATCTCGAAGATCAGCTGTTCCGCCCGGTCGAGCAGCTCGGCGACGTCGCCGCTCGCCTCGTAGCCGCGGGTCGCGATCTCGGTGGCCGCGGTGATGAGGCCGCGGAGCACCGCGCGGTCGCGGACGATCTTCGCGTAGTGGACGACGTTGGCGGCCGTCGGCACGCGCTCGGCCAGCTCCCCCAGGTAGGCGGTGCCACCCACGTCGGCGAGATCGCCGCGGCTCCGGAGCGCCTCGGAGAGGGTGATCAGGTCGACCGGCTCGCTCCGCTCCGAGAGCGCGAGCATGGCGTTGAAGAGCTTCCGGTGCGCGCCACGGTAGAAGTCGTCGGGCTGGACGAGCTCCACCACCCGATCGAGCGCCGCGTTGTCGAGCAACACGCCGCCCAGCACCGACTCCTCAGCCTCGAGATTCTGCGGCGGGACCCGACGGAGCGTATCGTCGATCGTCGTCGCCATCCCCCACCCCACCGAGCATGCCGGCGGCCGTGCCCGCCGGGAACCTAAGCGCGAGTGCGTACCATCCCCGAGCGCGCCTGCGCAAGCGCGCCGGGGCAAATTTTCAGTGCGCGGCGTTTCCCCGCATCAGCCGCTCGAGCGCCACGCGATCATCATGCGACAGCTGCTCCGTGGCGCCGGTGTGGCCGACCACGGACGGCGGCGGCTCGAGCAGCAAGTTGCGCAGCAGCAGCGCACCCGCGAGCGCCCCGCCCAGCAGCATGAGCAGCGGGCCGACGAACGCCCGCGTCGACGCCTTCCGGCGCGTCGCCCCTCTATCCTCCACCCTTCCCCTCCTTCAAATCCCGATCGACGCGCGTTCGAGTGGCGCAGGCTCCGTCTCCCGCAATCCGAGCTGCAGCACCGGCCAGCCCCGGCGGAGCGCGAGCCGTCGGAGCCGCGGGTCGGGATTCACCACGCGGGGCTCGCCCACGCGCTCTAGGACGGGCAGGTCGGTGATCGAGTCGGTGTAGAAGTAGCTCTGGTCGAGCTCCAGACCCTCGGCCGCGGCGAAGCGCTCGGCCCAGTACATCTTTCCGTCCCCGTAGCAGACCGGCCGCACGGCCTCTCCGGTGAAGCGACCGTCGCGCACCACGAGCTGCGTGACGAGGATGTGCTCGATGCCGAGGTCGGCGGCGAGCGGCGCGGCCAGGTAGCGCGTGGCGCTGGTCAGGATCGCCACCACGTGCCCGGCGCGGCGGTGGGCGGAGACGGTCGCCGCCATCGCAGGCAGCAGATGCGGCCGGATCATGCTGGCATACCAGCGGACGCAGTCCTCCCGCACCTCGGCCTCGACTCGCCCGCGGATCCAGGCGAGCGACACCATCATCGCGCGCTCGATGTCGAGCAGGCCGAGCTTGTACTGCGCCAGGAAGTAGAGTGTGCGTGCCACGTCGCGGCGGCGGGCCTGGCCCGTCTGCCGGAGGTGCTTCATGTAGAGCGGCGCGGAGTTCCGCGCGATGAGGGTGCCGTCCAGGTCGAAGAGTGCTGCGACGGCCACTAGGAGCGCTCGACCACCATGGCGATACCCTGCCCGCCGCCGATGCAGAGCGAAGCCACGCCGAGACGCGCGTCCCGATCCTGCATCGCGTGGAGCAGGGTCACGAGCACGCGGGCGCCGCTCGCACCGATCGGATGGCCGAGGGCAATCGCACCGCCGTTCACGTTGACGCGGTTCTTCGGGATGCGGAGCTCACGGAGCACCCCCAGGGACTGCGCCGCGAAGGCCTCGTTCAGCTCCCAGAGGTCGATCTCTTCCCTCCGGAGCTTGGCCCGCTCGAGGGCTTTCTCCGACGCCGGCCAGGGCCCCATCCCCATGATCGACGGATCGACACCGGCCGACGCGTAGGACCGGATGGTCGCCAGCGGGGTGAGCCGGAGCTCCTTGGCCTTGCGGTCCGACATCACGACCACCGCGGCGGCGCCGTCGTTGATGCCCGAGGCGCTGCCGGCCGTCACCGTGCCGCCGTCGCGCTTGAAGGCCGGCTTGAGCGCGGCCAGGCGCTCCACCGTGGT
>DATILR010000163.1:0-15848 GCA_035476275.1 Binatus sp. (SeqCode) | reverse complement strand
AGGCGACAGTGGCCGGCTACAAAGCGGTGCTGCTCGCCGCAGATGCGTCCGGCCGCTTTTTCCCCATGCTCGTGACCGCCGCCGGCACCCTCCCGCCCGCCAAGGTTCTGGTGCTGGGCGCCGGTGTGGCGGGGCTCCAGGCGATCGCCACCGCCCGCCGCCTCGGCGCCGTCGTGTCGGCATTCGACGTGCGCCCCGTCGTGAAGGAGCAGGTGGAGAGCCTGGGGGCGAAGTTCCTCGAGTTCGACCTCGGCATCGCGGACGCCGAGGACAAGGGCGGCTATGCCAGGGCGCTGTCCGCCGACGCGAGCCGCCGGCAGCAGGAGATGCTCGCCGAGAAGACCAAGGACTTCGACGTGGTCATCACCACGGCGCTGGTGCCCGGCCGGCCCGCGCCGCGGCTGGTCAACAAGGAGACCGTCGCTGGCATGCGGCCGGGCTCGGTGATCGTCGACCTCGCGGCCGAGGCGGGCGGCAACTGCGAGCTGACCGAGCCCGACCAGGTGGTGGTCAGGCACGGCGTGACCATCCACGGTCCGACCAACCTGCCGGCCACCGTGCCCGTGCACGCGAGCCAGCTCTACGCGCGCAACGTGACCGAGCTGCTCCGCGAGCTGGTCAAGGACGGCAAGCTCCTCATCGACTTCGCCGACGAGATCGTGAAAGGGGCCTGCGTCACGCACGGGGGCGAGGTGGTGAACGACGCGGTCAAGGCCGCGCTGGCCGCGAGGAAGACGGCATGACGACCGAGCTCGAAGTCGGTCTCTACATCTTCATGCTCGCCGGCTTCCTCGGCTACCACATCATCACCCGCGTCCCGCCGCTCCTCCACACGCCGCTCATGTCGGCGACCAACGCCATCGCGGCGATCTCGCTGGTCGGGTCGCTGGTGGTGGCGGGCAGCGACTACAGCACCGTACCTCACGGCTGGGTGTGCACCCTCCTCGGCCTCGCCGCGGTGACCTGCTCGTCCACCAACGCCGTCGGTGGGTTCCTCATCACGGATCGCATGCTCCGCATGTTCCGGACGGCGGAGGAGCGGGCGCGTGGGACGCGCCGACCCGTGGAGCTGCAGGCGTTCGGCTTCGTGCTGGCGATGGTCGCCGTGGTCACGACGATCCTCTACGCGACCAAGCCCGCCGGGATGGCGATGGGGGAGTACCTCCACGAGCACGTCGCCCCGGACGCTCTTCGCTACTGCTACATCCTGTCGGCCGCGATGTTCGTGCTGGGGCTGAAGGGCCTCAGCTCCCCCAAGTGGGCGCGCCGCGGGATGGCGCTGGCAGCCTTCGGGATGTTCGTCGCGGTGGTCGGGACGCTCTTCCATCCCCACATCGTGACCTACCGCTGGATCGGGCTCGGGTTCGCGATCGGGGCGGTGGTGGGCGGCACGATGGGGCTCAGCATCCCGATGACCGCGGTCCCGCAGCGGACCGCGCTGTCGCATTCGCTGGGCGCCCTGGCGGCCTGCCTGGTCGGGATCTCCGAGTACTTCCGCTACCAGGGCGCGCTCAGCCGCGTGACCCTGACCGCCCTCGACTTCGAGGTGGTGGTGGGCGCGCTCACCTTCACGGGGAGCCTGATCGCCGCCGCGAAGCTCCAGGAGCTGCTGCGCGGGCGGCCGATCACCTACCGCGGCCAGAACATCATGAGCCTGAGCCTGCTCTCCATCATCGTGGGGTCGGGTGTCTACCTGGTCGTCACCCAGGCGGCCACCGCGTTCTTTTACGTGATGGTGGCGATGTCGTTCGTCTTCGGCCTCCTGCTCGTGATCCCGATCGGCGCAGCCGACATGCCGGTCGTGATCGCACTCCTCAACTCGTATGGCGGCCTTGCCGATGCCGCCATGGGCTTCGTGCTGATGAACAAGATCCAGATCATCACGGGCTCGCTCGACGGCACCTCGGGCTTCCTGCTCGCGCTCCTCATGTGTCGCGCGATGAACCGCTCGGCGGTGAACGTCCTCTTCGGCGCCTTCGGCACGGTCTCGGAGGACGAGGCGGCCGCGGCGGCCGAGGCGAAGGGCACGGTGCGCAGCATCGCCCCCGAGGAGACGGCCGTCCTCTTCGAGACGGCGCACAACATCGTCGTGGTGCCCGGCTACGGCATGGCCGTGGCGCAGGCGCAGCACGCGGTCGCCGAGCTCGGCAACATCCTGAAGGAGCGCGGCGTGGACGTGAAGTACGCCATCCATCCCGTGGCCGGCCGCATGCCCGGGCACATGAACGTGCTCCTGGCCGAGGCCAACGTCCCCTACGAGCAGCTGCACGAGATGGAGGCGATCAACCCCTTCTTCCCCGAGGCCGACATCGTGCTCGTGGTGGGCGCCAACGACGTCACCAACCCGGCGGCCAAGCACAACAAGTCGAGCCCCCTCTTCGGCATGCCGATCCTCGAGGTCGACCGCGCCAAGTCGATCATCGTGCTGAAGCGGAGCATGCGCCCGGGCTTCGCCGGGGTCGACAACGACCTCTACTACAACGAGAAGTGCATGATGCTCTTCGGCGACGCCAAGGCGAGCATCACGAAGCTGATCAGCGAGATGAAGTCGCTGCTGTGACGCCGTCCGGAAGGCGGACGCCGGTCCCGGTGACGCCGCCGTAGCCGCCCGGGTTCTTCGCCAGATACTGCTGCTGCGCGTCCGCCGCGTAGTGGAACTCGGGCGCGGCGAGGATGTCGGTGGTGATGGCGCTCAATCCCGCCGCCGAGAGGACACGCTGGTAGGCGTCGCGCGAGGCTTCCGCAGCCCGCCGCTGGGCGTCCGACGTGCAGAAGATCGCCGAGCGGTACCGCGGATCGGCGGTCTTCCCCTGCGTCGGATCGTGGCCTTCCCAGAACAGGCGGAGCATCGCCTCGAAGCTCGTTTTGCGCGGGTCGTAGACCACCCGCACGACTTCGGTGTGCCCGGTCCGCCCCGAGGTCACCGCCTCGTCGCTCGAATTCGGCGTCCGCCCGCCCGTGTAGCCGACCGCCGTCGTGAAGACGCCGTCCGCCTGCCAGAAGCGGCGCTCGGCCCCGGCGAAGGGACCCATGCCGAACGTCGCGGTCTCCATGCCGGGAGGAAACGGGGGCAGCATCGGCGTGCCCAGGACCACGTGGCGGAGGGTGCCGTGGCGGCCGGCCGTCTGGCCGAAGACCTCGAGGCCGCCCATCAGGTCTCCGGACTGCACGACCTGCATGCCGCGGCGGAACTCGGAGGCCAGCGCATCCTCGAGGTCGAGCTGCCACTGCTCGTAGACCGCGAGCCGGTCGCTGCGGAGACAGCGCTGCGGGAACTTGGCGATGTCCTTGGCGAGCGCCATCGCCGCCTCGAGCGCCGTGCCGCGCGGGACGAGGCGGTTCGCCAGCCCCATGCGGAGAGCTTCCGCGCCGGACACGCCGCGACCCGTGAGGATCATGTCGAGCGCGTGGCTCTGGCCCACGAGTCGCGCGAGACGCACCGTGCCGCCGTCCATGAGCGGCACGCCCCATCGCCGGCAGAACACGCCGAAGACGGCGCTCTCGGACGCGACCCGGAGGTCGCACCAGAGCGCCAGCTCGAGCCCGCCCGCCACCGCGTGGCCCTCGACCGCGGCGATGGTCGGCTTCGAGAGCAGCAGGCGGGAGATGCCGAGCGGCCCGTCGCCGTCTTCGACCACTCGGTTGCCTCGGCCCTGGGTGATGGCCTTCAGGTCCGCGCCGGCGCAGAAGGTGCCATCGGCGCCGACCAGCACGGCCACGCTGAGGGTCGCATCGCCATCGAAGCGACGGAAGGCCTCCGCCAGCGCCTCGGCCGTCGCTCGATCGACGGCGTTCCGGACCTCCGGTCGGTCGAGCGTGACGACCGCCACCGGGCCATCGGTCTCGTAGTGCACGCTCATGGGCGCACCAAAAGGTCGTGCTCCTCGGCGAAGCGGAGATAGGCGCGCTCGTTCTCCACGAAGGCCCGGGCCTCCACGTCCCGGCACAGCGCGAGCACCTGCTCGAGCGACGCCGGATCGGGGGCGTAGCGCCGGCTGATCGCTCGCGCGTATCCCACGTGGCGCTCTTCATCACGGGTGATTCCCGCGACGACGTCGGCGCTCTCGGGATCGACGGGACGCAGCGCCGCCGCGACCATGGGGAACTGCCGCACGCCGCGCTCCTCCACCACCTGGAGCATCGCGAAGATCTGCATGATGCTCCAGTGCCCGTTGGCGAAGACGGCCTCCAGGTCGCCGCCGCCCGACAGGCGGCGGAGCTGCTCGATGTAGTGGAGCTCCGGGGGCACCGGCTCCGGCACCACCCCGGCGCGGGCAGCGCACTGGCGCAGGAGGGCAGCGTGCCGCTGCTCGTCGCCGGCGTGGATGGCGACCATCCGGTTCAGCTCCGGGATGTCGACGCTCGCCAGCAGGCGATCGAAGACGCCCTCGTCGGCCTCCTCGGCATGCGCCATCCAGCTGAGGTGGAAGGCGCGGCCGCGCGGCGAGCCGATCAGCCGGGCGTAGCCGGCAGGCGTGAAGAACTCCACCGGCGCGGCGTCGGGCATGGCAGCGGGGGTCGACGACATGGGTCCTCCCGGGATCTCTCTGATACTCCCTTCGGGAGTATCTGCTCAAACTGGTCCCTTACTCCGAAGGGGAGTAGTGTCAAGCCACCCATGCGACCGCTCACCACGACCTCCTATGCCGTACTCGGGCTGCTCGCCGTCCGCCCCCGCTCGGCCTACGACCTCGTCCGTCAGATCAAACGCAGCAACGTCCGCCTCATCTGGCCGCGCGCCGAGAGCAAGCTCTATGAGGAGCCGAAGACGCTCGTCGCTCACGGCCTTGCCAGCGCCGCCGTCGCGCGCACCGGCGCGCGACGGCGGAGCGTCTACCGGATCACGCCCCGCGGCCGCCACGCGCTCCGGCAATGGCTCGACGAGCCGGGCGCGGCGCTGTTGCTCGAGTTCGAGAGCATGGTCAAGGTGGTGTACGGGGACTTCGGCACGAAGGAGCAGCTGCTGGCCAACATCCGGCGCATCCGGGACGGTACGGTGGAGCGCGCGAGTGCGAGCCTGCCCCTCGTGCAGGAGCTGGCCGAGGTGGGGCCGCGCTTTCCGGAGCGTGCCCACGTCATCGCGGTCGCGGACCGTTTCCTGGTCGAGATCCTGCAGACGACGCTCCGCTGGGCGGAGTGGGCCGAGCACGTGGTCGGGGAGTGGTCGGGCACCCGGCAGGATCGCGCCATGGCGTCCCAGGCCCGGAGGGTGCTGGCCGAGAACGCGGCCGCGGTCGAGGTGATCGCGGCGCGGGCATCCCGCGCGGCGAAGAGCGCATCCGATGTCCGTCGCGCACGGTGAGCCCCTCCCCGTCGACGGCATCTGCGACCCGCGCTTCGCCGCGGTCCGCGACGCCTTCGTCACCAACTTCACCGACCGGGGGGACGTCGGTGCCGCGGTGACCGTCTCGGTCGGCGGGCGTGTCCTGGTCGACCTGTGGGGCGGGTGGGCGGACGCGGCCCGGCGCCGGCCCTGGCGTCGCGACACGCTGGTCAACTTCTTCTCGGTCGGGAAGGGTCTCAGCACCGTCTGCGTGCTCCAGCTCGTCGAGCGCGGTCTCCTCGATCTGGATGCCGCCGTCGCGCGCTACTGGCCGGAATTCGCCTGCGCCGGCAAGGAGAGCATCACCGTTCGCCAGCTCCTCTCCCATCGCGCCGGCCTCCCGGCCATCCGCGAACCGCTGCCGGACGGCGCCATGCTCGACTGGGAGGTCATGGTGCGGGCGATCGAGCGCCAGGCCCCGTGGTGGGTGCCCGACACCGCGCACGGCTACCACGTGAACACGTTCGGCTACCTGGTCGGGGAGCTCGTGCGACGGGTGGCGGGATCGACGCTCGGCACGTGGCTCCGGCGGGAGGTGACCGGTCCGCTCGGCGCCGACGTCCACATCGGCGTTCCTGCCTCCGAGCACGCCCGCATCGCCGAGTTCCTCTGGCCGGCCGCGGCGGCGCCCCGGATGCCGTCCGCGCCGGACGACGACGAGCTCATGCGATGGAACGCGTACTGGAACCCCGTCGGCCTCTCCGGCGCGGGCTGGGTGAACACCGCCGCCTGGCGGGCGGGCGAGATCCCCTCGACGAACGGCCACGGTACGGCCGGCGGCGTCGCCCGCGTGTACGCCGCGCTCGCGCGCTGGGGGACGATCGACGGCGTGCGCATCCTCCACGCGCCGGTGCTCGAAGCGGCGATCGTCGAGCAGGCGTCCGGCACCGACCGCGTCCTCCAGCGCCCGTCGCGCTTCGGGGTCGGGTTCCAGCTGACGCAGCCGGAGCGCCCGCTCGGTCCGAACCCGGGCGCCTTCGGGCACTTCGGGACCGGCGGCTCGGTCGGCTTCTGCGATCCCGCGGCCGATGTCGCCGTCGGGTACGTGATGAACGACCTCGGACCGCGCTGGCAGAACCCACGCAACCGTGCGCTCATCGACGCGGTCTACGCCTGCCTCTGACGTGGACGGAGTGGATGTGGCGAGTGCGCGGTTGACCGAACGAATGCTGCGGGTATCCTCGTCAGATGCTGGCAACCGGCGTCCGCGTGGCCGTCGCCGCCGCGCTCCTCTGCAGCCTGGCCGCGCCCCTGCGGGCGGATGAGGCCCCCCGGGGGTTCGACCCGACCGTCGCCCGCCGCATCACGCCGGCCGAGGTCCAGCAACGGCTCACGGCGGGCGAGAAGCCAATCCTGCTCGACGCGCGCACGAGCGTCGGCGACCTCGTGGCCCAGGGCGCCGTCCGCGTCCCGCCGGATCGGCTGGAGGCGTGGGCGAAGGACGTCCCGAAGAAGTCGCTGATCGTCGCGTACTGTACGTGACCCGCCGAGCACACGAGCGCCCGTGCGGTGCTCAAGCTTCAGGAGCTCGGCTTCACGAACGCGTATGCGCTCCTAGGCGGTCTCGACGCGTGGCGCGCCGCGAAGCTCCCGACCGAGGAACCGAAGTAGCGCCACGGGTGGTCCGGCGCGGATCCGCTCATCATCCGCCCCCCACAGCACGACATGAGGGCGGCTCAGCGTTTTGCCGGCGGCTCCCCGGATTTGGGGAGATCAGCCCACCCTCGGAGGGGAGCGCCAAAACGATACCTTCGTAGTAGCTTGTGGGCGGCCCCTTCGAGGAGGATGTCGTACGGCGATGGCGTCGCGGCGCGCAGCGGGTATTTCGAATGCCAGGTGCAGCGACGGCGAGGGAGCAACGCATGCCGGGCCCCCGGTCGGAAGCGCACCGGTGAGGCGAAGCGGGAGCAAGTCGCACAGCCCGCTCGACGCCAACACCATCATTGCCAACGCCCCCGATCCCGTGTTCGTCTCTGATCTCGAGGGACGGATCCTCCAGGCCAACGACGCCGTATCCGAACTCCTCGGCTTCCGTAAGGACGAGCTTCTCGAGCAGTCGCTCTCGCGCTTCATCAGCTCGGAGGAGAAACGCGAATTCACTGCCGCGCTGCGCGAGGTGGTGGAGCGCGGCGTCACACGAAACGCGCGGCTCAATCCGCGGAGCGCCCGCGGCGAGATCATTCCGACCACCCTGAATGCCTCCGCCCTGCGCGGTCCTGGTGGCGGGGTGATCGGCGCGATCGGCATCCTGCGCGACATGCGAGAGCTCGACAAGGCGCGCGCGTATGCCGAGAACCTCATCAAGAGCGCGCCCGACCCCGTGTTCGTGTCGGACCTGGAAGGCAAGATCCAGCAGGCCAACGACGCGGTGTCGGAGCTCCTCGGCTTCCGTCCAGACGAGCTCCTCGAGCAGTCGCTCTCGCGCTTCATCAGCCCGGAGGAGACCCGGGAGTTCATGGCGGCGCTGGATGAGGTGGTGGAGCGTGGCGAGACGCGTAACGCAGTACTCCACCCCAATTCGGCCTCCGGCGAGGTCATCCCGACGAGCCTCAACGCCTCCGCGCTGCGCGACGCCGATGGCAAAGTGATCGGCGCGATCGGCATCCTCCGTGACATGCGCGAGCTCGACCGAGCCCGTGCCTATGCGGAGAGCCTCATCAAGAACGCGCCGGACCCCGTCTTCGTCTCCGATCTCGACGGGAAGATCCTGCAGGCGAACGACGCGGTCTGCGCTCTCCTCGGCTTCCGGACCGACGAGGTGGTCGAGCAGTCGCTCTCGCGCTTCATCAGCCCGGAGGAGAAGCGCGAGGTCACTGCCGCGCTGCGCGAGGTGGTGGAGCGCGGGGTGACACGGAACGCGCGCCTCAATCCGCGGAGCGCCTCCGGCGAGGTCATCCCGACGACCCTCAACGCGTCAGCGCTGCGGGACCCGTACGGCGGGGTGATAGGCGTAGTCGGTATCCTGCGCGACATGCGCGCCTACGAGCGCGTCGTGCGCGATCTCCGCGCCTCGCAGACCGAGCTGCAGGAGAAGATAGCCGACTTGGAGAAGTTCGAGGAGGTGGTGGTTGGACGGGAGCTCAAGATGATCGCCCTGGAAAAGGAGGTCGAGATCCTCCGCCGGCAGCTGGAGAAGACGAAGCCCGAAGGGCAACCGTGACCCCGCCCCGACGCCTCGCCGCCTCCGCTCTCGCGCCGTCGGTGGAGACTGGATTCGACGAGCTCCTGGCCGCGGAGACCCGCCTCCGCGAGGAGGTGAGGCGGCTGGAGGCGCGTGTCAGGAAGGGTGCGGAGGACGGCCGAACCCTCCATCACATCCTGGGGGACATCAAGGCGCTCAGCCAACGCCTCGGCACCCAGCGCAAGGTCGTGCTACGCATGTTCGTCGACTACGAGCACGATCGACACCGACTCGCCGGGCAGACCGAACGGTTGCACAACTCGCGGCGGGCTCTGATGCACATCCTCAAGGACACCCACCGTTCCAACGCCCGGCTCGAGAACGGGCGTAAAGCCATGATCCACATCATGGGCGACTTGCGGCAGACGACGCAGGAAGTCCAGCGCCGTGAGCGGGAGCTGCGCGACAAGCAAGAGCAACTCGTCCAGGCCGGCAAGCTGGCCACGGTGGGCGAGCTGACGACCGGGATCGCGCACGAGCTGAACAACCCGCTCAACAACATCGGGTTGTTCGTGGAGAACGCGATCGATCGCCTGCAGTTCGGGCTGACGGATAGGGAGTGCGTCCTCGACGAGCTGCGCAGCGCCATGGAGCAGGTGCGCAAGGCCACGCAGATCATCTCGCATCTTCGGACGTTCGGGCGAGTCGCGCCGGTCAGCCGTGACCCGGTGCGAATCAACGAGGTGGTGGATCGGGCGGTGTCGCTCCTCCGCGAGCAGCTTCGCCTGCGTCAAATCGAGGTGCGCCTGGAGCTCTGCGAGGAGGATCCGATCGTGGTCGGCAACGCCATCCAGCTCGAGCAGGTTTTCATCAACATCCTGACGAATGCCCGGGACGCGCTCGCCCAGGCGCCGCGGAAGCTGATCCACATCGAGTCCGCTGTGGGGGAAGGAGTGGTCCGGCTCGTCTTCCACGATACCGGCCCCGGCATCCCGCCGGACCTCGAGCAGCGCATCTTCGACCCGTTCTTCACCACCAAGGAGGTGGGTGCGGGAACCGGGCTGGGCCTCTCGATCACCTACGGCATCGTCCAGGAGCACGGGGGCTCGGTCGCGTTGGCCAAGCGCGAGGACGTCGAAGGGGCCACGTTCGTCCTCGAGCTACCCCTCGCGACGGCGGAGTCCTCCGAGCAACCAGCGGGGTGAGCATGCCGTGTGTCCTGATCGTGGACGACGACGTCGCCTTGCTGAAGGCGCTCCCCGAGGCGCTCCGGCTGCGGATGGCGGGGCTCGTGGTCGATACCTGCGATTCGGCGCCCGCCGCCCTCCGCCGGGTCGCCGCCACGGACTACGACGCCATCGTTGCCGACATCAAGATGCCCGGGATGGACGGGCTCGCGCTCCTCACGGAGGTCCGAGCGCTTCGTCCGGAGACGCCGACGCTGCTCATCACCGGGCACGGTCACGACGAACTCGCCGTGCGCGCCCTGCGGGGTGGGGCCTACGATTTCATCCAGAAGCCGATCGAGCGCGAATACTTCGTGGCCTCCCTGCGACGCGCCCTCGAGGCCCGTGAGTACCGCCGCCACCTGCACGAGCAGCAGGAGATCCTCGCGCGGCATGCGAGCGAACTCGAGAACATCGTGGAGCAGCGCACGCGCCAGTTGCGCGAGGCCAACCGGCTCAAGGACCAGTTCCTGGCGACGCTCTCGCACGAGCTCCGCTCGCCGCTCAGCGCCATCCGCACCTGGTCGAGCTTGCTTCGCAGCGGCAGGCTCGATGCGCAGCGGACGGCGCGTGCACTCGAGGGGATCGAGCGGAGCGCCATCGTGCAGGGGCAGCTCGTGGAGGATCTGCTCGACGTGTCGCGCATCGCCGCCGGAAAAGTGGTGCTCGACCTCCGGCCCGTCGATCCGAGGCCAGTCGTCGAGGCGGCGCTCGACGCGGCCCGCGGGGCAGCCGAGGCCAAGCAGGTCCGGCTCGAACCGGAGTTCGAGTTCACTGAGGGACAGATCCGGTGCGATGCGGCCCGTCTGCAGCAGATCGTGTGGAACCTCGTGTCCAACGCGGTGAAGTTCTCCGCTCAGGGAGGGCGCGTCGTCGTGCGGCTCGCCGGCCTCGACGAGCAGATCGTCATCGCCGTGCGCGACGAGGGAGAAGGCATCGCACCCGAGGTTCTGCCTCACGTCTTCGAGCGCTTCTGGCAGGCAGATGTCGCGCGGACCCGCGAGCATGGCGGGCTCGGGCTGGGGCTCGCCATCGTGCGGGATCTCGTCCAGCTGCATGGTGGGTCGGTCGAGGCCGCCAGCGCGGGCAAGGGACTGGGAGCGACGTTCACGGTCAGACTCCCGCTCGTGTGCGACGGTTCGGATGCTGAGGGCATCTTCCCTCTGCGACCCTCCCCGAGCGGAGAACGGTTCCATCCCGCTCCGACGCTGACGGGGGTACAAGTGCTGGTCGTGGACGACGACCTGGACGCGCGCGAGGCCATCGCGCTGACCCTGGAAGAGTGCGGGGCACGCGTCCATGCGGTGGGTTCGGCTGCCGAGGCGATGGAGAGCCTCGAGCGCGATCCGCCCGACGTCCTGCTGAGTGACATCGCGATGCCCGGCACGGACGGGTATGCGCTCCTCGGGCAGGCGCGTACCCGGCTGCGCGGGGCTCACGTCCCAGCCGCGGCGCTCACGGCCTACGCAGGCGCGGAGGATCGCAGGCGCGCCCTCGCCGCGGGCTTCGAGATGCATCTCGCGAAGCCGGTGGAGCCGGCCGATCTGGTCGCGACGGTGGCCCGGCTCGCGTCCGGAGCGCGTGGGCGGCTCGGCGCGGAATCGTAGGAAATCCCCAGTGGAGCCGACGCCGCTCTGGCTCACTGCATGAGCCGGAACGCGTACAGCACCACGATCGCGCCCACGATCGACATGAAGAAGCCTGCCGGGTGAAAGACGGCCCCCTCCTGCGGCGGATTGATGACACGTCCGATCAATCCGCCGACGAAGGACCCCGCGATCCCGAGCAGCGAGGTGGCGATCAGCCCCATGTGGTCCGCTCCTGGCATGAGCGCGCGGGCGAGCAGGCCGATGATGAACCCGGTGAGGACAGACCAGATGATGTGCGACATGGCGGCGGCCCTCCTTGGCGCCCCGCCTCGCATGGATCGACCGCGGTGACAACCCACGGGTCGCCCGCCAGCGAGTTGCCATAACCCTGGTCTCGGGCCAACTGTAGAAGGCAGGGCCGCGCGCCGACAATGGGTCTAGTGGAGGATCACGATGGAGGCGTCCTTCTGGAAGCGCTGTAGCACCTGCAAGAAGGAAATCCCGTTCACGACCGCCTACTGGGTGTGCAACGTGTCCACGTGCAACCGGACGCGCACGGGCTTCGCCTTCTGCTCGGTGGACTGCTGGGACGCGCACCTGCCCTCGCTGCGCCATCGCGAAGCGTGGGCCGAGGAGGCGCGCTCCCCCACGCCGGGGGAATGGGCGCGGCAACAGCGCGAGGCCGCGGCGAAGGAGCGCCGGCGCGGCGTGCGGGAGCGGGGCGGGGGAGGCCGCTGACGCGATCGCCCGGGATACTCTTCCGATGGCTCGGTGGCCGCGGTACGGTGCGGCGGGAAGGGGTCCCATGAAGACACGCGACCTGCTGAAGCTCCGGAACACCGGGCATCCAGGCATCAACTCCCTCTTCGCGAAGGCGCATTCCGCGGACTGGGACTTCGAGAACGACGTCGACTGGAGCGTCCCGGTCGAGCTCGACGACCCGCTCGTCGCCCACGGCTGGGCGGCCTACGGCCGGACGCCGACCTTCCAGGCGCTGCCCGAGGGAGTGAAGACGCATGCGACCCGGCGCGCGGTCGGGCGCATGCTCAACATCCTGCAGGTGGGCGAGAGCGTGGCGCAGAACGTGTGCGCCAAGCTCGTGCTGTTGCTCCGCGAGGAAGACTACCGAAACCACGCGGCGGCGCAGGCGATGGACGAGGCCCGGCACCATCTCGCGTACTGCCGCTTCATCGGCGCGATGGGCGAGGAGGTCGAGGACATCGACGCCGGAACCGAGATGATGTTCGACTCGCTGCTCTCGATGAACGATCCGCTCGAGCTGATCGCCACCGAGCAATTCTTCCTCGAGAGCTTCGCCATGAGCATCTTCGAGGGCCTGCGTCAGGACGCCACGCATCCCGTGCTGCGCCGGATCCTCGAGCTCATCACGCGTGACGAGAGCCGGCACATGGGCTTCGGCGTCCTGTACCTCGCGGAGTGGATGCGCCGGCAGCCCATCGACCGCCGGATCGCCTTTGCCCGCCGCTGGATGGGGCAGATTCTCGGCTCACTCCTGGATCGCCCCGGTCCGATCATGCTGGCCCGTGTGATCCGACGGCTGCGCGAAGTCGGCGTGGCCGATGCGGAGGCGCTGGCCCCCCGGCTCCTGCGCGAGCAGCACGAGATCAACACCGCCGAGCTCGCCGAGGCTGCCTCCGGGGCCAAGGTGCCCCATCTTCTCAAGAGCGCGCGCCGCGCCGGCCTGCTCGACCCGGAGCTCCTCGAGGCGCTCCATCTGTCGAACCAGCCGTTGATCCGCGGTGCTCTGCGCGGCGGTGCCGAGCCGACGGCGACGCACGACTAGCGGGTTCAGAACACCTTCATCGGCACGACGCAGCGCGCTCTCCTCCTCGAGGATGTGCGTCCGCGTTCTCATGGGGTCTCCAGGTTTTCGAGCAGGATGCGGCGAACCTCCGCGATCGTGTGTGGGTTCGCCTGACAGGAGTGGACCTGGTGCGTCACCACCACCTCGGACTCGACGCCGTCGATGTGGGCGCTGTTGTACTCGACGACGCCGTCGTTCTGGCCTTGCGGGGGCAGGTCGCCCTTCACCGGAATGATCGAGTGCGCCACGACGCCGGGGGCGATCGGGAGCTGCGCCAGCGTCTTCACGAAGCGGTTCCCGGGCGTCATGTTGTCGACGGCGGTCGGGGCGCCTCGCAGGCGCCCGACCGCGAGCGCGTCTCTGTCGAGGGTGGCGAACTCCGTGGTGACCTTCGTGAGGGCGAGAGGAGCTCGCACCAGCCTGGCTGCCTGGTGCGCGAGCCAGCTGCCCGCGACGTAGCTGCCATGGTGCGGTGTCGCCACGAAGATGACGCGCCGGACGAAGGGAAGCGGGTGAACGAACATGGCGCGGCGGAGGAGGTCCCGTGTCGAGTCGCTCATCCTCAGCTCGTCGAGCGGCTTGCGGCTCACGTTGTTCCAGAACGCATCGCCCGATTCGACGACCGTCGTCTTGGTGAGCAGACCACCCTGGCTGTGGCCGATCACGACCATTCGCCGGAGTGCCGCATCGCGCCCCTCCGGGTCGAGCTGCTGCACGGCGTCGGTCAGCGACTCACGCAGCTTCATCGCCGAGTAGAGGATCGGGTTCCCGGTCTCGTACGAGAAGAACCAGAACTGATAGTGGTTGTGGAGGCGGCGGTCGTTGTCGAGCTCGTTGTAGAGCTCTGCCCAGCGGGCCACGCTGGACCCCGTGCCGTGCACGAACACGACCGGGATGAGGCCGGGTCGATATGGGCGCGACGATACGAGCTGTGTGCTCGCCTCGATCACGCCCATCCCGTGGAGGAAGCCCGTCAGCTCGCTCTTCCACACCTGTGTCGTGGCGAGCGTGAGGGCGAGCGCGGCCGTCGGCTCGGCCTCGAGGGGCACGTGGCGATTCTGGACGGTGATCGTCTCCTCGCCGTACCCGGGATACACCTCGAGGGCCCCCTGCACGCGTCCAGAGCGCAGCTGCCGGGTGAGATCGTGGAGACGGAGGATGGCGGTGACTGGCACTCGCGCGCGGCGCGCGAGGAGGTCCTGATCCTTCCCCTCCCGCGGTGCGACGCCGGCGCCGAGCGGCGCCCCCAGGCCGGCCCATCGGTAGTAGGTCGGAAAGCCCTTCACCTCGTACTCCGCCAGCGGGACGAAGGTCGTGAGATGATGGCCACTCCAGGTGAGCGCCGCCGGATCGAGCTCCACGTCGAGCGTTCCGAAGGGCAGGGGATACGTCCCCGCGCGAAGCTCGACGTTGTCGCCCTGCTTGAGCCCCTCGGTGAGCCCCCGGTTGTAGAGTTCGCAGGCCAGCCGCACACGGGGGTCGTAGGTGTCGGGAACGGCACTCTGGTCGTCGGGGAAGAGGTAGCCCCACGCGTAGACTGCCGTGGCGAGATAGTACGGGCTGTCGCCGCCGTGCTCGGCGTGGCGGTAGGAGAGCTCGGCGAGGCCCACCATGTTCTCCGGCCGGAGGCGCCCGGCGAGGAGCGCCGTGTGCAGGACGCCGAGCGCTCCCGCCGGGTCGTCGTCGTAGCGTTCGACGAGATCCTGATCGTAGAGGAGATTGTGGGTCCGCCGGCTGATGTCGCCGGAGGTGAGCACGTTGCTCGTGGCAGCCCGCCGCGCCCGGCGCGCCCCCACGTGCACGGCTTGGAAGGGGGGCGAACAGGCCGCCGCGAAGACGGCCGTGCAGCAGACCAGCGCGGCGAGGCGGACGCGGATCACTTGGTCGGTGTCTTGACGGAGATCGAGACCCCCTCGCGGTAGGTAGCCTCGACGAGATGCCCGACCTGGACCCGCTCGAGATTTGCGGGATCCGCCACCTCGAGCGTGACCTTGCCGCCCTCTGGCCCCTCGAGCGTCACCGTCTGCTTCTTCTTGTCGATCGCGGTTACCTTCGCGGTGAGGGTCGTGGTGCGGACGACCATGCCGGCGGGCTTCTCCCCGAGCGGTGCGCGCTCGACCTGCTCGGAAACGGAGACGCCGGGCCGGCCGCCCTCCGCCTCGCGCAGGCGGAGCGCGAGCGACTCGTAGTAGGTCACGGTCACGTGATCACCCTTCCGCACCTGCGGCAGGTTGCGGACTGACTCGTCGGCCTTGAAGTGGACGATCTCGCCGTCGGCGGTGCGGAGCGTCACCATGCGCGTCTTCTGGTCGACGTTCTCGACCGTCGCCGTCGTAGTGACGAGCGAGGAGGCGGAGTTGGGCCCGCTCGACTGCGACACGGTGGGCGGGGGGGCGCTGGCCGTGGGCTGCTGCCTGGCGCACCCGAACGCCGCGATCGCGCAGACGCCTGTCAGGATGGTCACCAGTCGTGCCGGCATCATTCCGTCCTCACCCACTCCGCACCAGCACGAGCTGCTCGGGCGCCGGGTATCCGGCGGTCGCGAACGTCTCGCGGATGGCGCGGTTGGCGTCGAAGTAGACCTGCCAGTAGTGCTCGTTGTGGCAGGATGGCCGCACGGCGAGCAACGGTCCGGCGGCCGTGAACTGCAGGATCTCGACCTGCGGCGCGGGATCGCTGGCGACGTTGGGAATGCGCACGAGCCGCTCGCGCAGGCGCTGCATCGCGCCCTCCGGATCGACCGTATGGTGGAGCTGCGCCACGA
>DATILR010000162.1:0-1742 GCA_035476275.1 Binatus sp. (SeqCode) | reverse complement strand
TCTTCGAGACCTGGGGTCTCGCGGGTCTGAACTCTGGACGCTCGGAGACGAGTCTCCGTCTGACCTTTCAATTCTAGCGAGGGGCTCCGCCCCTCGCTCCCAGCGGGCAAAGCCCGACGGGGCCCCGACTCCCCGCTCGCTTCGCTCGGCCGCGCGCTGCGCGCGCGGAGACTCCTCGATCGAGACGGAGCGCGCTCGATGATTGAAAGGGGGCGGGGGCCCCGTTAGACTCGGGGGCTCGCCCGATGCGCTTCAGCCCCACCCGCCACCGCCTCGCGCTCGCCACGGCGCTCGTCGGCGTGGCGCTGAGCACGCTCACGCTGGTCGTCCACCAGCGCATCGGCGCCGGCTACACGAGCTTCTGCAATCTCGGCGAGGTGGTGAACTGCGACGCCGTGCTCGGCAGCCGCTACGGACATCTGCTCGGCATCTCGGTGGCCGCCTGGGGTCTCGCGGCCTTCGTCACGGGCGTCCTGCTCACGCTCCCCGGCGCGCTCGGCGGGACGACGGCGGGCCTCGCGGATCTCGGGCTCCTGGGGCTGGTCTCGGGCAGCCTCGGCTTCGCCTGCGTGCTGGCGGTCGCTGCCCTCGGGGTGCTCCATCGCGTCTGCCTCCTCTGCCTCGGCCTCGACCTCGTGATCCTGGTCTGGTTCGTGACCGTCCTGCCGCTCGCCACGCGGTTCGAGCCGGCGACGGTCGCCGAGTGGTGGCGGCGGCGGACGATGGCGCGCTCGATCGCTGCGGCCGCGGCGCTGGTTGCCATCGCGGGCGGCACGTGGGCCGCGGTGCGCGCACCCGAGTCGCTGATCACGGTCGCCGAGGTCCGCGAGAAGGCTCCCCGCTTCTACACCTGGTACACGCATCTACCCGTCCGCGCGGTGGCGGACCTCACCGAGGGCGCCACCCACACGAGGGGACCGGCGACGTCGCCGCTCCTGATCGTCGCCTTCTCCGACTTCCAGTGCCCGTATTGCGTGCGGGCGTTCCGGGACCTGCGGGACCTCATCCACGACCACCCGGACATCCGGCTCGTGTTCCGTCACTTCCCGCTCGACCCGAGCTGCAACGGCCACGTGACCCGCTCGGTGCATCCCAATGCGTGCCTCGCCGCGATCGCGGCGGAGTGCGCCGCACAGCAGGACCGATTCTGGGAGTACCACGACCTCCTGTTCGAGAATAACGAGCACCTCGAGCGCGAGAGCCTCTTCGGCTACGCGCGGGACCTCCACCTCGACATCCCCACCTTCCGCACCTGCCTCGACGAGCCCGCCACGCGGACGCGCATCGGTGCCGACGTGGAGGCAGGGGCGCGCGTGGGCGTCGCCTCGACGCCCACCCTCTTCATCAACGGCCGCGCCGTCGAGGGCGCCCTCGAGCGGCCCTACTACGACTACGCGCTCATCATCGAGCAGCACGACCGGGAGACGCCGCGTGACGCGCGAAAGAGCTGAGGCCGTGCGGCGCTGGCTTCCGGCCGTCCTGTGGGCCGTCGCGATCTCCGGCTTCTCCACCAGCTGGTTCACCAGCGAGCAGACGTCGCGCTACGTCCTGCCGATCCTCGCCCTCCTCTTCCCGCATGCGCGTCCCGAGGACCTGCGCACGATGCACTTCTGGATCCGGAAGCTCGCCCACTTCACGGAGTACCTGATCCTCAGCACCCTCCTCTACCGCGGGCTGCGTGGGAGCCAGCGCTGGAGCGTCCGCGCCGCGGTGCTGGCGCTGGCGATGGCGGGCGTCTACGC
>DATILR010000161.1:0-10051 GCA_035476275.1 Binatus sp. (SeqCode) | reverse complement strand
GACGGGAAGCCGACCAGGTTCGCCGCGGCGGTGTAGGGCACGCAGCGCCCGATGTAGCTCGTCTCCTCGAGGTCGATGCGCGGTGCGACGAAAGGGGTGGTGGGCTGCACGAGGACGTCGGCCGTCTCGAAGGCCATCGCGTAGTCCTGGCGGATCCGCTGGCGATCCTGCTGGATGCGCACCCAGAGTGCCGTGTCGGCCGGCGGCTTGCGCTCCGCCATCCGCAGGAGCTCCGGGCTGTAGAGCCGGGGCCGGTCGCCGAGCAGGGTCTCGATCAGCGTGTCCCCTTCGAAAGCGAACACGCCCATGGTCGCGCGCATGATCGCGTCGTGATTTGGCAGGCGAATCTCGACCAGCCGCGCGCCGAGTCCCTCTAGGCGCCGGAGCGTCGCCTCGTACGCGGTTCCGACGGCGGGTTCGGGCGCAGGTTGGAGGAGGTCCGGGCCGGTCCCGACCCGCAGACCCTTCGCACCCGCTTCCAGCCCGCCGACCAGGTCGGGTACCCGGCCGGGACGGGAATAGATGTAGGCGGGATCGAAGCCAGCGAGAGCCTCGGCCGCGATGGCCGCATCGCGCACACTGCGGGTGATGGGGCCGGGCACCGAGAAGGACGAGTTGCCCCCGCCAGTATGACCGCGGTTGCTGAGGAGCCCGATGGTCGGTTTCAGACCGACGACGCCGCAGAACGCCGCCGGGAGGCGAATCGAGCCACCTCCGTCCGTCGCGATCTGCAGCGGGCCGAGGAGGGCCGCGGCCGCCGCCGCCGCACCGCCGCTCGAGCCCCCCGGGATGTGGTCCAGGTTCCACGGGTTGTGCGTCGCTCCGTAGAAGTAGTTGTTGGTCGTGATCCCCTTGCCGAACTCGTGCGACGCAGTCTTGCCGACGATGACGGCGCCGCCCGTCCGCAGCCGGGCGGGGATCGCGGCGTCCACGGCCGGCACGTGGTCCCGGAACATGCCGGAACCATACGTGGTGCGGATTCCCGCGGTGTCGAGCAGGTCCTTCACGCCGACGGGGATGCCGTGGAACGGACCGCGGTAGGTTCCCCGGGCGACCTCCCGCTCGGCCTCATGCGCAGCTGCGCGGACCTCCGCGAGCGGCACGAGCGTCGTGAAGGCGTTCAGGGTCGGATTGAGCGCGTCGATGCGGGCCAGCACGGCGTCCAGGAGCTCGACGGGGGAGAGCGCACGACGACGGATGAGCTCCCCGGCCTCCGCGAGCGAGAGCTGCACCAGCGCCCTGGTCACGGGCGCGGACTCTAGCCCCGTCGCGGTCCGCGGGGCAAGCCAATCAGGAGGCGGCCGCTCGCCGCTGCCGCACCTGCAGGCGCGCGTCGACCGCGTGCCAGTCGACGTTCGTGAAGAACGCGTCGATGTATTTCGGCCGCTCGGCGGGCTTGTAATCGAGCAGGAACGCGTGCTCCCAGACGTCCATGACGAGGATCGGGACGAAGCCGGCGACGTTGCCGATCTCGTGCAGGGTGATCCAGTGGTTGGTCAGCCGTCCCGACGCGGGGTCCTGGTAGCAGATCGCCCAGCCGACGCCGCGCATCTTCCCGACGCCAACGAAGTCCGTCTTCCAGAGCTCGTAGCGTCCGAAGCTCTCCTCGGCGGCGCGACGGAGCTCGGAGCCGCGCGCCGGGTCGCCACCGCCGTGCTGCTTCAGGTTCCCGAAGTAGTACTCGTGGAGCACCATCCCGTTGTACTCGAAGCCGAGGCGGCGCTTCAGCTCGGAGTACGCCGGCATCTCCTCCTGGTCGACATGGCCGTCCTCGAGGAACGCCCCGATCCGTTCCTGAAGGGTGTTCGTCTCCTTGACGTAGCCCTCGTAGAGCTTGAAGTGCATCTCGAGCGTCCGGTCGGAGATGCCGCTCAGGCCCTTCAGATCGAACTGCTTCGCCCGATATCGTTCCATGGTCCTGCCCTCCTCTTTCCGCTTCGAGGTTCGGAGCGAACGCCCCGGCTGTCAATCCCGGCTCGGGCGGTGGCGCTGGTTCCGGCGGTGTGAGCGGGGCAATATGGCCCCGTGTCCGAGCGTGGTTTCATCCTGACACCGACGTATCGCGTCGTTGGCCGTCGTGCCGTGGTGCACCTCTATGCCGTGATGGAGAGCGGCGCGCCCGCGCTCGTCGTCGACGATCGCGTGGTGCCGTACTTCTTCGTCCCGGCGGCGGCCGCAGCGCGGGTCGGGACGCTCGGTGCGGGTGCGCGCCTGGTGCCGTCCGAGCTGCGCACGTTCGCGGGCGAGCCGCTGCTGCGCGTCGAGGTGCCGATTCCCCAGGACGTGCCGCCGCTCCGCGGACGTCTCGCGCAGGCGGGCGTCGAGTGCCTGGAAGCGGATCTTCGTTTCGCCTACCGCTACCTCATCGACCGCGGCCTGCGGGGCGGGTTCTCCGTGGAGGGGGCCTTCGAGGAGCGGTCCGGCGTGGGCCGCGTCTACCGGAACCCGGAGCTCGCTCCCGCCGACTTCGCGCCGCGTCTCCGTGTGCTCGCGCTCGACATCGAGACGAGCCTCGACGGTGCGCGCCTCTACTCGGTCGCGATGGCAGGGGCGGGCGGCGAGCGCGTGCTGATGGTCGGGCGGCAAGCGGTGGCGGGCGCCGAGGTCGTCCCGGACGAGCGGACATTGCTGGAGCGTTTCCTCGCGCACGTCCGATCCGTCGATCCGGACGTGCTCACGGGGTGGAACGTCTGCGACTTCGACCTGACGATGCTCCTCCGCTTCTGTCGCCGCGCCGGCCTCGCCTGCACGCTCGGCCGGAACGACGACGAGCTCGAGCTCCAGCGCGATCAGAGCTTCACGCGCGAGGGCCGGGCGGTGCTCTGCGGGCGGCAGGTGCTGGACGGCCTCGCGCTCCTGCGGAGTGCCTTTCTCCGCCTCGAGGACTACCGGCTCGAAACGGCGGCGCGGACGCTCCTCGGGCGCGGGAAGCTCATCGGGCCGGAGCATCGCGGGGTCGAGATCGAGGCCGCGTACCGCGACGATCCCGCGCGCCTCGCCGCCTACAACCTGGAGGACTGCCGCCTCGTCCTCGAGATCCTCGAGCGCACGGGGCTGGTCGATCTCGCCGTCCGCCGGAGCCTGCTGACGGGCATGCAGCTCGACCGGGTGGGCGCCGCGATCGCCTCAGTCGACTCGCTCTACCTGGGCGCCCTCCGGGCGCGAAGCCGGGTGGCGCCGTCGGTGGGGGCGGCCGACACGACCGGGGCGAGCATCATGGGCGGCCTCGTGCTCGACTCGCGCCCCGGTCTCTACCGGAACATCCTCGTCTTCGACTTCAAGAGCCTCTATCCGAGCATCATCCGCACCTTCAACATCGATCCGCTCACCTTCGCGCCTGCCGACGCACCGGAGCGGGACGTCGTCCGGACCCCGAGTGGGGCGGCCTTCCGGCGGAACGAGGCGGGGATCTTGCCCGAGCTGGTCGCCCGGCTGGCGGTCGAGCGGGCACGGGCCCGGACGGCGGGCGACGCCGTGGGTGCGCAGGCGATCAAGATCCTCATGAACTCGCTCTTCGGAGTACTCGGCTCGCCCGCCTCACGGCTCTTCTCGCCGGCGGTCGCGAATGCGATCACCACCGCAGGACAGTACGTCATCCGGGCCGCCGCAGCGGCGGTCGAGGCGCGCGCTCACCAGGTGATCTATGGCGACACCGATTCGCTCTTCGTCGACCTGGGCGAGCCGGAGTCCGGACGGGCAGCTACACGGGCGGAGGAGCTGCGTGCAGCGATCGCAGGCGCGGTGGCGGAAGCCGTCACACGCGACTTCGGGTGCGCGAGCCACCTCGAGCTCGAGTTCGAGAAGGTCTACGTCCGCTTCTTCCTCCCGGAGGTGCGCGGGGGCGCGACGGGCAGCAAGAAGCGCTACGCGGGTCTCGTCCTCGGGCCGACGGGGGGGGAGGATCTCGAGGTGGTGGGGCTCGAGGCGGTCCGACGGGACTGGAGCGAGGTCGCGCGTCGTTTCCAGCGGGAGCTTCTCGGTCTCGTCTTTCACGACCAACCGGTTGCCGAGTTCATCCGCGGCTTCGTCGGCAACCTCCGCGCCGGCCGTTTCGACGGCGAGCTCGCCTATCGGAAGGCGATCCGGAAGCCGCTTGCCGAGTACACCAAGACGACCCCGCCACACGTGAAGGCGGCGCGGAAGAAGGGGACCGGCACGGGCCGCATCGTCACCTACCTGATGACGACCGCGGGACCGGAGAGCGTCGGCGAGACGACGGCGCCGCCCGACTACGAGCACTACGTGAGCCAGCAGCTGCAACCGATCGCGGAGGCGATTCTCCGCTTTCTCGACGGTCCCGACTTCGCGGAGATCATCGGTGCCCGGCGGCAGCTCTCGCTCTTCTCCTGATCAGCCCGCCCGTCATCACGCGTCTTGGAGCGCCCGCCGCGCGATACCGAGCAGGAGGTCGCGTCGGAGCCAGGCGCTGAAGGGTGCGATCAACGCCCAGTAGAGGCGGAAGCAACGATAGGCGGTGGCGTCGACGCACTTGACGCGGGTCTCGGTGCCGAGCCACGTCCGGCCATCGGCGCGCGGCTCGAAGCGGAGGCTCATTGCTGCCTTCGCGTAGCCCGGGCGGGAGAAGCCGACGAAGGCCCGTGCATCGGGGAGCGAGATCAGGTTCGCCCGCTCGTCGAGCGCCCAGAACCGTCCCGCGACGCCGAGGACGAGCTCCTTCCCGGGCTCTTCCGCCAGAACGGCGAAGCCCATCGTACGTCCTGCCGCCCGGAGGGAGCCCGAAGGTGGGGTGAGCCCACGCAGGCGGAATAGCAGCCTGGCGAACGCCGAGCCGTCGCTGGCGAAGCTGTACCTCTCGGCGGCCTCGACTACCCTCGCAGGCGGTGCGGCCACCACGATGGCGTGCTGGTTCCCGAAGTCGAACGCCGGCATGAGGGTGTCGAGCAGCGAGTCCGGCGTCGGACGATCGCAAGCGACCACACGGGAAACCATGTTTCACGCACCTCCACGCGGGACGGGGGAGCCGAGCGGTCCCCAGCGATGCGCGATCCAGACGTAGAGGCGCTCGGCGATCCGGAGTCCGCCGGGGACGCGGAAGGGAACGGTCCAGAGCCAGCCGCCGGGGAGCCGGCGGACCGCTTCCCGAGCGGCGGCGGCGCCGCGGTACACGGCCCCGCGAGCGTCGACGAGATGGACGCGTCGCGTGCAGTCCTCGCGCGACAGGGCGGGAAAGCGGCGCTCGAGGTCGACCGACTGGTAGGGGACCAGCTCGAGCAGCCTGCGCCGGTCCCATCGGTGCAGGTGCCCGACCCACCGCCGGCAGAAGGCGCAGGCACCGTCGTAGATCAGGCTCGCCCGTCCGAGCGCGCTCATCGTCCCTCAGGAATGAGCGGCGACGGCGGCTCCCACGCGCCGCGCCCGTCGCGCGCTCTGCCAGGTGAAGATCGCGGCGCCACCCACCACGGTGACGATCACCCAGGCACCGCCGTCCGCGAAGATCGAGCCGTGCACGGCGCGGAGCAGGGCGGCGACCGCGAGCCCGATGGCGAACGCGCCGAGCGGGAGCTCGCGCCAGACGAGACGCTGGCGCCCAGCGACGATGGCGGCGAACGGCACCGCCGACGTCGCCGCCAGGTAGTCCGCGTACGGCTTGCCGCCGCGGGCCAGGAGCTTCGCGTCCTGGTGTCGGGCGCCGACCATGGTGACGAGGGCCAGGCCGGCGAAGCCGACCGTCGCGATGAGGTGGGGTGCCATGAGGGCGTGGGCCAGCGCGAACAGGGCCAGGCCGGCGAAGAACGGGTGGCGCGTGATGCGCTCGATGCCCCGCGGCGCGCGGACCCTCGCGGCGAAGAAGTCGTACGGCGACCCGACATAGGTGGCCGATCCCGCGCTGACGAGGAGGATCCCCGTCACGCTGGCGGCCAGCAGGGCCCAGCGGAGCGGGGCCACGTATGCCAGGGCGAGGCCCTGCGCTCCCTCGTTGCGATGCGCCGCGAAGTAGGTGATCGCGACCGCAAACGCGGCGGACGCGACCAGCGAGAAGAGCGCCGTGAAGCCGTACTCGCCGAGGTGCGCGACGAGCGCGGCGCGGACGCGTCGGGTGGCGAGGCCGACGTGCGTGGCGCCGAAGACGAGCCAGAGGAGAGCGGCGGTGAGGGCGGGTTCCATGGGATCAGCTCCTTTCCGACGTCCTCGGCGGTACCATGCGGAGGACGTTCTTCACGGTCTCGGGTTCGAACGACTGTCCCTGCGTGAAGGCGCCGACGCCGGCGTCGACGGCGGCGAAGAAGGCGCGGAGCGCGCCGAGCCGCGTCGTCATGAACGCCCCGCTCACGCGCCCGGCGGCGTCCTGCTTCCGGCCCGGGCGCTCGGTGAGCGCGCGCTCGGTCTCGGCGACGGTGGCCAGCACCTGGCGCAGATTCCAGCGGAAGCGCCGCTCCATGATCTCCTGCATGACGCGCCAGAAGTCGGTCGCGGCTTCGTAATGGTCCTTGCGCGATCCGGCCACGTGGGTGCGGCGGACGAGATGCCACTCGACCAGCCCGCGGATGTTGACCGAGATGTTGCTCTTGCTCTGCTCGAGCTCGGCGGCGACCTCCTCCAGCGCGAGCGGATGCCGGTGGAGATAGAGGAGGGCGAAGATGCGTCCCTGGAGCTGGGTGAGAACACCCGAGGTCGCTGCCGCTGCCCCCATGCCATCGACGAAGATGCCGGTCGGTCGGTCCACGGCGAGCCTCCTGTCTGTTTGGAACGTTTAGAATTTTCTGAACGTACAGTCAACTCCCGTGAAGAGGTGATGCCCAGGACCGACGAAGTCCCGCCCCCTAGAGAAGAGCGAGCGCCCGTCGGGCCGCCGCCAGGCCTGCGTACGCCCCCACGTCGACCACGGCGGCGCGGGCCTCGAGCGTCGAGCCGGCGAGGAGCAGGCCGTCGATCCCCGGGACCTCGAGCTCATGGCGCGCGAGCGGCGCCCAGGCCCAGCTCGTGGACTGGGGTGCGGCGACGTACTGGTAGGCGCTCCACTCGATGCAGGCGTCGAGGTCGACGTAGAAGCGCCGGAGGTAGTCGATCGCCTCGTCGAGCTCGGCGCGCGCCACCGTCCAGGGCTGGCCCGCCGTGGACCCCCCGCGGAACCAGCGCGCCATGACCAGCATGAGAAGATGCTTCCCCGGGGGGGCCGAGCGTCGGCTGGAGAGCGAGGTGATCTGGTACCCGCCCCGGTAGGCGCGCTCGGGCCCGCGGAGTAACCGGTTCCATCCGGCATGCTCTTCCGGGCGGCCCGTCGCGCGGATCGTCGGCAAGCGACGGAGGCCCGCCTGCCAGCCGATGAGGTCGGCGCGGTGCCCGCGCAGCTCATGGGCGGCGATGACGAACTCCCGCGGAAAGAGTCGCTCGTCCACGAGGTCGAAGAGCTCCCACACGGGGTAGGTGCTGATCGCGACCGGGGCGCGTACCTCGTGGACGAGGTTCGTCGTGTCGACGGCCACGGCACCGCGCACCCGCCCGCCGTCGACGACGATCTCGACCGGCCTCCAGCCGAGCGCGATCTCCCCGCCACGGGACCGGATCGCCCGGGCCCAGGGCTCCATGAGGCCCTGCATCCCCCCCACCTCGTCGTCGTCGGGGATGAAGGGGCCGTCGCCCTTCGGATTCTGGAAGAACTGCATCAGCCGGCCGACGGACGCCTCCTCGGGATGGCGATGGAAGATGACGGTCGCCATGAGGAGGAGGGCGCGGCGAACGCCCGGATGCCGGACGTGGCGGGGCAGCCACGTGCCGAGCGTCTCGGGGAGTGCGGCCCGCTGCGCGCCTGCCCCGGCCTTTGCGAACTCGCCGACGACGCGGGCGAGCTCGGCGAGGCCGTCGTCTGGGCATTCGAAGAAGTCGCGCGCGGCCGCGAGGAAGCCCTCGGGACCCCAGCTGCCGTCGAGCACGGTGCCCTCGGGGAAGCGGTGCAGGCGGAGCGGCCGGTCGATCCGGTGGAGAGTGATCTCGACGCCGGCCTCCCGCGCCGCCTCGGCGCCATAGTGCCAGGCGAGCTGGCAGTCGCCGACGTCGTGGCCGTCGCGGTGACCGAAGTCGATCCAGTACCCGTCGGGACGTCGGACGGCGCCGCCCCGGCCGCCGACCGTGTCGGTCTGCTCGAGGACGACGGCCCGCTTCCCGTGACGGGTGAGGATCGCGCCCGCGATCAGCCCCGCGAGTGCCGAGCCGACGATGACGACGTCGGCTTCTGTCGTGCCGGGACCCATGGGCGCGGGACGCTCGCACCGCGCCGGGTAGGTGTCAACGGTCGCCGATTGACTCACTGAGGGATCCTCAGTAATGAGGATCAGTCAGCCGCTGGCCGGAGGAGGTGCCCGATGCGGATTGATCCCGCCTACCAGACGGTCGCACCCGACGATTTCCCCGCCATGCTCGAGCCCGCGCGCTACGCGACGCGGACACCGCACTTCGAGGAGATCATCGCCCGCACCGAGGAGCACTTCTGGAACCCGGAGGACCGGGACTACATCGATTTCGACCAGCCCTGGTCGGCCGGCGAACCCCTCCTGCCATTCAGCTTCATCATCGAATCGCACACCGCCGTCTGGGACCGCCTCGACGAGGGGCAGCAGATCGCCTTCGCCAACGAGACCGCACGCTGGCTGGCGTCGAACCTGCTCCACGGCGAGCAGGGGGCGCTCAGCCTCTCGGCCAACCTCTGCGACATCTTCCTCGATCCGGGGGCGCAGGAATACGCGGCGAACCAGGTGCGCGAGGAAGCCCGCCACGTCCACGGCTTCACCCGCTACATCCGGTCGCGCTTCGAGGGCGAGACCTTCCCGGTCGGCGACACGATCGGCGAGCTGCTCCGCGATCTGATCGCGAGCCCGGTGGTCTACAAGAAGATCGTCGGCATGCAGATGCTGGTGGAGGGGCTCGCCATGGGCGCCTTCACGACCCTGCACAAGGTCGCCTGCGATCCGCTCCTCCGCCGCCTCTGCCAGCTGGTGATGACCGACGAGGCCTTCCATCACAAGTTCGGCAAGATCTGGGCGCACGCGACGGTGCCGGGACTGAGCGCGGACGAGCACGCCGCCGTCGAGGACTGGGCCCTCGAGTGCTTCAACATGCTGCTCTTCAACTTGGTGAACGCCGAGCAGAAGCGCCTGCTCTATCCCCGCTTCGGTCTCGAGTGGCAGTGGGTGCGAGGTGCGGTCCTCGAGGCCTTCACCGACGCCGACCGTCGGGCCCACCTCCGGCAGTCGACCAACGTCTTCCGTACCCTCATCAAGACGCTGCTCGCCGCGGGCATCATCACCGAGCGGACCCGGTCGCAGTATGCAGCATGGGTCGACATGGAAGAACTCTCGGCCGAGAAGGATCGGATCGTCGGGGAGGACATCGCGGAGGAGGGCATCCGCGGCCTGCGCGACATCAACGCCGGCAAGCGGAAGATCGTGCGGCGGATCGGGTGAGGGCGGAAGCGGTCGTCGAGACGCGCGCCAAGCGCCGCAAGCGGGCGACCGAGGCCCGTCTGCTGGACGCCGCGCTGGCCGTGTTCTGCGCGCGCGGCTACGACGGGGCCACCACCGCCGAGATGGCGCGCGCCGCCGACGTGGCGGCGGGTACCTTCTACCTCCATTTCCGGGACAAGCGGGCGGCGTACGAGCAGCTCGCCCGCCACGCCAAGCACGACCTCCTGGAGCGCTGGCGGACCGGGATGCGGTCGGACATGGGGGTTGCGGATCGCGTGGTGCTCGCCCTCCGGCTCTCGGCCGAGTTCTGGCTCGCCGACCGGGGGAGAGCGCGGCTCCTCCTGGAAGGCGGCCCGTCGTTCGGAAGCGAGGGCCACCTCCGCTTCGTCGACGAGATCGCCACCGCCCTGGTACATCCCGGACGCGGCGCCCGCCGCGTCGTCCCGACCCGCGCCCTGGCGCTCCTGGTCGCCGGCCTCGGCATCGAGCTCGGACGCCTGATCGTCGCCCGCCCCGACCCTTCTTCCGAGATCGAGGAGCTCCTCCGCCTAGTTCGCCGCTCCCTCGGTCACCTGGACCTCACTTCGCGTCCCGGCCGCAACGGACTATCGTAGTGCGACCCGAGCGCCCTA
>DATILR010000160.1:0-5927 GCA_035476275.1 Binatus sp. (SeqCode) | reverse complement strand
CGCTTGCCGCTCGATCAGCTCCACCAGGTCGGTGAAATCGCGCTCCCCGAGCCCGGCGCCCACGGCGGCGGCCAGCGCCTGCGCGATCTCTGTCGCGACCGGGACAGGGACGGCGGTCTCGCGGGCGACATCGAGGAGGAGGCCCGCGTCCTTGGCGGCCAGCGCGAGCGCGAACTGGGTCGGGCGGCCGCGCTCGTTGATGCCCTCGACCATCCGGTCGGTGAAGAAGTTGCCCGCGCCTCCCGTGCGGATGACCTCGATCATCGTGCGGAGGCTCATGCCGGCCTTGGCGGCGATCGCGAGGCCCTCGAGGGAGACCCAGGTGGCGCTGAAGGCGAGGAGGCTGTTCACGAGTTTCGCCGTGTTGCCGAGGCCGAGCGGACCCACGTGGATGACCGCGCGCCCGAGCTTCTCGAGGAGCGGGCGGCAACGCTCGTAGACCGGTCGCTCGCCACCCACCATGAAGACGAGCATGCGGGCCTGCGCGCCGGGGGCGCCGCCGGTGAGAGGCGCCTCGAGGAGGTGGCGGCCGGCGTCCGCGAAGCGCTCACCGACTCTCCGGATCGTCGCGGGCGCGTTGGTCGAGAGATCGACGAGGACCGCATCGCGCGGCGCCTCCGCGAGCCAGGCGTGTGCGACCGCCTCCATGATCGCCGGCCCGGGGAGCGACGTGAACGTGATCTCGCTCCGCGCGGCCACCCCCGCCGGTGAGTCGGCGCGCACCGCACCCGCGCGGACCAGGGTGTCGACCCGCGCGCGATCGGTGTCGTGCACCACGACCGCATGGCCATCGGCGAGCAGGTTCGCGGCGATCGCCCCGCCGATGTTCCCGGCCCCGATGACGCCCAGCCGGCGTCCGTTCTCGCGTCCCATGGCCATTCGACTACCTGGGCGGCATGCGGAGCGCGCCGTCGAGCCGGATGATCTCGCCGTTCAACATCGGGTTCTCGACGATGTGCTGGACGAGGGCGGCGAACTCCGCCGGCCGGCCGAGGCGGGGAGGGAACGGTATCTGCGCGGCGAGTGCCTGGCGGTGTGGTTCCGGCAGCGTGGCGAGCATGGGCGTGTCGAAGGTCCCGGGTGCGATCGTCATGCAGCGGATGCCGAGCCCTGCGAGGTCGCGCGCGACCGGCAGCGTCAGCGCGACGACGCCGCCCTTGGACGCCGAGTAGGCTGCCTGCCCGATCTGGCCGTCGAAGGCGGCCGCCGAGGCCGTGTTGACCAGGACGCCGCGCTCGCCTTCCTCGTTCGGCTGGTTGCGAGCCATCGCGGCAGCGGCCAGACGGATCACGTTGAAGGTGCCGATGAGGTTGATCTCGATCACGCGGGAGAAGAGTGCGAGCGGCATGGGGCCGTCCTTGGTGACCGTCCGCATGGCGGCCCCCACGCCGGCGCAGCTGACCGCCACGTGGAGGGCGCCGAAACGCTCGACCGCCCGCGCCACCGCCGCCGCGACGTCCGCCTCGCGCGTCACGTCGCCCGGCGCGAAGGCCGCGTTCGCACCCAGCTCCCCCGCCAGGCGCTCGCCCGCCGAGTCCGCCCGGTCGAGGATCACCGCCCGGCCACCCGCAGAGATCAGCGCTCGGACGGTCGCCCCGCCCAGACCGGACGCCCCTCCGCTCACGAGCGCGACGCTGCCATCGATCCGCATGCGGCCTTCCATAGCCCGCCCCTGCGCCGGCGCGCCAGAGGTGGAGGTTGCGTCGACGGCCCCCGCCGGGTGACACTCGGACCGTGCATCTCGACGCCGCCGGTCATCCGCTCCACACCCGCGCCCTCTCGGTGGGATTCTTCCAGCGCGACGACGCCAAGCTCGACGTCCGCGCCGCGATCATCGATCTCCGCAAGCGGGGGGTCGTCCCCGTGGGCGGTGACATCCAGGGACCCGGGCTGATCCATCACATGCAGCTCGCGGGCATCGTTGATCCGGTCACTGCCACACTTGAGACCATCGCCGCCGCGCAGCCGGCGGTCGCCTTCGAGGCCTCGGCGACGAGTGCGGGCGAGAGCTGCCGCGATCCGATCGACGCCGTCCGGGCGGTCGCGGGCGCGCGCCTCGACGACACCTTCCGGCGCGGCATTAGCGCGGCGATCGGCGGCCCGCGCGGCTGCTCGCACGTGGCGACCCTGGCGCACCTGCTGGGCTCGACCGGCGCCTGGGTCATCGAGCGCGAGGAGGCGGCGCACGGCCGCAGCGCCGAACGGCCGACGGGCCAGCGCGTCTTCCAGCGCGACGTGATCGTCGACGGGCAGGAGCCCGCAGCGGGAACGATCGTCCTCGCCCTCCAGCTCACCGATCTCCACTTCGCACCCTCCGCGCCGCTCGCCCGGCCGATCGAGCGCTTCGCGGGAGAGCTCGAGTTCCGCGCCCGCGTCGAGGTCGATCTCGCGGCGGGGCTCCGGCTCGTCCGGATCACGGGGGCCGAGCGACGCCGCGGCCGGGCCGATCTCGCCTCGGCGGCGTGGCGCGACCGCGACGACCTGCTCCAGCCCCTGGTAGGCATCGGTCTCGGGCCGGGCGTCACGGGCGAGTTCCTCGCGCGCCTCGGCGAAGCGCACGCCGACGACCGTCCGCTGCGCGACGCGCTCCTCATGCTGGCCCCGACGCTCGTGCAATGCGCGGCAACGCTCGCCGAGGGATGGGTGGTCTCCGCGCAGCGGAGCTCGTCGATCGTCGGCATGGGGGGACTGCCCGACTCGTGCTACATGTGGCGCCGCGGGGGGGCCCTCTGGCGGGTCCGCCAGGACGAGAATCGTGAGGCTTCAGGCCAGGATTGAGGCTGCCGCGGCGCGCCTCGCCGCTCGTGCTTGCCGCTCCGTGGCGATCGGGTTTTAATGCCGGACAGGACGATGCCGAAGCGGAACCTCGCGGACGAGCCGGGCGTCATCACCCAGCCGCGCATCAAGGAGCGGTTGAAGCCACCGCCGCTTTACAAGGTGCTCCTGCACAACGACGACTACACGACCATGGAGTTCGTGGTCTGGGTGCTCGAGACCATCTTCCACCACGACGAGACGACCGCCACCCGCATCATGCTCCACGTGCACAAGAGCGGCATCGGGGTGGCGGGAATCTATCCCTACGAGATTGCCGAGACCCGCGCGTCTCGCGTCGAGGCGCTGGCGCGGACGCACGAGTACCCACTCCGCTGCAGCGTGGAGGCCGACTGAGATGCACCTCAGCCGCCCCCTCGAGATGAGTCTCGCCCTCGCGCTGCGCGAGGCGCGCGGCCGTCGGCACGAGTTCCTGACCGTCGAGCACGTGCTCTACGCGCTGCTGCACGACGAGGCAGTGGCGGAGGTGGTGCGCGCCTGCGGGGGCGACGTCGAGGTGCTCAAGCAGGAGCTCGCCACCTACCTCGACGAGCGCCTCGAGCGTCTCCCGCCCGACGCGGACACCATCCCCGAGCGCACCCTCGGCTTCCAGCGCATCCTGCAGCGGGCCGCCGCCCACGTGCAGTCGTCGGGCAAGGAAGAGCTCGACGGACGCCACGTGCTGGTGGCGATCTTCCGCGAGACGGACTCCCACGCGGCCTACCTGCTCGCCAAGCAGGGCATCACGCGACTCGACGTGGTGACCTACCTCTCGCATGGCATCCCCAAAGCACCCGAGCCCATGCAGCCGCCCGAGGAGGAGGACGACGACGAGCGGCCGCAACCGGCCCGCGATCCGCTCGCCACCTTCACCGTCAACCTGGTCGAGCGCGCCGCCGCGGGTCACATCGACCCGCTCATCGGCCGCGCCCGCGAGCTCGAGCGGACGATCCACGTCCTCTGCCGCCGCCGCAAGAACAACCCGGTGTTCGTGGGGGACCCGGGGGTGGGCAAGACCGCCATCGTCGAGGGCTTCGCGCTCCGCGTGCATAGGGGCGAGGTGCCACATGCGCTCCGCGAAGTCGGCGTCTACGCCCTCGACATGGGGGCTCTCCTCGCCGGCACGAAGTTCCGCGGCGAGTTCGAGGCCCGCCTGAAGGCGGTGATCGGAGCGCTCCGCGCCAAGCCCGGTGCGATTCTCTTCATCGACGAGATCCACACCGTGGTGGGCGCCGGCGCCGTGCAGGGCGGCTCGCTCGACGCCTCGAACATCCTCAAGCCCGCGCTCGCGGGCGGCGAGATCCGCTGTATCGGCGCGACCACCTACCACGACTACCGGAGCCACTTCGAGAAGGATCGGGCGCTCGCGCGCCGCTTCCAGAAGATCGAGGTGGCCGAGCCGAGCGTCGAGGAGACGCACGCCATCCTGCGCGGCCTCAAGGCTCACTACGAGTCCCACCACGGCGTCACCTACACGGATCGGGCGCTGCGCGCCGCGGCCGAGCTCGCTGCCAAGCACGTGCACGACCGCTACCTGCCCGACAAGGCCATCGACGTGATCGACGAGGCCGGGGCCGCGCTCCAGGTGAGTCTCCGCGCCCGACCGAAGAAAACGGTGCGCACCCGGGACATCGAGCACGTGGTCGCCACCATGGCGAAGATCCCGCCGCGCACCGTGACGCTGTCGGATCGCGACCGGCTGCAGACGCTCGACCGCGACATGAAGCTGGTGGTCTTCGGCCAGGACCCGGCGATCGATGCCGTGGTCGCGTCCATCCGGCTCGCCCGCGCCGGTCTCCGCCAGCCCGACAAGCCGGTGGGGTCCTTCCTGTTCGCCGGCCCCACCGGGGTCGGCAAGACCGAGGTCGCGAAGCAGCTCGCCGCGGCGCTCGGGATCGAGTTCCTCCGCTTCGACATGAGCGAGTTCATGGAGAAGCACACCGTCTCGCGGCTGATCGGCGCCCCGCCCGGCTACGTCGGATTCGATCAGGGCGGCCTCCTCACCGACGCGATCCGGAAGACGCCGCACAACGTCCTCCTGCTCGACGAGATCGAGAAGGCGCACCCCGACCTGTTCAACATCCTGCTCCAGGTGATGGACCACGCGACGCTGACCGACCACACCGGGCGGCAGGCCGACTTCCGGCACTCGATCCTCATCATGACCACCAACGCCGGGGCGCAGGAGATGGCCGCGGCGGCGATCGGCTTCGGCGAGCCGACCAATCGCGACAAGGGACGGAAGGCACTCGAGCGCCTCTTCAGCCCCGAGTTCCGCAACCGCCTCGACGCCGTGGTCACGTTCGCGCCCCTCACGCCCGAGGCGGTCGAGCGCGTGGTCGACAAGTTCGTGACCGCGCTCGAGGCACAGCTGGTCGGCCGGCGGGTCACGCTCGAGCTCACGCCCGCTGCCCGGCGCTGGCTCGCCGAACGCGGCTACGACGCGGATTTCGGCGCCCGCCCGATGGCGCGGCTGATCGAGCAGCAGATCACGAAGGTGCTGGCCGACGAGATGCTCTTCGGGCGGCTGCGCGAGGGCGGTCGGGCGGAGATCGACGCCGACGGCGAGCAGCTACGCTTCCGCTACGTCCCGCTCGGGACGCCCGCTCCGGCCGCCCCGGCCTGAGCCGCGGTCGCGCCCTCCGCTCACCGCGGATCGACGACCTTCGCGGACACCACGACGGCGATCAGCAGGCTGATCAGCAGTACCACCGCGGAGGTGATGAACCAGCGCACCGTCGTTCGATACTCGTCCTCGTCGTCGTCGGCGATGCGCAGGGATCGGAACAGCGCCACGATCTGCAGTCCGATGGCCGCGACCAGCGTGCCGGCCGGAATCACCGATCGGAAGGTCCATTCCCCCGCCGCCTCGAAGCCCCAGTAATGGAAGAAGCTGAGGGAGAACCCCAGCAGGACCGTGATCGCCGTGATGAGGCCCTGGCGGTAGCCTTGGGGAAGAGGCATCCGCTGCCGTTCGCTCCGCATCGCTCGCTCCCCTAGTCGTCCGGCTCGGGCCGATCGCGACGGAGCGCCGTCTGCTCCTCGAGCCACCGCATCTCCGCCGCGATCGCCCGCCGCTCGCGACCGAGGAACTCCCGCACCGCATCCGCCAG
>DATILR010000159.1:0-2997 GCA_035476275.1 Binatus sp. (SeqCode) | reverse complement strand
GGTCGTCGTGCGCCACCGCAAAGCGCCAGCGAGCGGTGCAGCGGGACGACCGAACGGTATTCGTCGCGGTGGCATTCGAGTTGCTCCGACATGCGACCATGGAGCTGCGCCACGAAGAGTCGGATGGTCCGAGCGAGCTCGTTCCGGAGCAGATACTGCCGGTGCAGTTCGCCGAGCTCCTGCAGCGGTCCGCCGAACGGACGCCCGAGCTGCGGCTCATGGCCGCGGTGCTCGAGGACGCGATCCGGACGTTCTGCCGATGCTCCGGCTCGCGAGGGGTTCGCCGCCAGCGTCTCCTTCGTGAGACGGCGGACTGGTTCGAATCGTCGGACGTGACCTGGCCGTTCTCGTTCGAGAACATCTGCGACGCACTTGCCCTCGAGCCCGGGTGGGTCCGTCGGCTGCTCCGTCGTTGGCAGGGCGCCCACACGCCGAGCGCACACCGGCTCGTCAAGATCCCGAACGTCCGTCGGATCGCTGGAAGCCGGCATACCATCACTGGCCGGGCACCCAGGCTCCGAGACTCGAGGAAGCTCGCATCCTGAGCCGCGCGAGTTGCTCCCTCGGCGCCGCCGCGGCAACCGCGACCCACGCGATCGGCCATGCCGTCGGCGTCGCCGTGGCGGGCTGATCAGACGGCGATCGACCGCGGTGGCGCGGCCGGAAATCGAAGCGGCGCCGGGACGATGTCCGCCGGGGTGATCCCGAGCTTCTTCATCCTCGACACCAGTGTCGTGCGCTTGATACCCAGGCGCACTGCCGCGCCGCGTGGACCGGCAACGAGGCCGTTCGTCGCACGAAGCACCTCGACGATGTGCCCGCGCACGGCGTCATCGAATGTCTCGGCGTGTGGCGCCGGTGTCCGCGTCGTCTTAACCGGCCCTTCTAGCGGCGGCAGCTGCAGGCTTCCGCCGTGCGACAGGATCACCGCCCGCTGGAGGACGTGTTGAAGCTCCCGGATGTTCCCGGGCCAGGGATGCCGCAGGAGCATCTCCATCACATCGGCCGGAATCGAGTCGATGCGCCGGCCGAGCTTCCGAGCATGATACATCACGAAGTGGCGGACGAGCAGCGGGATGTCCTCGGCGCGTTCGCGGAGCGGTGGGAGATCGATCGGGAACACGTTCAGGCGGTAGTAGAGGTCGGCGCGAAACTCTCCCGCTTCCACCAGCTCCTCGAGCGGACGGTTCGTGGCTGCGATGACCCGGACCTCGCTCCGGATCGTCTGCGTGCTGCCGACCCGCTCGAACTCCTGTTCCTCGAGCACGCGAAGGAGCTTCGGCTGGAGCTCGAGCGGCAGATCACCGATCTCGTCCAGCAGCAGCGTGCCCTTGTTCGCGAGCTCGAAGCGGCCGATCCGCCGCGCGATGGCACCCGTGAAGGCGCCGCGCTCGTGGCCGAACAGTTCGCTCTCCAGGAGACCGGCAGGAATGGCAGTGCAGTTGAATTTGACGAACGGGGCGCCCCGCCGCGCGCTCAGTCGGTGGATCAGCCCGGCGATCAGCTCCTTGCCGGTTCCCGTCTCGCCGCGGATGAGGATCGCGGCATCGGTCGTGGCGACCGTCTCGACCAGGCGGAGCACTCGATGGAGCGCCGGACTCTCGCCGACGATTCCGTCGGGCGCTGCTACGCCCGGTGCATCGTCGCCCGGGTAGAAGGGTTGCCCGTCGATGGCCGACGTCTCACGCATCGTCTTCATGCTGAGCTCCTCTCGAAAAGGCCTTCTGCAGAACCTCCAGCAAGGTCGCCGCGGCAAGCGGCTTCCGCAGGAAGTCGACTGCTCCTGCGGCTCGCGCCCGACGCTCCTCCTCGTCGCTGGCCCGGCCGCTGATGAAGACGACCGGAACGTGGAGGTGGCGTGCGGTGAGCTGACGCTGGACCTCGAGCCCGTCCATGTCCGGCATACGAACGTCGAGCACGAGGCAGGCGGTTCGGGCGGCCACCGGAGAGGCCAGGAACTCCTTCCCGGAGGCGAACGCCTCGGCGCGATAGCCGAACGACCGGATCAGACGGCCCGTCGACTTCCGCACCGACGCATCATCGTCCACGATCGCGACGAGCGGCGGTTCGGCCGTCGGCTGGCCTCGTCCATCGCCACCCGCGCCGGAAGTCGTCATGGCGAGAACGTAACGCCGCGCGACCGGATGTTCGAGCTGTCTCTTGGGACAGGTGTGGTACCTGTCCTTCGGGACAGGGCGCTCAGTGGCCCGGCGCGAGGCCGAGCTGTCCGGCCATCCGGACCAGGTCCGCGACGGACTCGGCCTCCATCTTCTCCATGCGGTGATGAAGATGATGGGGATCTGCACACCCGCCTGGACGAGTTCCTGCTGCAGGTCCAGGCCGCTCGACCCTGGCAGGTGGACGTCGAGCACCAGCGCTAATCGCCCCGATTAGGCACGGATGCGTCAGGGGACGCGGCTACTGCGTGATCTCCGCCAGGTGCCGGCGATAATCCTGCGCCGCCGCCTCCAGCACCTGGTGCGCGAAGGCGCGATCGTAGAGCGGATCCACGGTGATGGTCTGCGTCTGTTCTCCAGGGATCGTCTTGTACGTCAGAAAATAATGGCGCAGCCGGTCGATGACCGCGCGCGGCAGCTGGGAGAGCTCCGTGAAGCCCCCGTAGCTCGGATCGTTGAGCAGCACCGCGACGATCTTGTCGTCCGCCTCCCCGGCCTCGACCATGCGCAGCCCCCCGATGGGCCGCGCCTCCAGAAGGATGTCGCCGCGGTTGATCGGGCGGTCGGAGAGCACGCAGATATCCAGCGGATCGCCGTCGCCCCGGACCACGCGTGGCCCGCCCGGCACCGCCAAGGCGGCGACCTCCTCGCCGCAGTAGGTGCGCGGGACGAAGCCGTAGAGCGTCGGGCAGAAGTTGGAGAAGCGCTGCGGCCGGTCCACCTTGAGGAAGCCGCTGTGCTTGTCGATCTCGTACTTGACACCGTCTGTCGGAACGATCTCGATGTAGGCGGTGACGATCTCGGGACATTTCGGTCCGGC
>DATILR010000158.1:0-4044 GCA_035476275.1 Binatus sp. (SeqCode) | reverse complement strand
AGCGTCACGTCGCCGGTCCGGGTGGGCAGGTCGACCTCCGGGAGGTCGCAGCCGGGTTGCCGGAGCTGGGGCCAGATGAGGGCGCGGTGGGAGCCGGCGAGGACCCGGAGCTGGCCCGAGTCGGCGTCGGCGCCCGTGACCGAGATGCCCACCGTCAGACCGCAGCAGTCGTAGCTATGGCGGCCGAGCGCGCAGTCCTTGTGCCAGGGGACATCGGAGATGCCCTCGACCACGCCGATCGGCTTGAAGAGCGCCTCGATGCGGTTGAAGGCCCGTTTACCCCACACGTGGCCCGCGCCCGGGATGTCGCCGAGCGCGCGGAACGTCCGGGTCCCGACGATGGCCGCCGTCGTGGGCGACCGATCGTCGAAGGCCTGCATGCGCACCAGGCGGCGCTCGCCGTCTGACGTCTTCGCCCACCATGAGCGGCCGTCGCCGGGTGTGTAGCCGGGAGCGGCCGCGTCCATCTCGCGCGACACCGCCGCCATCTCGTCGGCGGCGAAGACGCCGGCGATGTGGAGGTAGCCAGCCTCGATGAGGAAGTGGCGCAGCTCGTCGATCGGGTCGTCGACGCGGAACGTGCGATGCAGCTCGAGCGGGCCCCCGCCGCGGTCGCGGAACGTCACCGCGCCCGGGACGTGCAGGGCGCGGCCGTCGAGGGCGGCGCGCAGGACGAGCCACCAGTCGAGGACGTCGGCGATGGTGCCCGCCGGCTGATCCAGCTGGCCGCTCGACCGCCAGCCCGTGGGGGTCTGCTGGTCGTGCACGAGGTCGTCGAGCTGCCCGGGTGCCAGGCGAATGTGGCCCCCGCCGTCGTATCCTCGGTGCCGGATCTCGACTCGCGTGCCGGTCCAGCGGAGTGTCCAGCTCTCGCCAGCCGTCTCCACCGCCAGCGGTGTCAGCGCGAGCAGGCGTGCGCCCGGTCGGATCGCGGCGGCGTGGGCGTCGAGCAGCTCGGGAAGCTCCCGTCCGAAGAAGTCCCCGGGATCGACCGGCGGCTGCGGTCCGTCGGTCCGCGTGCGCAGGTCGACCGACATGGGTTACGCGGGCTCCGGTGTCTGCCAACCCTCGAGCACCATCGCCCGCGTCGATATCGGCCCGCCCGCCGCTGTGTCAATCCGAGTACTTGAGGCGAGCGCGTTGCCGCTGCCGCTCTCGGCATGGTAGCAGGGAGGCGGCGTGGGAGAAGTCATCGCGTTCGCGGACATCGTCGTCATGCGGCGGCGCCGGACGGTGCGTCAGCTGCACGAGCGGTGCGTCGCGATCGTTGCGGCCTCCGTGGAGGCTGCCCGTGCCGAGCTCGCGACGGCTCCCATCCACGAGCGCGGCGTTTGGGTGTCGCGGGTGCGCAAGCTCGGAGAGCTCGAGGTCTACGCGAGCATGGTCGGCTGAGTCCGCGGCCGCAGGCCGCGGCGGGGAGGAGAGGGGATGGCGATGGCGATCTGGGGGGCAGCCGGGGTGGGGCTGGTCGTCGGGGTGCTGTTCGCGCTGCTCTGGCGCACGAGGCGCCCCGTCGAGGAGGGGGCCACTCCCGCCGCGCTCCGCCTGGTGCAGCAACAGCTCGACGCGCTTCGTGGTCAGTTCGGCGAGGCGCTCGGTCAGCAAGGTCAGCTCGTGGGACAGCAGGTCGCGGCGCTCACCGCGCAGATGAACGAGCGGCTGCGCGAGAATGGCGAGGTCGCGCAGCGCTCCCAGGTGGCTCTGGGGGCGCGGCTCGACCACGCGGCACAGGTCGTCGGCGAGGTCCAGCGCGGGCTCGGTGAGCTGCGCGAGGCGGCAGCGCGTGTCTACGAGGTGGGGCGCGACGTGGCGGGCCTCCACGACATCCTCCGTGCACCGAAGCTCCGCGGTGGACTGGGCGAGCTCTGGCTCGCCGATCTGCTCGCGCAGGTACTGCCCCTCGAACACTTCACCTTGCAGCACACCTTCCGCAGCGGCGAGCGCGTGGATGCCGTGGTGCGGCTGGGCGGGGCGCTCGTGCCGATCGACGCGAAATTCCCCCTCGAGGATTTCCGTCGCCTCCTGCAGGCCACCGACAACGACGATCGGCAGCGGAGCCGTCGTGCCTTCGTCGCCCGGGTGAAGAAGCACGTCGACGACATCGCTGCGAAGTACATCCTGCCGGACGAGGGGACGTACGACTTCGCGCTCATGTACGTGCCCGCCGAGAACGTCTACTACGAGACGATCGTGCGCGACGAGGAATTCGGCGGTGAGCGGAGCCTCGCCAGCCACGCGCTCGAGCGGAAGGTCATTCCGGTCTCCCCGAACTGCTTCTACGCCTATCTGCAGGCGATCGTGCTCGGGTTACGGGGTCTCCGGATCGAGGACCATGCCCGCGAGGTGCTCGGGCAGCTGGCGCGGCTCGGCGGTGACCTCGGCCGGTTCCGCGACGACTTTCGCGTCCTGGGCAAGCACCTGACCAACGCGGCGCAGACGCACGCCGCGGCCGATCGCCGGCTCGACCGCCTTGCCGGAAAGCTTGCCGGCATCGCGGGCGGCGAGGAGCCGGAGCGGCCGGTCGAACTGCCGCTCCTGCGCGCCAGCGCCGCCGCGGAACGTTGACTCGCCGAAGCGGGTTGTGCTGAGTGAGGAAGCGATGATCACCGTCCCCGCCATCCGCCTCCACCAGTTCGGGGTTTTTCTCTACCAGGCGCTCCTCGGCGCGCGGGACGTCGACCGCCTGGTCCGCTTCGAGGTGCTCTCCTACGGCGCGGCGCACGACGGCGGCTCGCCGGCCGCCAAGCGGAAGGAGCGGAAGGCCCGCGTCAACTGGGAGCTCCTCGAGAAGCGCATTGCCGCCAGCGCGGAGGCCTACCAGCGGCCAGTCATCCGCAAGAAGATCGCCGACCTGGTCGAGTACTACGGGCAGTGCGCCGATACCGGTAACCTGCCGGCCATCCCGGGAGCGGTCCTGCTGGTCGCCGACCGCCGGCTCGAGTTCACGCCCACCAGCTCCCATCGTGTGCTGGGGGTGCTGCAGATCCCGGCGGAGGAGGGGGTGCTGCGCGCACTCGACGGACAGCACCGTCTCCTCGCCCTCCACCAGCTCATCGTCGCTGGTCAGGCCGACGACGTGCAGGTCCCCGCCGTGGTCTTCGATCGGCTCTCGCCCGATCAGGTGGTCGAGCTCTTCGTCACGATCAACGCCAAGCACACGAAGCTGAACCCGTCGCACCTCATCAGCCTCGCCGGCCGGCGCCTCTACCCGGACAAGGAGCTGGCGGCGAGCCATGACATCATCCGCACCCTGAACGAGAATGCCGACTCGCCGCTGCACGGCGACATCAAGCTCTTCGGTGTCGGCCACGGACGGGTGGCGCAGGCACCGCTGGCCGAGGAGCTGAAGGGCATCTTCACCGCCCTCGACGCCCTCGGCGGCCGGCAGTCGGAGCGCTTCCGCGAGTCGGCGCAGCGCTTCTTCCTGAACTACTTCAAGCAGATCGCGCGTGTGTTCCCGCGCGCCTGGGTGGGTCGGAAGTACAGCATCAAGACCGCCACGGCCCTGCGCGCGTTCCTGCGCGTCGTCCCCGACGTGTTGAAGACGATCCGCGCCAGTCACGACGATCCCCTCGACGCCCATGCGATTGGCCGCACGATCCAGCCCTGGGCCACCCTCGTCGGGGACAGCCGCTTCGAGACCGAAGGGGAATGGCGACAGAAGCAGGCCGGGGGAACCCGCGGCACGGTCGAGCTCCTCGCCCGGGAGCTACGCGGTGCACTCGGCTCCTAGCCACGTGGGCGCATGCTGGACGAGCTGCTGCTGTACGATGCGAGCGACTCGCCCTTCTGTCTCAAGACGCGCATCTGCCTCCAGCTGAAAGGGGTTCCGTTCCGCCGGGTGCCGGTGACGCTCGGCCGGCTGCGTGAGCTCCGCCGGCTGAACCCACTCGGCCAGGCGCCGGTGCTCGTGCAGGGATCGGAAGTGGTCGCCGACTCGAGCCGGATCGCCCGCCATCTGGAGGCACGGTATCCGGATCCCCCCCTCATCCCGCGCGACCCGACGGCGCGCGCCTACGCCGCGCTCGTGGAGGAGTGGGCCGA
>DATILR010000157.1:0-3247 GCA_035476275.1 Binatus sp. (SeqCode) | reverse complement strand
CGGTGCGCTTGCCTACTGGACGTTCGCGGTCTCGGTGCTCCCGGCGGTCAGCGTGAAGATGCAGGTTTTGGTCTTGACGCCGCCGCTGTTGCACACGCCCGACCAGATCGCGGCCCGGCCGTTGTCCCGGCCAGGGGATTGTCGGCCGACCGCACATCGGCCAGCCTCCCTGCCATCATGAGAGGCAGCCGCCGCACCCTCGCGCAGTACAATCGCCTGTTCTACGAACGTTGCTGGCGGGCAGGATCGGTGCAACGCCTGCCCGGCGTCGACGCGCCGGGCGCGGGGCTCCCCGTCGAGATCGGTTGTGGCCTGCGACCACGCCTCCCGCTCGACGCCGGCGTGTTCGTCGATTTCAGCCGGACGGCCTGCGCGAAGCTCCGCCGGGCGGGGGCCCCGGCCGCGGTGTGCGCCGACGTGCTCGCGCTCCCATTCCGGACGGGAAGTCTGACCACGCTCCACGCCTACGAGGTGCTGGAGCACGTCGCGAACGACCGGGCCGCGGTCCGCGAGCTGGCGCGCGTGCTCGCCCCCGAGGGCTCGCTCATCGTGAGCACGCCCCTCCACCCGTCGCGCTGGGACCACTTCGACCGGGTGGTGGGACATGCTCGTCGCTACGACCCGCGTGCCTTGCTCGAGCTGATGGCCGAGCAGGGTCTGATCCTCGACGGCTTTGCTCCGTTCGGCATGCGGCCGCGCGGTTGCCTGCTCAGTCGACTCGGGGTCTACTACCTGACGCGCAGGCCCCGGCTGGCGCTACGATTCGAGGAGCGCTGGCTCCGGATGTTCGCCGCTCCCGACGGCGTGCTGATCGTCTCGCGGAGTGACGGCGAGCGGTTCCAACGCGAGGCGGAGCTCATGGACGGGGCGGTGACCACGTGGCGGCGGGCCGGATGACGAGCTGGTCCCTCCCGGCCCCGTCGCGGCGGACGTGACGCGCATCCACCTGGGCCTCCTCGGGCTGGCCCTCTGCGTCGTGGCCGGCTGCAGCGGCACCACGGGCCACCTAGCGATGGCCACGACCCGCGACGTCGACCTCCGGAGTATCGATCTCGACCCCGCCTCCCACGCCGGGCGCCACGTCGTCGGGCGCAGCTGCATTCGCGTCATCACGGCGGTCCCGGTCGGCATGCCGAAAATCGATGCGGCCATCGACGACGCACTCCGGAATACGGACCGCCAGGTGCTGACGGATGTCGTCATCGGCTACGAGATTCGTGACATTCCCTTCGTCTATGGAATCGCCTGCTACGTGGTGGAAGGGGATGCGCGGTGAAGGGCGCGGCCGTCTTCCCGATCATCCTCGCTCTCGCGGGTGTACTCGGGTGCTCGGTCCACGTCGCGTCGTTGAAGATCGCCGCACCGGCGCCGATACCGGCCGATCGGCTGGAGACGATGAGGTCACGCGGCCGACGGGAAGGCGAGTCCTGCCGCCTCTGGCTCCTGGGGATCCCCTCCGGTCTGCCGCAGGTGGATGAGGCGATCGGGAATGCTCTCGCGCCCGTCGACGGCATACTCATGAAAGACGTCACCGTTTTCAGCCGACATCCGATCTATGGGCTCTTCGGCTGGCACTGCTACGGAGTCGTCGGCGAGGCGTTCGGATGATGCGCCAGCCCGTTCACCGAGGAACCTCGAAGAGCAGGTCGGGACCGAAGTCCTCGACCGGTCGGAGCGCCCCGTAGAGCGTGACCTTCCAGGCGGGCCACTCCGCCTGGGGGATCGCATCGCGGTGGACGAGAATCCACCGCAGACGCACGCGCTGCAGGATGGCTGAGAGCGCCTCGGGGGCCGGAAGGTGGTGGGCGGCCTTCATGATCTCGAGGTAGGGGCGGGGCGGGTAGGCCGTGTACCCATTGACGAGCGGAAGCCAGTGAAACGTGCTGAAGTACATCGCGAGGCTCTCCCGGACCGGGCCGCCCGTGGGTAGCTCGAGCAGCGGGCCGCCGTCGCCATGCGCGGCGAGCCAGCGGTAGGCGGGCGGGACGGCGTCGCCGACGGCCATCGGCGCCGGGCGGAGACCACGAGGTGTCGACTCGGCGAGCCCCATGGCGATGACGAGCACGGGGAGCACGGCTGCCACGCGGGCGCGGCCGCCTTCGCGGAGAGCCCGGCGCGTTGCCGCGAGGCCAAGGCCCGCCAGGGCCACGACACCGAGACTCGCGAGAGCGCCGAAGCGGTACGGCACGCGCATCGCGGAGAAGCCGGGCACGGTCTCCGCGAGGAGCAGGTAGGGCAGGGGAACGACGCCCCAGGGCGCGAACCACACCGGACCGAGGCCGAGGACGACGCCGCCGATCGCGACCGCGACGAGGGCGGCGCGCGGGTGCCCGTGGTGACGGATGAGGCCGACCGTCGCCAGCGCCAGCGCGGTGTAGGTGAGGAAGTGCGGGAACGCGTCCTTCCCCGGGACGAGGTAGTTCTCGAGCAGCCCCCGGAGACCGAAACGCATCATGCCGACGAAGCCGACGTTGGCGAAGCCGAGGGTCTCGTAGTGGGGGATCAGATGACGTTGCTGGAGGCGGAGATAGGGGAGGCTCACCGCGGCGACCGCCACCGTCGCGAGCCCCAGCGCGAGGACGACCGCCGGGAGGCGGGGGACGCCGCGACGGCCGCGCGCGATCGCGCCGGCCACGAGATACACCCCGCCCAGGAAGAAGGCGGCATAGCCGATGTAGTACGAGCAGAGGCTCGAGAGCACGAGCGCGGCAACGAGCGCGACGGGCCAGCGCCAGCCGCCGCGATCGAGCGTCGCGTCGATGCCGAGCGCGACCAGCGGCAGGTACTGGGTGGAGATGACGTGCAGGTTCCCGAGCTGCCAGAAGCGAAACGGGGCGAAGGCATAGAGGAAACCCGCCGCGAGCGCGCTCGATCCATCCCCGCTCCAGTAGAGCACGTAGGCTGCCATCGCGAGGCCGGCGAGGACGAAGCTCGCGAGGAGCGTCGCCTGGTGCGCGAGGACCGGGTTGCGGGTCGCGAGGTAGACGGGCGCGAAGAGCGGGACGTTGCCGAGCATGTGCTCGGAGCAGGCGAGGGTGGACGACGCCGGATAGAAGGTGTTGGCGTCGAAGAGGTGGGAGGGATGCGTGACCAGCGCGTGCGTGTCCCACGCCATCACCCACAGGGTGAGGTTCAGGTCGCTCTGCACGAGGAGCGACGATGGCGGCGTGTAGGCGGAGGCGGCGGAGAGCACGGTGGTGGCCGGGTGGCGAAAGAGCGGCCAGGTGAGGACCACGGTGGCGAGCGC
>DATILR010000156.1:0-11477 GCA_035476275.1 Binatus sp. (SeqCode) | reverse complement strand
GGGCAGCTCACCATGCCGTTCCTGAAGGACGTCCACCCCGACCTGGGGCTGTGGTACGTTCCCTTCGGGGCCCTGGTGGTCGTCGGCGCTGCCAACGCCGTCAACCTGACCGACGGGCTCGACGGCCTCGCCATCGGACCCGTGATGATCGCCGGCGGAACGTATGCCGTCTTCGCCTACACGGCCGGCCATGCGCGCATCGCCGAGTACCTCCAGATTCCCTTCGTGCCGGGCGCGGGCGAGCTGGCGATTTTCTGCGGGGCCCTCGCGGCGGCGGGGCTCGGCTTCCTCTGGTTCAACGCCTATCCGGCACAGATGTTCATGGGCGACGTCGGCTCGCTCGCGCTCGGGGCGGCGCTCGGCATCGTCGCGCTCATCACGCGCCAGGAGATCGTGCTCCTGGTGGTGGGCGGCGTCTTCGTGGTCGAGGCGCTGTCGGTGATCGGCCAGGTCGTCTCCTTCAAGCTCCGTCGCAAGCGCATCTTTCGGATGGCGCCGATTCACCATCACTTCGAGCTCCTGGGCTGGCCGGAGCCCCAGATCATCGTCCGCTTCTGGATCGTCTCCGTGGTGTGCGCGCTGCTCGCGCTCTCCACCCTGAAGCTCCGTTGATGGCGTTGCCACGCCAGACCCTCGTCCTGGGCGCAGGGCGCACGGGCCAGGCCGTCGCGCGCGCCCTCGCGGCGCGCGGCGTGGGCGTGCGCCTCGCCGACGTCCGCCCGCGCGAGGCGCTCGTGCTCGAGGAGCTGCCGTGGGCGGTGGAGCTCCGCCTGGGGGAGGACGGCGAGCCGCTGCTCGCGGGCGTCGACCTGGTGGTGCCGAGCCCCGGTGTCCCCTCCAGCGCCCGTCTGCTCACCGCCGCTCGCGCGCGGGGCCTGACCGTCCGCAGCGAGATCGAGGTCGCGTGCCGGCTGCTCGGGTGCCCGATCCTCGCCGTGACGGGGACCAACGGCAAGAGCACGACGACGACCCTCATCGGCCTGGCCTTCGAGCGCGCGGGGCGCCGGACGTTCACGGGCGGTAACTTGGGGACGCCGCTCATTGCCGCCCTCGAGCGCCCACCCGACGTCGCGGTCGTGGAGGTTTCGAGCTTCCAGCTCGAGTGGGTCGACGGCTTCCGCCCACAGGTTGCCTGCCTGCTCAATCTGTCGCCCGATCATCTCGATCGCCACGGGAGCCTGTCCGGGTACCGGGACGCGAAGGCGCGGCTCTTCGCGGCGCAGACCGCCGACGACTTCGCCGTGCTCAACCGCGACGATCCCGAGACGTGGCGCCTGGCGACCGGCCTCGCCGCCCGGGTCGTCTCCTTCGGCATGGAGCCCGTCGATCGTGGCGCCTTTACCACTGAGGACGGTATCGTTCTTCGCCTGCCCGATCGCCCCGAGGAGCGCTACTCGCTGGCGCGCACCCGCCTCGTGGGACGTCACAACGTCGAGAACGTCCTCGCCGCCGTCACGGTCGCGCGACTGGGGGGCGCACCGCCCGAGGCCGTGCAGGCGGCGATCGACACGATCGAGCCGCTGCCGCACCGCCTGGCCTTCGTGCGCGAGCGCGGTGGTGTCCGCTGGTTCGACGATTCGAAGGCGACCAACGTCGGCGCGGCCGCCAAGAGCCTCGCATCGTTCGCCGGCCCGGTGGTTCTCCTCGCGGGGGGGGTGGGCAAGGGGGGCGGCTACGAGCTCCTCGCGCGGGCGGCGGCGGGCAAGGTCCGTCTCGCGCTGCTCTTCGGCCGGGCGCGCGACGAGATGGCGAGCGCCCTCACCGCGGCCGGGGTGCCGGTCGCGGAGGTTACGACGCTCGAGGTCGCGGTGTCCACCGCCGCGGCCGTGGCGAGGCCGGGCGACACCGTCCTCCTCGCGCCCGCCTGCGCGAGCTTCGATATGTTCCCCGACTACGCCGCCAGGGGCCGGGTGTTCCGTGCGGCGGTGGAGGCGTTGCCGTGAGCGAGGTGGAGGGTCTCTCACCGGTCGAGCCCCGGACCCGCCAGCTCCCGGCGTCGCAGCCCGCCTTCCGCGGTCCGCTGAGCGGCCAGCGTCCACGGGTCAGGAACGCGCTCGGCGGCGATCCGTGGCTCGTCCTCTCGGTGGGCGCGCTGGTGGGTCTCGGCGTCGTGATGGTCTTCAATGTGAGCTACTTCTACGGACAGGAGCGCTTCGGCGACGGGCTCCTGTTCTTCCGCAAGCACCTGATCTCGATCGCGCTCGGTGCCGTCATGGCCGTGGTCGCCTCGCGGGTCTCCGCGGAGACCTACCGTCGGGCGGCGTATCCGCTGCTCCTGGCCGCCCTGGTGGGACTCCTCCTCGTGCTCGTGCCGGGCATCGGGGTGGCGCGCGGGGGCGCGCGGCGCTGGCTCCATCTGGGGCCGCTCGCCCTGCAGCCCTCCGAGTTCGCCAAGTTCGCGCTCGTGCTCTACCTGGCGGCGTCTCTCACCAAGAAGGGCGAGCGCCTGCGGACCTTCAAGCTCGGCATCGTTCCCCATTTCCTGGTGGTCGCCGTCATCGGGGGACTCGTCCTGCTCGAACCGGACTTCGGGACGGCGGCCCTTGCTGGTGGCCTTCTCGTCCTGATGCTGTTCGTGGGGGGCGTCCCGCCGCGCCTGATCGCCGTTCCCGTCCTCGCGGCGCTGCCCGCCGTCGTCTTCGGATTGCTCCGGGAAGGGTACCGCCTGCGGCGCATCCTTGCCTTCGTCAACCCCGACAGCGATCCGCTCGGCGTCAACTTCCAGCTGAAGCAATCCTTCATCGCGTTCGGCTCGGGCGGCCTGTGGGGTGTCGGCCTCGGGGGGAGTCGGCAGAAGATGTTCTACCTCCCCGAGGCGCACACGGATTTCATCTTCTCGGTGGTCGGCGAGGAGCTGGGCCTGGCGGGCGCCGTTCTCGTCCTCGGCCTCCTGGCGGTGCTCGCGGCACGCGGTTTCCGCATCGCGCTCCGACATCCCGATCGCTTCGCCAGCCTTCTCGCTTGTGGCGTGACGCTCTCCCTCGTCCTCCAGGGTCTGGTCAACGTGGGGGTGGTCCTCGGGTGTCTGCCGACGAAGGGCCTGGCGCTGCCCTTCCTCTCCTACGGTGGCTCGGCGATGGTCGCCGCGCTGGCGCAGGCGGGCGTGCTGATGGCGCTGGCGCGCGAGACGGGATGAGGTGGGCGGGGCGCCGCGAGGCACCATGGCGCTGGTGGTGATCGCGGGTGGCGGGACGGGCGGGCATCTCTATCCCGGACTCGCACTCGCCGACACGCTCGTCGCGCGCGGCCTGTCGGTCACCTTCGTCGGCTCGGCGGAGGGTATCGAGGCGCGGGTGGTGCCCGCCGCGGGCTATCCGTTTCGCGTGTCACCTGCCCGGCAGCTGCGGGGTGGTGGCATGGGGCGGGTGGTCGCCGCCGTCGCGACGACCCTGCGCGGGGTGCTGGGTGCCCTCGGGCTGTTGCGCGAGCTCAAGCCCGACCTGGTCGTGGGCGTGGGTGGCTACGTCTCGGTGGCCGTGGTGGTGGCCGCCTGGCTCCGACGCATCCCCACCATGCTGCTCGAGCAGAACGTCGTGCCGGGAGCCGCCAACCGGCTGCTGGGCAGGATCGCTCGCTGCATCTGCGTCGGCTTCGACGAGTCGGCGGCGTTCTTCCCCGCCGGTCGAGTCGTGCACACCGGGAATCCGGTGCGAACCGACGTCCTGCGCTCGGGGGGCATGCGCGCCGACCATCCGCTCGGGCTCCTCGTCTTCGGTGGCAGCGGTGGAGCCCGGCGCATCAACCAGGCGACCCTCGACGCCTTGCGCATGCTCGGACCGTCGGCCCAGAAGCTGGCCATCACGCATCAGACCGGAACGGCGGACGCCGAGGAGACGCGCGCCGGCTACGCCGCCCTCGGTCTGGTCGGTCGGGTCGAGCCCTTCATAGTCGACATGGGCGACGCGTACGCGACGGCCGACGTGGTGGTCGCCCGTGCGGGCGCGATGACGTGCGCCGAGCTGACCGCGGTGGGCCTGCCGGCGGTGCTCGTTCCCTACCCGTATGCGGCCGACGACCACCAGCGACGGAATGCGGAAGTGCTGGTGCGGGCCGGGGCGGCCGAGATGATCCTCGACCGCGAGCTGAGCGGCGAGCGTCTGGCGGCGACGCTGCGCACGCTGATCGACGATCCGGCGCGGCGTGCGGCCATGGCGGCGCGGGCACGAGCCCTCGGCCGACCCGACGCGGCGGACCGCGTCGCCGAGGCGTGCGTTCGTCTTCTCGCAAACTAGCAAGCGCGTAGCGCTCGACGACTCGGTGGCGAGGCGGGACCCCGGGGCGCCGCGCGGCTGCCGCCGCAGGCCCCACACGGATTCCGGCGAGCAAAAATGGCCGCGACCCCTTGAACAGCCCCCCCAAGCTTCTGTAAACCCATCCGCACGTGGCGGGGCTGGCGGGCGGTGTGGTCGACTGGGGTGGGTGGCCTAGGCTCCACCCGCAGGGAGCGACCGCGGTGAACGGGCGCAAGCGCCGGGTACACTTCGTCGGGATCGGCGGCATCGGCATGAGCGGGATCGCCGAGGTCCTGCTCACCCTCGGCTACACCGTGTCGGGGTCGGATCTGGTCGACAGCGAGACGACACGGCGGCTGAACCGTCTGGGGGCGCGCATTCACCTCGGTCCCCACAACGCGACGCACGTCACGCCCGACATCGACGTGCTGGTCATCTCCTCGGCGGTGACCTTTGCCAACCCCGAGGTGGCGCGCGGGCGAGAGCTCAAGATCCCGATCATTCCACGCGCCGAGATGCTGGCCGAGCTGATGCGCATGAAGTACGGCGTCGCGATCGCGGGGAGCCACGGCAAGACGACCACCACGTCCCTCATCGGCGCAGTGCTGCACGAGGCGGGACGGGATCCAACGATGGTCGTGGGCGGCAAGGTCCGTGCGCTCGGCACCAACGTCCGGCTGGGACAGGCGGAGTTCCTGGTCGCCGAGGCCGACGAGAGCGACGGGACCTTCCTCCTCCTCTCGCCGATCATCGCCGTGGTGACCAACATCGACCGCGAGCACCTGGACTTCTACCGCGACATGGAGCGCGTGCGGGAAGCGTACCTGCAGTTCATACATCGCGTGCCGTTCTATGGCCTCGCGATCCTCTGCATCGACAACGTCAACGTGCGCGGCCTGCTGCCCCAGATCCGCAAGCGCTTCGTCACCTACGGGACGTCGCCCGAGGCCGACTGGCAGGCGCGCGATCTTCGCGTCGAGGGACTGGAGACGACCTTCGAGGTGTGGCGCGACCAGCGCCGGGTCGGGCCGGTGCGGCTGCACATGCCCGGGCGGCATCACGCGCTGAACGCCCTCGCCGCCCTGGCGGCGGCGGCGGAGCTCGAGATCCCGTTCCGCAGCGCCAGCCGCGCGCTCGAGCAGTTCGGCGGCATCCACCGGCGATTCGAGGTGAAGGGTGAGGAGGGTGGAGTGCTGGTGGTCGACGACTACGGCCACCACCCGGAAGAGATCCGTGCCACCCTGCGTGCCGCGCGCGAGGGCTTCACGCGCCGGCTCGTGGTCGCCTTCCAGCCCCATCGCTACACGCGCACGCGGGATCTGTTCGGCGACTTCTTGGAGGCGTTCGACGATGCCGACGTCCTGCTCCTGACCGACGTCTACGCCGCCGGCGAGCCCCGTCTCGACACCGTGTCGGGCGAGGCGCTCTTCCACGCCCTCCGTCGTCGCGGTCACCTCGACGTGCGCTACGTCGCCACCCGCGCCCGCGTCGCCGAGGCGCTGCGCGCCGTCGCCATGGCCGGCGATCTCGTGCTCACGCTCGGCGCGGGCGACATCCACCGCAGCGCGGACGAGCTCCTGGAGCTGCTGCGTGCCGGAGTGTCCGTTCCCATTCACTGACCATGGCGATCCCGGAAGCGCTCGTGAGGTCCCTCTCGTCCTTGCTCGGTGAACGGGTCCGGGTGGGCGAGCCGCTCGCGCGTCACACGTCGCTCCGCATCGGCGGTCCGGCGGACCTGCTCGCGCTTCCCGACACGCCCGACGAGCTGGGCGGGCTGCTGCGGGCCGCGAAGACCCACGGGGTGCGCGTGACACTCCTCGGCGGCGGCTCGAACCTGCTGGTGGCGGACGGCGGGATCCCGGGAATCGTGGTGAAGCTGGGGCGAGGCTTCGCGCATCTCTCCTGGAAGGAGCGGGCGGGCGGCTGCGAGGTGCGGGCGGGTGCGGCCGTGCGGTTCGGTCGTCTCGCGCGGGCGGCGGTCGCGCGCGGACTCTCCGGGCTGGAATACGCGGAAGGCATTCCGGGGACGGTTGGCGGTGCCCTCTTCATGAACGCGGGCGCCTACGGCGGAGAGGTCGCGGCCGCGGTGGCGGCGGTCGATGGCGTGACCGCGGAAGGAGAGCTGCTCGCGCTCGCCGGAGACGCGCTCGCCTTTTGCTACCGGCGGGCCGAGCTGGCCCCGGGCTTCGTCGTGACGGCGGTGCGCTTCCGCCTGCAGCGCGACGGGGCCGCCGTCGTCCGGGAGCGCATGGAGGACGCGCGTTCCCGGCGCACCGCTGCCCAGCCGCACGGGCAGGCCAATGCGGGCTCCATCTTCAAGAATCCACCCGGCGACCACGCCGGGCGACTGATCGAGGTGGCGGGTCTGAAGGGGGCGCGGGCGGGGCGGGCGCGCATCTCCGAGCGCCACGCGAACTTCATCGTGAACGAAGGCGGGGCGTGCGCGGTCGACGTGAAGGCACTGATGGATCTGGCCCAGCGGGTGGTGTGGGAGCAAAGCGGCGTATGGCTGGAGCCCGAGGTCCGGCTCCTCGGCAGCTGGTGAGCCGGCTGCTCGGCCGGTGGAATCGTCGCCGGCGGGCACGGCGACGCGAGCGGCGGGCCACGCCGGCCGGCGTGGTGTGGGGCGTTTGCCTCGTGCTCGGCGGCGCGCTCGGGGTGACGGGCTGGCCGTGGCTGCGGGAGAGCTTGCGGCACCATCCGTACTTCGCCGTCCACGACGTGGTCGTCCGCGGACGGGCGCGCCTGGCGCCGGACGAGGTCCGGAGCCTCGCGGGAATCGAGCCGGGTATCAGCATCTGGGACGTCGACTGCCAGGCCGCCGAGGAGCGGCTCCGCGCGCGGCCCTGGATCCGCTCGGCCACGGTCCGTCGCGAGCTGCCCCATCGGGTGGTGATCCAGCTCCGGGAGGAGCAACCGGTCGCCATCCTCGCCGTCGCGAGCGGACGCTCGGAGCCGGCCCTGTATTTCGTCGGCCGCCACGGCCGGCTGTTCGGCGTGGCGCGCGGTGACGCGCGTGACTTCCCCTACATCACGGGCCTCGCCCCGACGGACGTCGCCGGGGGGGACGCCTTTGGGCCGCGCGCGATCCGTCGGGCGCTGGGGCTGCTGCGGCTCGCCGGTCGGAGCAAGGAGGTGGCGGCGGTCTCGGAGATCCACGTCGACCGCGTGCGGGGGCTGACGCTTCTTCCCGTCCGGCCGCAGGTCCCGATCGAGCTCGGCTGGGGCGGCTTCGGCCCGAAGTTCGCGCGCCTGCCGCGGGTCCTCGCGCTGTGGGTCGGACGCGAGAGCGAGCTCGCCGGTGTGAGCCTGCTCTTCGACGACGACGTGATCGTGCGCACCCATGCAGCCCAGCCGGTGCTGGCGTCGCGCCGCACCCGTGGCCGCCGGGGAGTCTGACGCGATGGCGAGACGCGCACCCCTGATCGTCGGGCTGGACGTCGGCACCTACAAGGTGGGGGCGATCGTCGCCGAGCTGACCGAGCAGGGTACCGAGATCGTGGGCATCGGCTCCTCCGCCTCCAAGGGGCTCCGCAAGGGCGTCGTCGTCAACATCGAGGCGACCGTTGAGGCGATCCGCAAGGCGACCGAGGAAGCGGAGCTGATGGCGGGCTGCGAGATCCGCTCCGTCATCGTCGGCTCGGCGGGAAACCACATCAAGGGCTTCAACAGCCACGGCGTGGTGGCGGTGAAGAGCCGCGAGGTGAGTCCGGGCGATGTGGACCGGGTGCTCGACGCGGCGCGCGCCATCGCGCTGCCGGTGGACCGCCAGGTGCTCCACGTGCTGCCGCAGGAGTTCATCGTCGACGATCAGGACGGGATCCGGGAGCCGATCGGCATGGCGGGCGTCCGGCTCGAGGCCCGGGTGCACATCGTCACCGGTGCCATCAGCTCCGGCCAGAACCTCATCAAGTGCTGCAATCGCGCCGGTCTCCATGTGCGCGACGTGCTCGCCGGACCGCTGGCGGCCGCGGAGGCGGTGCTGACGCCCGAGGAACGCGAGCTCGGCGTGGCGCTCCTCGACCTGGGCGGCGGGACGACCGACGTGGTCGTGGTGCACGCCGGGGCCATCCGTCACACTGCCGTCCTTCCCGTGGGCGGTGGCCACGTGACCACCGATCTCGCGGCCGCGCTGCGCACGCCGTTCGCGGAGGCCGAGCGTCTGAAGCAGCGCCACGGCTGTGCGATCACCGCCACCGCGCCCGCCGACCAGGTAGTCGAGGTCGCCGGGGTGGGAGGCCGCGACGCGCATCATCTCTCGCGGCGGGCCCTCGCCGAGGTGATCGAGCCGCGCATGGAAGAGGTCTTCACCTTCGTCAAGCGCGAGCTGGAGCGCGCAGGCTGCGCGCACGTTCTCACTGCCGGGATCGTGCTGACCGGTGGAGGGGCCGCGATGCAGCAGGTGATCGGACTTGCCGAGCGCGTTTTTCGGCTTCCGGTCCGTCTCGGAGTGCCACTTCATTTGAGCGGTTTGGTTGACGTCGTCGCGAGTCCCATGTATTCGACGGCAGTCGGTCTGGTACTTCACGGGCTCAAGCAGGACCCCCGCATGCGTCACGGGGACGGCATGCGCGGGCAGCTCGGTGTGGTGCGGGAGCGGATGATGGGATGGCTGCGGGAGTTCTTCTGAGGGTCCGGTTGGTGTGGAGGAGGCGGTGATGATCGAGTTCGTCGATGCCAGCGGCGGGGCCCGGATCAAGGTGGTGGGTGTCGGGGGCGGGGGTGGCAATGCGGTGAACACGATGATCGCCGCCGGGCTTCCCGGCGTCGACTTCATCGCCGCCAACACGGACGCGCAGGCGCTGCGCGCCAGCCTCTCCCCCATCAAATTCCAGCTCGGTGAGAAGCTCACCCGCGGGCTCGGCGCGGGGGGCAATCCCGAGGTCGGAAAACGCGCCGCCCAGGAAGACGTCGAGCGCCTGCGTGAGGTGCTCGAGGGCGCCGACATGATCTTCGTGACGGCGGGCATGGGGGGTGGCACCGGCACCGGGGCCGCTCCGGTGATCGCCAAGATCGCCAAGGAGCTGGGCTCCCTCACGGTCGGCGTCGTGACCAAGCCCTTCGTCTTCGAGGGTAAGCGCCGTATGAAGCAGGCCGAGGAGGGGATGCGCGAGCTGAAGGCGAGCTGCGATACCCTGATCGCCATCCCCAACCAGCGTTTGCTCGCGGTCGCCGGACGGAACTCGTCGATCCTCGAGAGCTTCAAGAAGGCCGACGACGTCCTCTTCCAGGCGGTGCGGGGCATCTCCGACCTGATCACCGTTCATGGCCTCATCAACCTCGACTTTGCCGACGTGCGGGCCATCATGTGCGAGATGGGCATGGCGATGATGGGAGCGGCGATCGCCCAGGGCGAGAACCGGGCCATCGAGGCGGCGCAGAAGGCGATCTCGAGCCCACTCCTCGAGGACGTCTCCATCTCGGGGGCGCGGGGCGTGCTCATCAACATCACCGGTGGCCCCGACCTGTCGCTCCACGAGGTCAACGAGGCAGCCTCGCTCATCCAGGAGGAGGCCGACGAGGACGCCAACATCATCTTCGGCGCCGTAATCGACGAATCGATGGGCGACGAGGTGCGGATCACGGTGATCGCGACCGGCTTCGGCGAGCAGATCGACGCGAGTCAGCGGCCCGGGAGCACGGAGGCTCGTGCCGCCCGGCGCGCGGAAGACGAGCTCGAGGTGCCGACCTGGCAGCGCCGACGACAGCGCGAGGCGCCGAGCGCTCCGGCGCGCGCCACGGCGGCTCAACCGGCGTCCGCGGCGGCGCGCGGATCGGGTGAAGAGCCCAGCGAGGAGGATTTCGACGTGCCGACGTTCCTCCGCCGAGGCGTCGACTCATGACGGTCCGTCCGGGCCGCCTGTCGCCGTCGCCGAGACGCAACCCGTAGCGCGGCGACCGGCTTGAGGCTCCGCTGGGGGCGCGGTATGACTGCCCGCGGCCCCCCGGCATGCCGTATCCCAGCGCGCGCCTCGCTCGTCTCACCGCCGAGCGTCGTCTGTTCACCGCCGGGCCGAACGGCGCGCTCTCCGTCTGCCTCGTCTATCCCAATACCTATGCGGTCGGGATGGCGAACCTCGGCTTCCAGGCGGTCCTCCGCCTCCTCGCCGAGGATCCCCGGGTCACCTGTGAGCGGGCCTTTCTGCCCGATGGGCCGCGCCGCGAGTGGCCGTCGACGTTGCGGTCGCTGGAGCATGATCGCCCGGTCGGCGACTTCGACATCGTCGCCTTCTCGCTCTCCTTCGAGACCGACTATCTCCATGTGCTCGACTGCCTGCACCTGGCCGGCATCCCGCTCTGGCGACGGGAGCGGGGGCCCGGCGCGCCGCTCGTGCTGGCGGGCGGCCCGGCCACCTTCCTCAATCCCGAGCCACTGGCCGAGTTCGTCGATCTCTTCCTGATCGGCGAGGCCGAGGAGATGCTGGGAGAGTTCCTCGATCGCGCGGTGGCGGGCCCGCCGGGCCGCGAGGAGGTGCTGGCACGCGCCGAAGCGGTGCGTGGAGCCTATCGCCCCGATCGCTACACGCCGGAGTACGACGCGGCCGGCGACCTGGCGGCCTTTCGCTACGACGGCCCGGGCGACGGACTGGTGGAGCGGCGCTTCGTCGCCGACCTCGACCGCTTCGCCACCCGCTCGGAGGTGCTGACGCGCGAAGCCGTCTTCGGCGACATGTACCTGATCGAGGCCAACCGGGGCTGCGAGTGGGGGTGCCGCTTCTGTGCCGCGGGCTTCATGTACCGCCCCGTCCGCTACCGGCGCCCGGATACCCTGCGCGCGACGATCGCCGGCGGCCTCGCCGAGCGATCGACGATCGGCCTGGTGGGCGCGGAGATGGCGAGCCAGCCCGGGATCGCTGCCCTCTGCCAGGAGATCGCCGCGGCGGGCGGGCGCGCGTCACCGTCCTCGTTGAAGGCCGACGTGATCACGCCGACGCTCGCGGGCGCGCTGGGCGCGGGTGGCAATCGCTCCGTCACCGTCGCGCCCGAGGCCGGCTCCGAGCGCCTGCGGCGCGTGATCAACAAGAATCTGACGGAAGGGGAGATCCTGCGGGCGGCCGAATGGCTCGTGGGCGGCGGGGTCGAGGCGCTCAAGCTCTACGTCATGGTCGGGCTCCCGACCGAGACGGACGAGGACGTGGCCGCCATCGTCGACCTCGCGCGCAAGGTGCGCAGCCGGCTGATGCGGGGCGGACGCCCGAAGGTGGGACGCATCCTCGTCTCGATCAACCCGTTCGTTCCCAAGCC
>DATILR010000155.1:0-5095 GCA_035476275.1 Binatus sp. (SeqCode) | reverse complement strand
CCGAGCAGACGTTCCGGGGTCGCCGCCTCCTCATCGTCGACGACGACATCCGGAACCTCTTCGCGATGACGAGCCTGCTCGAGCGGCAGGGCATGGACGTCATCACCGCCGAGAACGGCCGGGACGCGATCGGCATCCTGCGCAGCACGACGAGCGTGGACGTGGTCCTGATGGACATCATGCTGCCCGGGCTGGACGGCTACGACACCATGCGCGCCATCCGCCAGATGCCCCAGTTCAAGGACCTCCCGGTCATCGCGCTCACTGCAAAGGCGATGAAGGGGGACCAGGAGAAGTGCATCGATGCGGGCGCGTCCGATTACATCGCGAAGCCCGTCGACCCGGTCCGCCTGCTGGCGATGCTGCGCCTCTGGCTGACCCACTAGGGGCGAGCGCGGGGACGAGCGCGGTCATGCGGGAAGACGTACCGGTCGACATCCTGGTGGTCGACGACGATCCCCGGAAGCTCGTCGCCCTCGAGGCGATCCTCTCCGACATCTGCGACAACGTCGTCAAGGCGGCCTCCGGCCGCGAGGCCCTCAAGTGCCTCTTGCGGCACGATTTCGCCGTCATCCTGCTCGACCTGAACATGCCGGGGATGGACGGCTTCGAGACCGCTGCGCTGATCCGGCAGCGGAGCCGTTCCGAGCACACCCCCATCATCTTCGTCACCGCGTTCGGTGACGAGACGCACAGCGCGCGAGGCTATTCGCTCGGCGCGGTCGACTACATCATCGCGCCGATCGTGCCGGAGGTGCTGCGGACGAAGGTGGGGGTGTTCGTCGAGCTCTTCCGTACGGCGGAGCAGCTCCGCCGCCAGTCCCACGTCCTCGAGCAACGCGCGACGCAGCTCCACCGCCTGACCCAGGCCTCGCTCGCCATCAACGCCGCCGACTCGCCGGCCACCATCCTCGAGCTCGTGACCACCCACGCCCGGACGACGCTCCAGGCGCATCGGGTGAGGGGCTACATCGCCATCGACGAGGAGCGGACGTACCGTGCCACGTCGGACTCTCGCGAGTGTGCCGCCCTGCGCGAGGACCGCAACGGGCGCCCCGCCGAGGAGGTCCCGCCCTGCGCGCGGCTGGTGCGCATCCCACGCGAGGCCCCCGAGGCCCAGCGCCAGCCGCCGCTCCTCCGCGGCCTCCTCGCCACGCCGCTCAGCGTGCGCGATCGCCGGAATCTGGGCGCGCTCGAGGTGCAGGGCAAGCGGGAGGGGGACTTCACCGCGGAGGACGGCGATCTCCTCCTCCAGCTCGCCCAGATGGCGACCATCGCCATCGAGAACATCCTCTACGCCGAGGAGCGGGAGACGAATCGGCTGAAGGACGAGTTCCTCGCCACCATCTCGCACGAGCTCCGGACGCCGCTCGGCGCCATCCTCACCTGGACGCGGCTGCTGCGGCGCGCGGATCTCGAGGTGGCGACCCTGGAGCGCGGCATCGATGTCATCGAGCGGAACGCCAAGGCGCAGGCGCAGCTGGTGGGGGATCTGCTCGACATGTCGCGCATCATAACGGGGAAGCTCCGTCTCGAGCTGCAGCCGATCGATGTGCGTGCGGTCGTGAAGACGGCGCTCGAGTCGGTCGCTCCCGTTGCCCAGGCGAAGGCGATCGAGATCACCTCGCGTGTCCCGCCGACTGCCGTCCCGGTGATCGGGGACGCCGAGCGCCTGCAGCAGATCCTGGGGAACCTTCTCGGCAACGCCATCAAGTTCACCCCCAGATCGGGGCGGGTCACGCTGGCGCTCGAACGCTCCGAGACGAAGGTGGAGATCTCCGTGAGCGACACGGGGAAGGGCATCAGCCCCGCGTTTCTGCCCCACGTGTTCGACCGCTTCCGCCAGGCCGACAGCTCGACCACCCGCTCGCACGGCGGGCTCGGTCTGGGGCTGGCCATCGTGCGCAAGCTGGCGCTCCTCCACGGGGGCAGCGTGCATGCCGACAGTCCGGGCGAGGGCCTGGGCGCCACCTTCACGGTCACGCTGTCGCTCGCGCCCCAGGCGGCCAACGCGCTCGGGCAGGCGGCCGCCCCGTCCTGGGTGGAACGGCCGAGTGTCTCGCCCAGCGACGCCACCGTGGCGCCGACCGCGCTCGACGGTCTCCGCGTCCTCGTGGTCGACGACGATGCCGATGGCCGCGAGGCCGTGGCGCTCGTCCTCGCCGGCGCCGGCGCGGAGGTGAGCACCGCGGCCTCCGTCCGGCTGGCGCTCAACGCCATCGACCACTGGCTCCCCGACGTCGTCGTGAGTGACATCGCGATGCCCCTGGAGGACGGCTACGTCTTCATCGAGCGACTGCGGCGCCTGATGGCGGAGCGCGGTCTCCACATCCCGGCCGTCGCCCTGACCGCCTACGCCCGCGCCGAGGACCGGGCTCGCGCCCTCGCCGCGGGATACCTCGAGCACCTGGTGAAGCCGGTCGAGCCCGCACACCTCCTCTCGGTGCTCGCCGCGGTCGCCACTCCGGGACGCCCCGGCGATGTTCGCCCCGCGGCGGCGCCGCACTCGTCCGAGCCATCCGTCGCCGGCAGCGCCGCTCGCGTCCTATTGACAACCGACATCCGGTGACCGACTAGGGCCCGATGGCGCGGGTCCCGTCGTGATCGATCTGCAGCTCGACGCCGACGAGGAGATGATCCGCGACACGGCGCGGGCCTTCGCGCAGGAGCGGCTCGTGCCCGCGATGCGGGTGCACGAGCGACAGGGCGGCGTCGGCGTCGAGCTCGTGCGCGCCTACCGTGCGCTCGGCTTCGCCGGCATGGAGGCGCCGGCCACGGCTGGTGGCCAGGACGCCTCGCCGCTCGCCAAGGCGCTGGTCCTCGAGGAGCTGGGCGCGGGCGACGCCGGGGCCGCCTTCGCGCTCGAGGGTGCGGGTCCGGCGTTGCAGGCGCTCGTCGAGCTCGGCGAGACGACGCTGCTCCGGCGCGTACTCGACCACCCCGAGCTCCGCATCGGCTTCGTCTCCGACGGGGAGGGACGGCTGACGCTCGATTCCCGGACCGTGACCGGTACGCACCCCTGGAGCCCGGTGCCGGCGAGCGGATGTGCGGCGGTCGTCGTCGTGCAGGGCGAACGGATGGCGCTCGTCCGCGACGGCGTCGCCCTCGCCCGCGTCGCGCCGTGCGGGCTCGCCGCGGCGGGTGCGTGCCAGCTCGACTTCACGGGCGCACCCGTCGTCGCGATGACGTCCGATCGCGACGCGGTCGCGCGCGCGAAGGCCCACGCACGCCGCTTCGCCGCCGCGCTCCTCGTCGGCCTGGCGCGCGTCGCGACCGAGTACGCGATGCGCTACGCCCAGGATCGGGTCGCCTTCGGCCGTCCGATCGCCCACCACCAGGGGTTGGCGTTTCTCCTCGCCGACATGGCCACGGCCGTGGAAGGTGCGCGGCTGGCGCTCTGGCGTGCCGCCGCCGGTCGAGACGACGACGGGGGCGCGCGGGCCGCGGCGTGGGCCCTCGCCGAGGCCGCCGAGCAGGCGCTCTTCGTCGGGCCGAGCGCCGTGCAGGTGCTGGGCGGGCACGGCTTCATGAAGGACCACCCGGTCGAGAAGTGGATGCGTGACATCCGGACGCTCGCGCTGCTGGACGGCGGGCGGGACGCGGCCGAGCTCGAGGCGGCCGCCGCCGAGATCTGAGGCGATGCCCCACTTCGACCCGGGACCCGAGATGGCAGCCGAGCTCGGGCGGGTGCGCGGCCTCGGACGCGAGTTCCTCCGCCCCCTCGGGATCGAGGCCGACCGGAAGGGCGAGGCGATCCCGGCAGCGCATCCCTTCTTCCAGAAGGCCTGGGAGCTGGGCATCGGGCGGCTCGGGTCCGACGAGGAAGACCAGCGAACCGATCCCGGCGAACGCACGGCGGCGCGGCGAGGCGTACTGGTGGCCGAGGAGCTGGCCTACTGGGACCGCGGCGCCGCGGTCGCCCTTCCGGGCCCCGGCCTCGGGGCGCCGCCCGTCCGCCGCATGGGGACCCCCGAGCAGCGGGTGCGCTTCCTCGGTCCGTTCCGCGACCCATCGCGGCCGCGCTGGGGCGCCTTCGCGATGACCGAGCCCACCGCAGGGAGCGACGTCGCCGGCATCCAGACGCGTGCCCGGCGCGCGGGCGACGACTGGGTGCTGAACGGGGCCAAGACGTTCATCTCGAACGCCATCCGCGCCGACTGGATCGTCGTGTGGGCGACCGTCGATCCGGGCGCGGGACGCGCCGGTCACCGCGCGTTCGTGGTCGAGCGCGACACGCCGGGTCTCGAGGACATGCGCGCCGAGCACAAGATGGGGCTCATCGCCTACGAGAGCGCGTCCTTCAGCATGCGCGATTGTCGCGTGCCGGCGGCGAATCTCCTCGGCGGCGAGGACCACTATCGCGCCCGCGCCGGCTTCAAGGGTGCCATGGAGAGCTTCAACGCGACGCGCCCGATGATCGCGGTGATGGCGGTCGGCATCGCGCGGGCCGCCTACGACGCCGCGCGGGCCTTCGCGCGCGAGCACTACGCGCTCACGCGCCCGTTGCCGCGCCATCATCGCGTCACGGCCGCGCTCGCCCGCATGGCGCGCAAGATCGAGGTGGCGCGCCTCCTCTGCTGGCGGGCGGCGACGCTCGCCGACGCCGAGCGGCCGAATCAGGTCGAGGCCTCCATGGCCAAGGCCTTCGCCCCCGCCGCCGCGCAGGAGGTGGCCAGCCTCGCGCTCGACGTCCTGGGCGAGGCCGGCGTGCGGCAGGATCACTACGTCGAGAAGCTCTACCGCGACGTGAAAGCGATGGACATCGTGGAAGGCACCGGGCAGATCCAGCGCATCGTGATCGCGCGCCGCCTGATCGGCTATCCCGCGACGTCCTGAGCGGGCACCTCGCGGCCGGCCTCGGGCTGTCCGCCTCGGTCGCCGATGGCTCCGCTGTGCGGGGTTCTATCGCACCCCTCACGGCATCAGGCGCTCGCCATGAGGCGTGCCGTGGCGCTGACTGTGCGTCATTCCAGAGAGCTATTTTTAAATTGACATGACGCGCTTGCTCACTGTACACGCCTTCGACCTGGCGATCCCTTCGCCATCCGCTGTGAGGCGCGAAGGGGATGAAAACGGAGAAGGTGAGACAATGCAT
>DATILR010000154.1:0-4300 GCA_035476275.1 Binatus sp. (SeqCode) | reverse complement strand
TGCGACGTCATGCGCTCCTGGACCTGCAGGCGTCGGGCGAAGACCTCCACCAACCGGGCGAGCTTGCTGAGTCCGACGATGTGCCGGTCGGGCAGATACGCCACGTGCGCCTTGCCGAAGAAGGGCAGGATGTGGTGCTCGCAGAGCGAATAGAAGTCGATGTCCTTGAGCACGATCATCTCCGAGTACTCCTCGGTGAAGAGCGCGCCGTTGATCACCCGGCGAGGGTCCTCCTCGTAGCCGCGCGTGAGGAATGCGAGGGCGCGCGCCACCCGTTCGGGAGTGCGCACGAGCCCCTCGCGATCCGGCTCGGGATCGAGCGCGCGTAGCAGCGCGCGCACCTGGCCTTCGAGGTTGTCTCCGCGCATCCTCTTCAGCCTCTAGTGGATGCGGCGAGCAGCCGCAAGGCGCGCGTCCTCAGTGGCCGACGAGTCCCTCGCGACGGAGGTTCTCGAAGATCGCGCGGGTCGCCGGTGATTTGTTGAGTGTGTAGAAGTGGATGCCGGGGGCGCCTCCCCGCAGGAGGTCCCGACACTGTCGGGTCGCCCACTCGACGCCGACCTCGGCTGCCGCTGCCTCGTCGTCCCGCACCCGCTCGAGCGCCGCCCGGAGGGGTGGCGGAACCTGGTTGCCGCTGAGCGTGGTGATGCGTTCGATCTGCGGCCAGTTGGTGATCGGCATGATGCCCGGGACGAGCGGCACGCGGACGCCGACACGGCGGGCGCGCTCGACGAAAGCGAAGTAGTCGGCGTTGTCGTAGAAGAGCTGCGTGATGACGACGTCCAGCCCCGCATCGACCTTCGCACGCAGGTGCTGGATGTTGAGCTCGAGGTCACGGCACTCGGGATGGCCCTCCGGATGGCCGCCGCCGACGAGACAGAAGCCGTGTTTCCGCTCCCGGATGAAGCGGATCATGTCGACGGCGTAGCGGAAGCCGTTGGCCGGGGCGCGGAACGTCGGATCGTTCGGCACGTCGCCGCGGATCGCGACCACGTTCTCGATGCCGCGACCGACCATCAGCTCGCAGTGCGCCGCGATCTCCTCGCGCGTCGCCTCGATGCAGGTGACGTGGGCCGCGCCCTCGATACCGAGCGCGCGGATGCGCGTCACGAGCTCGACCGGCGCTTCACGCGGCTTGGTACCGGTTCGCGTGACCGAGACGAAGCCCGGACGCAGGGGCTTCAGCGCCTCGATCGTCCGCACGAGCGTCGCCTCGCCGGCGGGTGTAGCGGGGGGAAAGAACTCGAAGGAGATGACCGGGCCCCCTCGCCCGTAGAGCTCGCTGATCTTCACGCTGGTCGGGTACCGGGGGGATGAAGGCTACTTCGAACTCTTCTTCTCGAGCGCCTTCACCTTCTGGTACTTCCGGTAGTCGTAGCCGGTCGCCATCGCCATCAGGAGAGGCTCCATGCCTCCGTCCCGCTCCCGTCGGAGGATGCGCAACCGCTCGTAGAACTCCCGGAAGTCCTTGTTGACGCGCGTCTGCTCGTCAACGGGTTGCAGAAAGAAGTCGCGCAGGCGGGTCACGGTGAAGCGGAACGCCGAGTAGCGCAGCTCGTTCGGGAACGCGTCCCATTCCGCGAGCGAGAGCGCCCGGATCCCCTCGTAGCCGGCGATCAGCGCCTCGAAGCGCTTCAGGTGATACTGCTCCCCGTCGAAGCAGAGGGCGTTCACCGCGGTGGCCAGATCGAAGATGAACTTGCCCCGGCACGCCGCCTCGAAGTCGAGGATGGCGATGACCTTGTCGCCCTTCAGGATCAGGTTGTCGGCAAACAGGTCCCCGTGGATGATCCCCTTCGGGAGCTTCCCCTCGAGGTAGTTGTGCAGGTAGTCGACCTCGTCGTCGAGGGTCCGGACGGTGCGCTTGAAGTAGGACGGGAGCCGCCCGCGCACCTCACCGTAGACCCCGGCGACGCGCTCGAAGCTGAAGCGGTTGTCGATGCCCTTCTTGTAGCTCTTGCAGATGGTGTGGAGGTCACCCAGGGCGTGCCCGATGCTCTCGAGCTGACCGCTGGTGAGGCGCTCGGGGGGTACGACGTGCCCGTCGTAGTAGCGGTAGACCGAGAAGCACTTCCCGCGGGCCTCCCGGTAGTAGCGTCCCTTCCGGTCGGCGAGCGGTTGGGGGCACGGGAAGCCGTGCTTGCGGAGGAAGAGCAGCAGATCGAGCTCGCGCTTGACCTCGAGCTCCCCCTTCACCTCGTCCACACGCAGCAGGTGGCGGCCGCGGGCCGTTTCCAGGAGGTAGTTGGTGTTGACCGACCCCGACGGGATGCCGCTCGAACCGATGAGCCGAACGAGACCGTAATCTTCCGTGATCTCGGCGAGCTCCTGCCTGTCGAGCTCAGTGTAAACGGCCATCTCCCCCCGTCTCCCTAACCCGCCGGATTTCCACCCAAAAGTTGACGGAGGTTATCGTTGCATCGCGCAAATGTCAAGGTGAAATCACGCTGCTGCCAGAAAAAAACGTGCGACGTCGGCGACTTGGAGCTCTACGCACGGAGAATCCGAGGGGTGAAGTCTACGTACTGACGGTCACGCCGAGGCGAGGGCACCACCTCGTGAGCGGACAGGCGCTGCAGCGCGGTCTCCGCGCGACGCAGACCCGCCGTCCGTGGTGAATCAGGCGATGGGCGAAGGTGGTCCACTCGCGGGGCGGCAGCAGCTGCTGGAGGTCACGCTCGATCTTGTCGGGATCGTCGTGGAGGGTGAGACCGAGACGGCCCGAGAGCCGTCGAACGTGGGTATCCACGAAGATCGCCGGCTGACCGAAGGCGGTGCCGAGCACGACGTTGGCCGTCTTCCGTCCGACGCCGGGCAGCTGGCAGAGCGCCGCGAGCGAGTCGGGCACGGTCCCTTGGTGCTGCTCGGTGACGGCGCGCGCCGTGGCCAGGATCGACTTCGTCTTCTGCCGGAAGAAGCCGGTGCGCTTGATGAGGGCCTCGACCCGAGCCGGAGGCGCCCCGGCGAGCGCGGCAGGGGTGGGGAACTCCCTGAACAGCTCCGGCGTCACGCGGTTCACCATGTCGTCCGTACACTGGGCGGAAAGGATGGTGGCGACGATGAGCTGCCAGGGGTTCTCGTGGCGGAGGGCGCACCAGGCATCGGGGTAGGCCCGCGCGAGAGCGCGCGCGATGCTGCGCGCCCGACCTCGCCGCGCCGCGATGGTCTCCCGAGCGAGGTTGAGCGCGCCGGGTCGTGGCCGGGCCGCCGCGCGGCCGCGGACCCGCTTCACCGCCACGTACGGCCGGCCCGCACCGCCCGAACGTAGTCGTCGACCGCGGCGCGGGCGGCCTCGCGATCCCATCCGAGGGCTTCCGCCATCAGCATCGCCACCTCACCGGCCACGTCGGCTCCGGCCGTCTCGTCCTTGAGCGCCACCTGCGTGCGGCGGCGGAGGACGTCCTCGAGCGTCAGGGCCCACTCGCTCTCGACAGCCTCGACGACCTCGGCCCGCGTCTCCGGCAAGGTGGCGACGAGCGGTTCACCCAGACGACGATCTTGCGCCACCAGCTGGAGGAGCTCGTCGAGCCGGCTCCCGTAGCGACCGGCGAGATGCTCGAGCACCGCCGGCGAGAGACCATGACCATCGCTGGAGAACGCGGCGGCGGCGAGAACCTCCGGCCGGGCGGTCCCTCCCGGCAGGGGGAGCTCGCCCGTACGGGACGGGCCGAAGCGGCGGGAGTCACCCGCGGCCTGCAGGATCGTCACCACCCGGTCGACCACGTTGGCGGCCACCAGACGGTAGGTAGTGAGCTTCCCGCCTGCGATCGACACCAAGCCCGAGGCCGACGCGAATATCTCCTCCTCGCGCGAGACCTCGGAGGGCGAGAGCCCCGCGCCCACGGGAGCCGCGATGAGCGGGCGCAGGCCCGCGAAGGCGCTGACAACGTCTCGCGGCTCGAGACGAGCCGCGGGGAAATAGTGATTCACCGTGTCGAGGAGATACGCGACGTCCTTCGCCTCGACCGTGGGTGCGACGTCCGGACCACCCGGATGATCGGTGTCCGTCGTGCCGATCATCGAATGGTCGCCCCACGGGATCACGAACATCACGCGCCCATCGGCAAGCGCGCGCAGCACGATGGCGCTGGAATGACCGACCCGCGCCCGCGGAACGACGACGTGCACCCCCTTGGTGAGCCGAAGCCGCGGCGTCGCTGGCGCATCCAGGGCAATCACCTTGTCGACCCACGGCCCGGCCGCGTTGACGACCGTACGGGTCCGTACGAGGATCTCGTCTCCCCCCAGGCGATCGATCACCCGCGCGCCGACGATCCGGCCCCTCTCCTTCTCGAACGCC
>DATILR010000153.1:0-2708 GCA_035476275.1 Binatus sp. (SeqCode) | reverse complement strand
GGTGGCGCGCTGCTCAGCACGGCGCTGACCGAACCGGCCGGGGTGGCGATGGCCGGACCCATCACGGTCGGCGGCAACGTGCACGCCGGGGGAGACCTGCTCGGTGGCCAGATGGCCGTCGAGGCCTGCGACCTCACCCTGGCCGCGGGCGGCACCTTCGCGAGCAACGGTGCCCAGGCCCGGAACATCCTCCGGGCGAGCGGCCAGATGACGATCGACGGCACCCTCGCGGCGCTGCCGGCGGGAACGAACCACCTGACCTACCGGGACGCGGCGCGACCGCCGCACGTCGGGTCGGATGCCGTGATCGCGCCCACGGCCACCGTCAGCCTGGATGCGAGCCTCCCGCCCTGTGGCTCCGTCTGCGGGAACGGGATCGTCGAGTCGGGCGAGCAGTGCGACCAGGGGCCCGCCAACGGCAAGCCGGGATCGGACTGTGACTCGCGTTGCCAGACGGCCGTCTACTGCGCACCCGGCGCGCCAGCGACGTGCGTCCCATGCGCGGCGGACACGAACTGCAACGCGCTCGGGCAGTGCGCCGGCGCCGCCTGCGTCTCCGGCGTCTGCACCGCCGTCACGCCGCTCGCCTGCGACGACGGCAATCCGTGCACCCACGACTCCTGCGATGCGGTCGCCGGATGCGTGCACGATGCGCTCGCCGGCACGGGAATCGCGGGCTGCGACGACGACAACGTGTGCAACGGCGTCGAGGCGTGCTCGGGCGGCGCCTGCGTGGCCGGCGCGCCGCTCTCCAGCGACGATGGCGACCTCTGCACCGACGACAGCGTCTGCGATCCGACGACGGGCTACGTTCACACCCCGATCACCGGCTTCGCGAGCGTCACCTGTCGCTTCGACACGATCGATGCGGCGCTCTCCGGAGCGGCCGCGGGAGACATTTCCCCGGGCCTCCGTCGCACCTTCCAGCGCGCGGTCGCCAAGGCGCGGGCCCAGGTCGTGCGAGCTGAGGGGTCGCACGGGAAGCGTCAGGCCAAGATGCTGAAGGGCGCCGCCAAGCAGGTGGGCGCCCTCGGCCGGCTGCTCGCCACGGCGCGACAGAAGAAGCAAATCGAGTCCGCCCTGGGTGGCCGCCTGGGAGACGCGGTCACCGGCGCGAGCGGCGCCCTCAGCTCGCTCCATCCGGCCGTAGGGCCGTGAGCTCGAGGGAGGCGCCGGACGCGTCACCCGGTCGCCGGCACGCGGCCCTCGCCGCGGCGAGGAAACGCGCGGCCAGACGGTCCCAGGTGTAGCCCTTCGCGATGCGGCGGGCGCGCCGCGCGAGGCGGGTCCGCAGCTCGGCGTTGCCGCGCAGGCGCTCGATGTGCTGCACCATCTCGTCGACGTTGCCCGGAACGTGCAGGAGAGCGCTCTTGCGGTGGACGAGGAGCTCGGCGATCTGTCCGCTGCCGCTGGCCACGATCGGCACGCGCGCGGCCGCGTACTCGAAGATCTTGAGCGGCGAGAAGTAGAAGGTCGGGAGGACCGGGTAGGGCGCGACGCCGACGTCCATCCGCGCCAGGTAGGCCGGCACCTCGTGGTGCGCGACGGCACCGGTGATCGTCACGCGATCCGGACGGCCGCAGGCGCTCGCGAAGCGCTCGACCGTGGCGCGCAGCGGCCCGTCGCCCACGACCAGGAGGCGATAGCCGGGGTCCTGCGCCAGCAGGCGGCCGAAGGCGGCGAGCAGCGTCTCGAGGCCGTGCCAGGGCTTCAGGCTCCCGAGGAACCCGATCACGAAGTCGCCGTCCGTCGGGCCGTGATCCGGACGGACCTCGCAGTCGAAGAACTGGGGCCCGACCCCGCAGGGGATCACGCGGATGCGGCGCGCGGGACATCCCCGGGACTGGACGTACTCACTCAACACCCGGGCGGGGACGATCACCCGGTCGGCACGGCTGAGCAGGAGATGCTCGAGGGCATGTGCGGTGGCCGCGTTCGAGAGACGCCGATACTCCTCCTGCTGGGCGGCGAGCGGGGCGTTCACCTCGAGGAGGAAGGGGAGACGGTGGTGGCGGGCGAAGCGGAAGCCCGCGTGGGACCAGAGGGAGTAGCGCTCGTAGACGAGATCGATCGGCCAGCGGGCGTGCAGGCGCTCCAGGTGCTCGTGCAGGCACTCGTTCAGGAGGAGGCCGTGGACCTCGGAGGCCTGCGTCGCCGCGGCATCGTTGCCGCCGTCGAGGCCGGCGGTCAGGCGGCGCAGGGCCGGCAGGACGTCGTCGGTGTCGATGTCGATCAGCTCGGCGTCGATCCCGCGTCCATCGCCCGGCCGCGCGGTCAGGACCTTCACCTCGACGCCGCGCGCCACGACCGCGTTGACCAGCTCGCGGATGTGGGTCGACGCGCCGTTGGACCCCGTGGGGGCGACGCCACGGTCGGCGGAAACGTAGGCGATGCGCACGCTACGCGTGCCCCTCGACGTCCAGGAGAAGCCGCGCCCGGCGGGTGATCCGCTTGAGGCCCCCGAAGTCGATCGACGGTGGGGGAGGCGTCCCGCCGCGGAGCTCGGCGCTCATCGCTTCGATCAGCGCGTCGGGGCTCAGGTTCTCCGGATCGATGGTGCGGAGAAGTCCCCGCTCCTCCAGCGCGTGCGCCCGCAGCCACTGCTCGCGCCGGGGGTAGACGCGGGGGACCACCACCGCCGGCTTCTCGTGCGCGAGCACCTCGGCCACGGTGTTGTAGCCGGCCATCGAGACGGTGACCGACGCGAG
>DATILR010000152.1:0-2491 GCA_035476275.1 Binatus sp. (SeqCode) | reverse complement strand
GGGTCACGAGCCCGCGGTGCCGGCGGAGGTGCGGATCGGGAAGGTGGGCTTTCAGGGGACCGGCCTCCGCAAGACCGACGCCTTCATGGTGGCGCATCCGTTCGGGACCGTGCCGGCCGCGTTCAGCCCCGACGGCAAGGTAGGCATCTTCGAGTCGAACAGCATCATGCGGGCGGTCGCTCGCCTGGGTGCGAGCCGCTTCCCCCTCTACGGCCAGGGACCCTACGAGGCCTCGCGGGTGGACAGCTTCCTCGATGCGAGTCTCGTGTTCGCACGAGATGCGCAGATCTATCTGCTCGCCTTGATGAGCGGGAAGGTTTCTGCGGAGAGCCACGCGCGAGCGCGCGATGGATTCGTGGCCTACGCCGGCGGCATCGACCAGGCGCTCTCGTCCGAGCGTCGCTTCCTGGTGGGAGAGGATGTCACCCTCGCGGACATCTGCTTCGTCGCGGAGATGAGCCTCTTCTGCAACGAGCGAGGGAGCGCCGCAGCGCTCGAACAGCAGGGTCTCACGCCGATTCTGCATCCGGAGCTCGAGGGGGAATTTCCGCGAGCCATGGGCCATCTCGCGAGATTGCGCAAGCACCCGGCGTTCGCGCCCGACGTCGACCCGTACCTGGCGAAGCTGGGAGTCCCGTAGGTGGCGCCCCCGGGGCGCGTGGCTCTCCCCGGGTGGCTTCCATGCTAGGGTCGCCCGGGACTCACGTGCGAACGAAAGGACCGATGCGCTCGACCCTCGCTAGCAGCCTCGCGGCCACGTGGTTCTCTGGAGCACGGCCCCGGCGTTGGCGCGCTCTGGCGCCCCTGGCCGCCGCGCTGGCGCTCTCGTCGTGCCGTCAGGCGCCGCCCGCGACGCCTCCGCCCCCGAAGGTGAAGGTCGTGCAGCCCGTCGCGCGCGAGATCACCGAGTGGGACGAGTTCACGGCACGCCTCGACGCCGTCGATTCGGTCGAGGTCCGCCCGCGGGTGAGCGGCTACCTGCAGTCGATCCACTTCGAGGACGGCGCGATCGTCCACAAGGGCGATCTCCTCTTCCTGATCGACCCGCGCCCCTACGAAGCCGCGCTGCGCCATGCCGAGGCGGACCTCGAGTTGGCGAAGTCCCGGCTCGCCCTGGCGCGGAAGAACTTCACCCGCGCCGCGGGCCTGCTCGCGAGCCACGCCATCTCGCAGGAGGAGGCGGACATCCGCGAGTCGAACGTGCGGCAGGCCGAGGCGTCGGTCGACGAGGCGCAGGCCACCGTGGACGCCGCCCGGCTCGACGTCGAGTTCACGCACGTGTCCGCGCCGGTCGGCGGGCGCGTCGGGCGAAAGCTCGTCACCGAGGGCAACCTCATCAACGGGGGCGTGGGGACGCAGGGGACGCTGCTCACGACGATCGTGTCGCTCGATCCCATCTATGCGTACTTCGAGGCCGACGAGGGGTCGCTCCTCAAGTACGACCGCCTCGCCCGCCTCGGGAAGCGGCGCAGCTCCCGCGACTTCAAGAACCCGGTGCACGTGGCGCTCGCCGACGAGGAAGGGTTCCCACACGACGGCGTCATGGACTTCGTCGACAACCAGGTCGACCGGGGGACGGGGACGATCGTCGGCCGGGCAGTGCTGCCGAATCCCGACCTGAGCCTCATCCCCGGCCTCTTCGCGCGCCTGCGGCTGCCCGGGAGCGGGGAGTACCGTGCGATCCTCGTTCCCGACGAGGCGATCGGCAGCGATCAATCGCAGAAGTTCGTCTTCGTGGTGGACGGCGAGGGCAAGGCCGAGTACCGCATGGTGAAGATCGGGCCGCTGGTCGACGGCCTGCGAGTCGTCCGCGAGGGGGTGACGCCGGACGAGTGGGTGGTGGTGGCGGGGCTCCAGCGGATTCGCCCCGGGATCAAGGTCGACGCACAGCGGGAGACGATCCCTCCGCCAGCCACGGTCGCGACCGCGGACGGGATCACCTCCTCGACCGAGCCCTCCCCCGAGCGCCGGCCATGAACATCTCACGGTTCTTCATCGACCGGCCGATCTTCGCCGCCGTCCTCTCGATCGTCACGCTGATCCTCGGCGGCATCGCCTACCAGAACCTGTCGGTCGCGCAGTACCCCGAGGTGGTGCCGCCAACGATCGTCGTGCAGGCCTCCTACCCCGGGGCGCCCCCGGAGGTCATCGCCGACACGGTCGCGACGCCGATCGAGCAGGAAGTCAACGGCGTCGAGGACATGCTCTACATGTCGTCGCAGAGCACGACCGACGGCTCGATGACGCTCACGATCACGTTCCGGCTCGGCACCGACCTCGACAAGGCGCAGGTGCTGACCCAGAACCGCGTCGCGATCGCCGAGCCCCGTCTCCCCGAGGACGTCCGGCGGATCGGGGTGACGACGCTCAAGTCGTCCCCCGACCTCCTGATGGTCGTGCACCTCCTCTCCCCCACCAAGCGCTACGACCAGCTCTACATCGGCAACTTCGCGCTCATCCGGGTGCGCGACGCGCTCCGGCGCCTCGAGGG
>DATILR010000151.1:0-3084 GCA_035476275.1 Binatus sp. (SeqCode) | reverse complement strand
GCGGAGTGTCGCGACCGCTGGCTAGCGGGGGACTGATGCCCGACCTCGGCTTTTACCATCCGATCATCATCCACTTCGCCATCGGCCTCCTCACGGGCGGCGTCCTTCTCCGCTGCGTGTCGCTCACGCGCCCGGGCGCGTTCGCGGGGCCGGCCGCGGTGACGCTCATCCTGCTCGCCACGGCCGCAACGCTGGTCGCCGCGCAGTCGGGCGAGGACGCGCACGTGGCAGTCGAGGCCGCGCCCGGTGTTGCCGCCGCCGTGCGTGCGCACCAGCAGTGGGGCGAGCGGACACGGAACATCGCCCTTCTCGTCGGGGGGCTCGAGCTCCTGACGTTCGCACTTCGCGGGCGCGCGATCGTCCGTGCACTGTCCTTCGTGTCCGCCGGGTTCGGCCTGCTCGCGTTCCTCTGCATCCTCCAGACCGGCAAGCTCGGCGGCGAGGTCGTGTACGGGCACGCCGGGGGCGTAGGCATCCGCAGTGGCGATCCCGAGGACGTCGCCCGGCTCTTCCTGGCTGGCCTCTTCCGGCAGGCCGAGCTCGACGAAAAGGCCGGCCGCGCCGGGGACGCGGCGAGCCTTCTCGAGCTTGCCGCGCAGCGCTTCCCGAGCGACCCCGCGGTCCAGGTGCGGGCCGCGGAGGCGCTGCTCGAGGATCGGAACGACCCGGCGGGTGCCCTCGCGATCCTCGAAGGGCTCGGGCCCGCGCCGGACGAGCCACGGCTGCGTTTCCGCCGCGGCTGGCTCACGGCCGACGCGCTCGACGCCCTCGGACGTCAGCCCGAAGCCCGTGCCGTGCTCGAGCGGATGCGGGCCGAGTTTCCAGAGAACACGCGCCTGCGAAGCCGGCTAGCCCGCGCCGATGCGAGCGCGGTCACCACCAACCGTCCATAGGAGGAGAACCATGGGATTTCACTGGCCCGAGCTGGTGATCATCACACTCGTCGCGCTGCTCGTCTTCGGGCCGAAGCGGCTTCCCGAGATGGGGAGTTCGGCGGGGCGTGCCTTCAGGGAGTTCAAGCGCGCGCTCGGCGAACTCGGGGAGGAAGCGCCGAAGATCGAGACGCGCCCCGCCGGGGAAGACCACCCGCACGCGGGGGAGTCCCGTCCGGTGTCCTGAGGAAACGCTCCTCCGGCCGATGCAAGTGCGAGTCGGGAATGGAACCCTTGATTAGCGAATGCTTGCGTTGGGTGTACGTAGCTTCCCTTCACCCTGCGCTCACCTGCTGCGCAGCCCTTGGCACGCTGCTGGGGCTGAGCCTTTGGCTCAGGTGGCAATGAGCCTCGTCGACCATCTCGAAGAGCTTCGGCGCCGCCTCTTGTTCTGCGTTGGTGCGGTCATCGTTGGGGCGTTCGTGGCGTTCCTCTTCTATGCGCCGGTTCTAGAGTTCTTGCTCAGCCCTCTCCCCAGCCAAGCCAACGCGCTCGTCGGCCACGGCGGCAAGCTCCAGATCGCCGTGACCGGCATTGGCGAGGGGTTCGCCGTCGTGTTGAAGCTCTCCCTGGCCGTCGGCGTCGCCCTGGCCACGCCCGTGTGGACGTATCATCTCTGGGCGTTCATCTCGCCGGCACTCACGCGGGGCGAGAAGAGACACGCGTTGCCGTTCACCCTGGTGGGGGTGGTTCTCTTCCTCGCCGGGCTCTTCGTCGGCTTCGTGACGTTGCGCTATCCGATCGATTGGCTCCTCGGCTTCGGCCATCCGTACTTCGTCGAGATCATCACCGCCGACAACTATTTCACCTTCGTCGCCTACTTCCTGCTCGCCTTCGGCCTTACCTTCGAGCTGCCGCTCGTGCTCACCGGCCTCGTGGTGATGGGCATCGTCTCGCCGGACTCCCTCCGCACCCGCCGCGCCTCCATCCTGGTGGGCCTCTGGACGGCATCGTGCTTCATCACCCCCGGTGCGGATCCCTATAGCCCGCTCATTGTAGGCGTGGCCTTCACCCTGCTCTTCTTCGTCAGCACCGGCCTCGTCCGCTTCGTCCGGCCCGTCCCGGCGGCGGACCCAATCCAGATCGCCTCGCCCGGTGTAGAGATGGGTAACAGAGGTGCGGTGGACCGCGTGGCCTGAATGGGTCTCGGCGCGTGCCACCACCCAGCTGCGATGTACGCTCGCAGGAACGGACAGCGGCGGATGCCATCGAGCGAATACGCCCCCGGCGACGAGGAGCTGATGCGCCGGGTCGCCGAGGGCTCCGCGGAGGCGCTCGGGCTGCTCCACCGCCGTTTCGCCCGGCTGATCTTCGGCCTGGCGCTCCCGACGCTCGACCGCGCCGCAGCCGAAGACCTCGTGCAGGAGGTCTTCCTGGCCGTCTGGCGCAACGCAGGACGGTTCGATCCCGAGCGGGGCACCGTCCGCTCCTGGGTGCTCCAGATCGCGCACTTCCGCCTCCTGAACGAGCTCCGCCGCCAGAGCCGCCAGCCGGAGGTCGCGCCCGATCCCGAGGGGTTGATGCTCGCAGGCTTCCCCGCGAACGACCCCGAGCCTTCCGAGGCGGCATGGCAGCAGCATCGTCGCGCCGTGCTCAAGTCGGCGCTCGATGAGCTGCCGCCTTCGCAGCGCGAGGCACTCAGCCTCGCCTTCCTCGACGACCTCACGCACAAGCAGGTCGCGGCCGAGCTCGGCCTGCCACTCGGCACGGCCAAGACACGCATCCGCGCCGGCCTCCAGCGACTCCGCAGCACGCTCGGCCCGCAATGGGCGGCGCTCGCCGCCCTCTGCCTGCTGGTTGCCGTAGGCATCCGCTACGAGTCGGAACACGCGACGATGGCACGCTACGATCGCGCGCTCTCGATGGTGACCGCGAGCGACAGTGTGAACCTCCGCCTGGCCCCGGTGGCCGGGACACCCGAAGAGACGCACGCCCGCTACCGTGCGCGTCCCGGCAGCGCGATCGCCGTGGTCACGTTCTCCAAGTTCCCGCCGGCGCCCGCTGGACAGACCTACCAGGTGTGGGTGCGACATGGGGCCACGTGGACCTCGCTCGGCACCGTAGAGCCCGACGCTGGAGGGAGCACCCGTCTCATCGCCGAAGACCCGGCGCTCGCCGTCCTGCCCGACGGACTCGAGGTGACGCTCGAGGC
>DATILR010000150.1:0-9511 GCA_035476275.1 Binatus sp. (SeqCode) | reverse complement strand
GTGGGGCGAGACGAAGGGCGATGAGGATCTCGGCGGGTATCATCTGGTATGGACTCGCGACATGGTGCACGGGACGACCGGGCTCCTGGCGTCCGGGAACACCGAGACGCCGCTCCGGGCGCTCATCTACCTGGCGTGCTCTCAGCGCCCCGATGGGGGGTTCCATCAGAACTTCTGGATCGACGGGAAGCCCTACTGGCCCGGCATCCAGCTCGACGAAGTGGCGATTCCGGTCCTCCTTGCCTGGCGGCTGCGCGAGGCAGGGGCGCTGCGCGACTTCGATCCCTATCCAATGGTGCTGCGCGCGGCCGGCTACCTGGTCCGCGAGGGACCGGTCACGCCCCAGGAGCGCTGGGAGGAGAATGGCGGGTACTCACCCTCGACGCTCGCGTCGAACATCGCTGCCCTCACCTGTGCGGCCGCCTTCGCGCGGGAACGCCACGACGAAGCGACCGCGGCCTTCCTCGAACGCTACGCCGACTTTCTCGAGTGCCACGTCGTGGCCTGGACGGTCACCACCGACGGTTCGCTGGTCGCCGGCCTCCAGCGCCACTTCATCCGCATCCGACCGGTCGACCCGAACGACCCCGAGGCCGACGAGGATCCCGACCGCGGCGTCCTCACCATCCGCAACCGCCCGCCCGGCGAGCGGGCAGACTTCCCGGCCAAGGCCGTCATCGACGCGGGATTCCTCGAGCTCGTTCGATATGGAATCGTGAAGGCTGGAGACACGGTCGTGGAGGATTCGCTCCGCGTGGTGGACGCGACGCTCAAGGTGGAGACGCCCGTTGGGCCGTGCTGGCGGCGGTACAACCACGACGGGTACGGGCAACGGGACGACGGCGGGCCGTTCGTGGGATGGGGCAGGGGCCGGGCGTGGCCACTCCTCACCGGGGAGCGCGGGCACTACGAGCTCGCCGCCGGGCGCGATGTCGGCCCGTACCTTCGCGCCATGGAGGGCTTCGCATCGGCCGGGGGATTGCTCCCCGAACAGGTGTGGGACGCGCCCGACCGGCCCGAGGCCCGCATGCGTCTGGGGAAGCCGACGGGCGCCGCGATGCCGCTCATGTGGGCACACGCGGAGTACGTGAAGCTCCTCCGCTCGGCGTTCGACGGCCGGGTGTTCGACCGCATCCCCGCGGTCGTCGAGCGCTACCAGGGAGTGCGTCGCCCCCCGCCAATCGAGGTATGGAGCTTCAAGCGGCGCGCGCGCACGGTGTGTCCGGGGGCGACCCTGCGCATCCAGGCCGGCGCGGCATTCCGCCTGCGGTGGACCCTCGATGAGTGGGCGGTCGTCACGGACACCACCTCCACGTCCACGGTCGTCGGCGCCGACTTCGTGGACATCCCGATTGCCGCCGAGCAGGTCGCCCCGATCCGCTTCACGTTCTTCTGGCTCCAGGCGGGGCGCTGGGAAGGACGGGATTTCGTCGTCCCCGTCGAGAAGGGTACGCGCAAATGATGGGACCCCGCTCCGACGCCCTCGTCTTCTTCGGGATCACGGGGGATCTCGCCTACAAGAAGATCTTCCCCGCGCTCCATGCGATGGCCCGCCGCGGGCATCTCGACGTGCCCGTCGTCGGCGTCGCCCGGAGCGGCTGGACGCTCGAGCGGCTCAAGGAACGGATTCACGCCAGCATCGCGGAGCACGGCGGAGTCGACGAGACGGCCTTCGCGCGTCTCGCCAACCGGCTCCGCCTGGTGGGCGGCAACTACGACGACGACGCGACGTACCAGAACCTGCGCACGGGGCTGGGCGACGCGGCCCAACCGCTCCACTACCTCGCCATTCCGCCCAGCCTCTTCACGACGGTGGTGAAGGGGCTCGCCCGCTCGGGCTCGGCACGCGGCGCCCGGGTGGTCCTGGAGAAGCCGTTCGGCCGCGATCTCCAGTCGGCGCAGGCCTTGAACGCGACGCTCCACGCCGTGTTCGACGAGTCGGCGATCTTCCGCATCGACCACTACCTCGGGAAGGAGCCGGTGCAGAACCTCCTCGCCTTCCGCTTTGCCAACACGTTCCTCGAGCCGATCTGGAACCGGCGGTACGTGCAGAGCGTGCAGATCACGATGGCCGAGCGCTTCGGCGTGGAGGGCAGGGGACGACTCTACGAGGAGGTGGGCGCCATCCGCGACGTTATCCAGAACCACATGCTGCAGGTGGTGGGGTTCCTCGCCATGGAACCGCCCGCGACGACGTATCACGAGTCGATCCGGGACGAGCAGGTGAAGGTCTTCCGGATGATCCGGCCGCTCAGCGCCGACGATCTCGTGCGCGGCCAGTACCGCGGCTATCGTCAGGAGAACGGCGTGGCGCCGGCCTCCACGGTCGAGACGTTCGCCGCCGTGCGGCTGCACATCGACTCCTGGCGCTGGGAGGGCGTGCCGTTCTTCATCCGTGCGGGCAAGCGGCTCGCGGCCACGACGACCGAGGTGCTGGTGACGCTCTGCCGGCCCCCCTTGAGCAAGCTCTCGCCGCAGGAGACCAACTACGTCCGCTTCCGCCTCAGCCCCGACGTGACGATCGCGATCGGGGCGCGCGTGAAGCGGCCGGGCGAGGAGATGGTGACCGAGCCGACCGAGCTGCGCTTCGTCCACAAGCCGGACGGGGAGGAGATGGACGCCTACGAGCGCCTGCTCGGGGATGCGATGGACGGTGACGCGACGCTCTTCGCACGCGAGGACAGCGTCGAAGCGGCATGGGGCATCGTGCAGCCGATCCTCGGCGACACGACCCCGATTTACCTGTATGAGCCCGGCAGCTGGGGACCAGACGAGGCGGCGCGGCTCACGGCCGAGGTCGGCGGCTGGCACTCCCCGGCGAGCGGCACGGAGGGAACATGAAGGGCACACGACGACTTCACGACGCGGGCCAGAGCATCTGGCTCGACAACATCACACGCGGTCTCCTCCGGAGCGGGGGCCTCAAGCGATACATCGATGAGCTCCTGGTCACCGGTCTCACCTCGAACCCGACGATCTTCGACAACGCCATCCGCGGCGGGCAGGACTACGACCCCGCGATCCGCGACAAGATCAGCGCAGGCCGGGCGGGGGAGGCGCTACTCTTCGACCTGGTGCTCGAGGACCTGACGCAGGCGGCCGATCTCTTCCGTCCGATCCACGAGCTGACCAACCGGGTCGACGGTTGGGTGTCGCTCGAGCTCTCTCCCACGATCGCCTACGATACCAAGGCGTCGGTGGCGGCAGCGAAGGAGCTCCACGCGCGCGCGGGGCGGCCGAACCTGTTCATCAAGATCCCCGGCACGCCCGAGGGCATCCCGGCGATCGAGGAGTCGATCTTCGCCGGGGTGCCGATCAACGTCACCTTGCTGTTCTCGCGCGAGCAGTACGTCGCCGCGGCCGAGGCCTACATCCGGGGGATCGAGCGCCGCGTGGCGGCGGGGTTGAACGCGTACGTTCCCTCCGTCGCGTCGCTCTTCGTCAGCCGCTGGGACGTGGCAGTGGCAGACCGCGTGCCGCCCGCGCTGCGCGGACAGCTCGGCGTCGCCGTCGGCAAGCAGACGTACGGGGCCTACCGTGAGCTCCTCGCCTCGGACCGCTGGCTCCGGCTGCTGAACTGCGGCGCCCGCTCGCAGCGCCTCCTCTTCGCGAGCACGGGCACCAAGGACCCGAAGCTGTCCGACCTTCTCTACGTCGCGGAGCTGGCGGCCCCGCACACCATCAACACCATGCCGGAGAAGACTCTGCTGGCGCTCGCCGACCACGGCCAGATCGGCGCGCTCCTCGCGCACGACGGCGGGGACGCGGAGGCGGTCATCGGTCGCTTCCGGGAGGCCGGGATCGACGTCGACGCGCTTGCCGCGAAGCTCCAGAAGGACGGCGCCGCGGCCTTCGTCAAGTCGTGGGAGGACCTCCTCACCTGCCTCAAGGAGAAGTCCGAGACCCTCCGGAAGGCGGGCTGAGCATGGCGGCGCGCATCATGGCGAACTTCCGGAGCCTCGCGAGGCGATGAGCGACCTGCTCCTCGCGGCGGACGTCGGCGCGACGAAGACGAACCTCGCCCTCTATGCGGTCGCCGATGGCGTCCTGACCGCCGTCGACGAGGCGCACCTCGTGAACGAGGGGTATGGCGGCCTCGAGGACGTCGTGCGGACCTTCCTGCGGGACCGGACCGACGTCCCGTCGGCGGCGTGCTTCGGCATCGCGGGTCCGGTCGCCGAGGGCCGCAGCCGGATGCCGAACCTCGGGTGGCTGATCGACGCTGCGGGGCTCGCACGGACGCTCCGGCTCGCACGCGTCGTCCTGCTCAACGATCTCGAGGCGAACGCCCACGGCATCGCGACGCTCTCGCCGGAGCAGCTGATGGTCCTGAATCCCGGTGCCGCCGTCGCGCGAGGGAACGCCGCCCTCATCGCGGCGGGGACCGGCCTCGGCGAGGCCACGCTCTACTGGGACGGGACGCGCCACCATGTTTGCGCCTCGGAGGGCGGCCACGCCGACTTCGGACCTCGCAATGCGGAGGAGATCGGAATTCTCGGGCGCCTGATGGACCGCTTCGGGCACGTGAGCTGGGAGCGCGTGGTCTCGGGTCCCGGACTCCACAACATCTATGACGCGCTCGACGTGCCGGAGGTGCCCGAGGTCGCAGCTCGCATCGCATCCGCCGCGGATGCGAGCGCGACGATCACGGAGCTCGCGCAGACGGGGGGATCGGCCCGCGCCGCACGCGCCCTCGACGTCTTCGTGTCGGCCTACGGTGCCGAAGCGGGGAACCTCGCGCTCAAGACGCTCGCCACCGGCGGGATTTACGTGGGCGGCGGCATCGCGCCCAAGCTCCTGAGCAGGATCGCCGACGGGACGTTCATGCGCGGGTTCACGGACAAGGGCCGTTTCTCCGAGTGGCTCGGCCGCATCCCCGTGCGGATCATCCTGGACCAGAAGACCGCGCTCCGTGGCGCCGCCGCCTACCTCGCCGCCACCCGATGAGCGCGGGCGAAGAGGGCGCCGCGCGCCTCGCGGAGCACGCGCTCCGGCTGGTCCAGGATGGGCAGGTCCTCGGGCTCGGTACCGGCCGGGCGGCGACGGCATTCGTACGGGCGCTCGCCGCCCGCGTCGAGGGCGGGCTCCGGGTGGTCGGCGTGCCGACCTCGGAGGCGACCGCCCGGCTCGCGCGACAGCTCGGCATCCCGCTGGCCACGCTCGCCGACCATCCTACCCTCGATCTCGCCATCGACGGCGCGGACGAGGTGGACCCGCGCGACGATCTCATCAAGGGGTACGGCGGCGCGCTCCTGCGGGAGAAGGTCGTCGCCACCGCCGCGCGCCGGTTCGTCGTCCTCGTCGGTCGCGAGAAGGTCGTCCCCGCGCTCGGCAGTCGAGGCCGCCTCCCGGTGGAGGTGGTGCCCTTCGCGTTGCCCCTCTGCCGGGATCGCCTCGCACGGCTCGGTCTCCGGCCCGAGGTGCGCATGCAGGGGGGCGCTCCCGAGACGACCGACAACGGAAACTGGATCTGCGACTGTGGCCTCGAGCCGATCGCCGATCCGCCGGGGCTCGATCGCGCCATCCGGGCGATTCCCGGTGTCGTGGGGACCGGCCTGTTTCTCGGGATGGCGCCCACCGTCCTGGTGGAGGCCGAGGGAAAGGTCGAGCAGCGGTAGCGACCGGAGGCGTGCTGCATGGAAACGGCGGCGATGCAGACGACGCGCGTGCTGCTCGTCCGACACGGCACGACGGCGCTCGGCGCCGAAGACCGTTTCGCCGGGTCGACTGACGTGCCCCTCGCCGACGAGGGCCGGGAGCAGGCCGAGCGCCTCGCCCGGCGGCTCGCGAGCGAGCCGCTCGTCGCGGTCTACACGAGCCCCATGCAGCGCACGATGGAGACGGCGACCATCGTCGCCCGTCCGCATGGCCTCGGCCCCGTCGCGCGGGACGGGCTGCGGGAGATCAACCACGGTCACTGGGAAGGCCTCCGCCGCCGCGAGGTCGAGGAACGCTTCGCCGATGAGTACGCGGCGTGGGAGGAGGACCCGCTCACGTGCGCGCCGGAAGGCGGGGAGCCCGGCATCAGCGTCATGGCGCGCTCCCTGCCGGTGCTGCACGCCATCGTCCGCCAGCATGCGGGTGGGCAGGTGCTGGTCGTGTCGCACAAGGCGACCATCCGTCTCCTGGTTTCGAGCCTCCTCGGCTTCGACGCCCGGGGCTACCGCGACCGGCTCGACCAGCATCCCTGCTGCCTCAACATCCTCGAGTTCAAGGGCGCGGCGCGGGCGCGCCTCATGCTCTTCAACGACGTGTCGCACTACGCGGGGGCGCCGGGTCGTCCCCACGGGCGCCTCTCCCGCTGGTGGGATCCGAGCTGACGACGTGAAGATTGCGTGAGCCGCTTGCACGAGGCGCGGGACGCGGGGATGCTGCGCGCGCGGTGCGGCTCACGACACTCCTTCTCGCCCAGCTCTTGCTCACCGCCACCGCGGCGCTCGGTGGCTCACGCGTCTACATCGTCCTCGTCGACGCGCTCGATGCGTCCTTCGTCAGCGAGCAGCTGACGCCGCACCTCTGGCAGCTGGCGACCGCGCCGGACGCGCGGGGGGCGTTCTACCCCCATGCCCAGGCGATCATGCCGAGCGTGACCAACCCGAATCACGCCGCGGTCATGACCGGCACGTACGCGGAGGCGCACGGGATCGTCGGCAACCTCCTCTGGAATCGCACGTCGGGCACGCCGACGCGGAGCGAGGGGGCCGATCTGGAGGTCGAGACGCTCTACACCGTCGTCGAGAAGGAGCGGCCGTCGCTCACGACCGCCGGGGTCTTCGGCAAGGCGCGTCTCGTCTCGCTCTTCGGGAACGTGCCGGGACGACAGCACCGCCCCGACGTCCTCTGGGGCGATCCGGAGTCGGAGGAGGAACCCATCGATCCGCGTGCCGGCTTCGCGTCGGACGAGCGGACGATGAACGAGGCCTTGCGGGTGATCACCGAGCGCGACCCCGACCTGCTCTTCGTCGCCCTGCCCGACGTCGACCGCACGGCGCATCTTTTCGGTCCCGCGTCGAACCAGGCGCGGCGGGCCGTGCTGGAGGCCGATCGGCAGCTCGGCCGGCTCGTCGATCTCACGCGACGGCTCGGCATCTGGAATCACCTGGTGCTCATGGTGACAGCCGACCATGGCATGGAGTCCGTCGAGCCCGACCCCTCGCGGCGCTACCCGATCGTGCTGTTCGGGCGCGAGCTGGCCCGCGCCGGGCTGACCGATGTGTGGCCCCTCACCAGCGGCGGCATCGAGTACGTCGCGCTCGCCGGCAAGGCGCCGACGGCGCTCGATCACGTGCAGGCCGAGCGTCTGCGCGCGGTCCGTGCCCTGGCGCTCGCCCAGCCCGAGATCGCCGAGGCGTGGTACCGGCTGCCGAATCCAGCCGACGGCGGCGACGCGAACATGCTGGCCCGTGTCCATCCCGACTGGCGGCTGGCGCACCCGCTCGCGGGCGAGCTCGTGCTGGTCGCGGCGCCGAACTACTTCTTCGCCGATCCGTTCTCGCCGCATCTCGGCGGTCTCGCCGGAGAGCACGGCGGTCCCGGGCAGCGCGCCATCGCCATCCTGGTCACGGGAGGCGATCCCCGCCTCCGGCCGGCCGCGAGGGGCGAGACGAACGACCGCACGGCGGCGAATCCCGATCTCGGCCAGACCGCCGCCTGGGTCCTCGGCGTCCGACCGCCGCGCTTCGTGAGCGGCGGAGCGGTGGAAGAACGCCTCCGCGGCCGGATCCTTCGCGAAGCCTTCGAGTAGGCGCTAGCGCCCAGTGGTTTTCCGGCCCGACATCGCCAGGGTGACGGGGACGGGGGCCCCGCCGACGAGCGGGGGCCCGGCGAGCGCTCGTCTCGGGTGACCCACGTCACCGCCAGCGCCGGGCCTAAGGACCCGCGAGGAGGTGGGGCCCCCGTCCCCGTCACCCGCGCATGCGAGGACGAGCACCGCTAACGAAGGTGCGCCAGCCTCGGGAGGAACGGCAGCACGATCTCGACCGCGATCAGGACGATGATGATCCACTCGAGCACCTCGGTGCGCCGGTTCGCAGCCTGATCCGCTACCTTCTGGTAGATGCTCTCGAGGGTCTGGATCTTCCGCAGGATGCTCGCGTCCCATTCGGCGAGGTGGAAGCGTTCCGAGACGAGCCGGTACACGCGCGCGAGGTACTGGTCGCCGAGCAGCTTGAGAGCGTTGTTGACGCCCTCGAAGAGGACGGCGTTCTCGACCTGCAGCTGACCGATCCGTCGCAGGGTGGCGCGCGCCGAGCCGGGCATCTGCCAGAAGCCGAACGGGCGGCGCGACAGTCGCTCGTACGACTCGTCGAGCGCGTCGTCCAGGCGCTGGTCGAGGAAGCGCATCTCCAGTAGCTCGACGTTGGCGAACTCCAGCACCGCCCGGACGTCCTCGGCATCCCGGTCGAGAATGAGCGCGGCGTCCCAGTCGATGAAGGTCACGTCCTCGGCGCTGAACGAGATGCGATGGGTGAGCGCGTCGCCCACCTCCTGGTCGGAGGGTACTGCACGCTCGGCGCGAAGGATCTGCGCGACTTCACGGGCGTACGACGTGTACAGCTCCTCGGGCGAACAGGTCGGTGCAAGGTCGGCGATCTCGAAGATGACGTAGGTCTCGACGAAGTCGGCCAGCTCCGCTCGCCTGACCGCGGGGTGGATGACCGTGAGCAGGCGCTCGACCCAGCGGCGAGCGTCGGCGGAGAGGGCTTCGTTCTCGTACAGCTCGTCGCTCAGGTTCACGAGGCGTCCGAGCGGACCCTGGAGCGGCACCTGGTAGGCGACCGAGACGGCACCGAAGTCGTAGAGCACGGCATCGATGTTGGGCGTCGTGCGGAAGGTCCCCACGCTGATCGGCGTCCCCTCCTGGGTCACGCGCAGTGGCGGCGGGCGGTAGTCGAAGTACTTGGGGGCGCGATGCTTGTGGCGGATCGAAGCCCGTTGCTTCAGGGCGGTGATCCGACGCTCCGACTCGTCGAGGTCGATCGCGAGCCCGGCATCGTAGGCGAAGAGGACGTAGCAGATGCCCTCCCGCACCACCGGCTCGGCTCGCATCTCGGGACGCGCCACGGCACCGTCCGCTGTGCTCCGTCTTGGTGCGCGGGTCAATCCTCGCGAGAAGCTACGCCACGCGCCGCTTGTCGGGTGTCCTGGCCGCCGCCGTGACACTGAGCGCTGGCAACCGCCTCCACATCCGGCCGGGTATGCCGACCAGCGCACGTCCGAAGAAGACGGTCGCCGCCAGCGCCACGTAGACGGCGATCACCGACATCGCCGCTGCCGTGCCCACCAACCACGGAAGCAATCGCGGTCCCCCGCCCATCACACCACGGCTCTGCCGGTCATCGAAACGCGAAAGCTGAACAGCATCGGGATCGGACGCACCCTACCAGGGGAGGTTTGCAACGAGATGAGACAGAGATGAACCTCTGGTTGCGATCGATCGCGCGCGCGGCGTCCGGATGCCCTAGTTGTTGCGAATCGTCGACTCACCGGTGGGGGTGTGCGGATGCCACAC
>DATILR010000149.1:0-2668 GCA_035476275.1 Binatus sp. (SeqCode) | reverse complement strand
CTGCTGGTGATCCCGGTCGAGGACTCGCTGGTGTACGTGGAGCCGCTCTACCTGCGCTCGGAGCAGGGGCAGATCCCGGAGCTGAAGCGCGTCGTCGTCGCCTACAACGATCGGCTGGCGATGGAGCCAACGCTCGAGGTGGCCCTCGCGGCGGTGTTCAAGCCCGGTGCAGCGCCACCGCGGGTGCTCGAGCGACCGGCGACCGCAGCCCCGCCGGAGACGGTCGCAGCCAAGACGGCGCGCGAACACTACCGCGCCGCGCTCGACGCGCTCCGCGCTGGCGATTGGTCCGGCTTCGGCCGGGAGATGGACGCCCTCGACAAAGCGCTCGAGCCGTGAGTCGGGAAGCGTAGGCCGTGCGCAATCCTTGCGACCGACCTACCGGCTTCGACTCGGTCCTGATGTGGTGGCGCGGCCCAGGGCATGCACGGACATGCGCTCCACGCCAGTCGTGACGTAGACGTCGATGTCGCGTCATCAGGTGGAGAGGTCCCGGCGGGGTATAGCAGGCCGCCGGGAGACTCTCGACTTCGGCCGGCCGCTCGACGACAGCGCGACACGCGCACCTGCAGACCGTCCGTTGACCTTCACGATCTGGCGTGCTCTAGCGGGCGGGGGCCACGCGGCTTCGCGAGAGGTGGTAGCCGCCGGTGTGCCCGGGGAGGCGGATATGTTGGAGCGGGACAAGCGACCAGGGGAACCCATGCAAGGCGGCAACCTCAACGCGTTGCTCGGGACGGGGAGTCGGATCACGGGCAAGCTAGTGTTCGAAGGCCCCGCGCTCATCGAGGGTCAGATCGACGGCGAGATCACCGCGCAGGACACCCTCACGATAGGCGAGAGCGCGGTCGTTCACGCGCAGATCACGGGGACCTCGATCATCATCCAGGGCCGCGTGACGGGCGACGTCACGGCGCGCAAGCGGCTCGAGATCCGGGCGTCCGCCAAGCTCTCAGGTAGCATCTCCACACCGAGCCTCATGATTCACGAGGGCGGGGTCTTCGAAGGCCAGTGCGCGATGGGCGGCGTCGAGGGCAAGGACAAGGAACGGAAGGTCGAGAACTTCCGCAAGGAGGAGCGCCCCACGGAGGTTCCGGCGATCAAGAGCCATTTCGACGTGAGACAGTAGACCGCCGCGACCGATCATCGCTGCGCCGCTCCTGATCCTTTGGTCTGGGGCGCGTACCTCCTTTCGTTCCGTACGGACTCGGCTGTAGCTCGCTGTCTGCCGAGGTCGCGGGCTTTCGCAGGCCCATCGTGCGTAGGCCGCACTGTGGCACTCAGCACCCGCGTGCCAGGTCGGGCACTGGCATGTAGCGCGCACGGCACGGGGCGGCTGCCGGATGACGGATTGATCACGGAATTGCCGCCTCGGCACGGGGGCTGCTCTGGGCGGCATGCTCAAACGCTCAGGCAGCTCGCTGACGCTGGCGCTCCTGCTGTCGGGTGCGCTGACGGCGCATGCGGGCGAGAGGCTCGCCGATGCCCGCGTGATCGGGAGCGTGTCGCCCGGCCAACCCTTCGGCCGAGATATGAACGCCGTGGGTCGTCTCGTCGGCATCGACCCGGCATTGCTCCGTGCGGTGGTCGCGCAGGAGTCGAGCGGCAATCCGAATGCGGTCAGCGAGGCCGGCGCCGTCGGCCTCACCCAGCTGATGCCCATCGCGATTCGCCAGTACGCGGGTGAAGCGGCGCGGTTGCTCGGCCGTCCCGTCAACGCGCGGAGTGCGTTCGACAACCTCCTCATGGGAGCGTGCTACTACCGCGATGCGCTCCGGCGGACGCACGGTAACGTGGAGGCCGCGGCGCGGCTCTACCACGGCGGCCCGAACCTCGCGCTGCACGGCCCGCGCACGATGGCGTACGGCAAGGCCGTCGCATGGCGCTATCGGCAGATGACGAGCGCGTCGGTGCGGCCGGCGGCGTGATCCACCTGCTAGCTGATCGGCGTGGTGCTGCGACCTGGCCGCGACCCTAGTATTCCCCACCTTCGAGGGTGACCGGGGCATGGGGTTTGGCACCGCGGTTGCAGGTATCGGAGCACAGGAGGTGCAACCATGAAGCTCTTCGCGGCAGGGACGATGGTGCTGGCGCTTTCAGGGATCGGTTCTGCAACGGCGGCGTTCGCGCATGGCCGCTACTCCTTGGCGAACGCCGAGCAAGTGCGTCACGTCCAGCAGAAGCTGAACGACATGGGCTATCACGCGGGGTCCGTCGATGGCGTCCTCGGGCCACGGACCCAGTCGGCGCTGCGACAGTTTCAGCACGCCCGGAACATGGACGCGACCGGCCACATCGACTCGAAGACGCTGGCGGCCCTCAACCGCGAGCCGACGGGCCACCCGACCTCGGGCGTGGGCCGACAGGCGCCGAGGCCGGTCGAAATCTCGGAGCACGAGCGGAGGCGGCTGATTCCGGAGAGCGTGCCTTACTGAACCCGCCGCGCGAGGTGGTGTCGCGAGACAAAAACCTGACATCGGCAACGAAGTGTCCCTCGAGGCAATTCCGGTGGTAGACGACGATGAGCTTTCACAGCCATAGGACGTCCCCGTTCGCCGTGAACAGCAGCCCCGCTCTCACGGGGTCGGTCACAAGCCCGGTCGCACGCAGCGCCTCCACGTAGATCTCCAGCTGCCTACGGTATTCCGGGTATCCCGCGAGCGTCGCC
>DATILR010000148.1:0-2887 GCA_035476275.1 Binatus sp. (SeqCode) | reverse complement strand
CCGGATCCGGCCGCTCCAGGTTGACCGGGATGGAGCCGATGCGCCGGTGGAGCGGCGGGTGCAGCGGGGTCGCCCGGTAGACGCGCGGCATGACCAGGAACGCGATCGGTCGCGGCACCGCGACGCCCAGCACCACGCCATCGAGATAGTTGTGGTGGTTCGCGGCGAGGATGAACGAGCCGCTGGCCGGCAGGTGCTCCGCTCCCTCCACGCGCAGGTCGAAGAGGCGGCGCAGCACCGGGGCGCACGCGCCGCGCACCAGGCGATAGAGCGGGGGAAACGGCTCGGCGCTCGGGGGGGACGGCACGGCGGCCGGCCGCACCACGGACAGGGTGGAGGACTCCTCTCCCGGCGCCATAGCGCCCCTTATAGCATCCACCCCCCCACCTGACAACCGCGCCCCCACCCCCCGAAGACACGCCGAGCCCTCCGAGAGGCATTCGGGAGACCCGTCCACCGCTTCGGCTATCTGCTTGAAGTACTGGGACTAGGCAGGTCCTGACCCCGCTCAGTGACGGGAGGAAGTACTCAAGGTCGCTGGTTCAAGTCCGGCCCCACCGCGGTCGACAGGCGCCGCCGTCTGCTGCCGCCAATCGATGGTCGCCGAAGACGTCGCGGCCGCGGCGTCGGGACGCTTGACACCGTCCGCGCGACGCAGTCTCATGGCTCCCACCGCCGGGAGGTGTCGATGCGCTCGGATCGAGTGATCGCCACGACGGACTTTCACACCGCCGGCATCGGTATGCGCCTCGTCACGAGCGGGCTCGGCCGGCTGCCCGGCGCGACGCTCGGCGACAAGCGGCGCTGGTTCCAAGAGCATCTCGACCATCTCCGGACCGGGCTCTGCCTCGAGCCGCGCGGGCACCGCAGCCTGCTGATCGCGGTGATGACCGAGCCGGTCACGCCTGGGGCCCACTTCGGACTCTTCTTCATCTACCCCGGCGGCTACTACGTCTCCTGCGGCGAGGGCACCATCGGTGCTACCACCGTGGCGCTCGAAACGGGGATGGTCGCGCGCCAGGGCGTGGAGACCCGCGTGGTGGTGGACACCGAGGCCGGGCCGGTCGAGACCATCGCCCGCTCGGAAGGCGATAGGGTCTGCGCGGTCACGCTCCGGTGGACGCCGTCATTCGTGGCGCTCGCCGACCAGGTCGTCGAGGTCGACGGCGTCGGCGAGCTGCCGCTCGACATCGCGGTAGGCGTCGGCAACGTTTTCGCGGTGGTCGACGCCGCCCGCGCTGGCGTCGCGGTCCGGCGCGAGCACACCCGCAAGCTTGCGCAATGCGGGATGGCAGTCCGCGAGGCCGTCAATGCCCAGCTGCACGTCGAGGTCCCCGGACTTGGGAAGACCCAGGTGGACAACGTCCTCGTCCACGAGCTGCCGGACGCCCACGGCGTGTCGCCCAACGCGCTCGTGTGGGGCCCGGGCCAAGTCGACGCGGCGCCATGCGGCTCGGGCACGTGCGCGCGCATGGCGCTCTTTCATCATCGCGGTCTCATGGCCGTCGGCTCGACACTAGTCAGCCGGGGGCTGCTCGGTCTCGACTTCACAGGACGCATCGCTGGCGAGACGCGGGTAGAGGGGCGCCCGGCCATCCTGCCCGAGGTCACCGGCACCGCCTATCTCACGGGCTTCAGCCAGTTCCTGTTCGATCCCGCCGACCCGCTCCGGGACGGCTTCCTGCTCGACGCGTGAGGCGCTCGCCATGAAGACGCTCGTCCTCGGTGGAGGGGTCGTGGGCGTGACCACCGCGTACTTCCTGGCTCGAGCGGGCCACGAGGTCACCGTACTGGAGGAGAAGGACGGCTTGGGCCTCGAGGCCACCGCGGGGAACGCGGGGATCATCGCGCCCGGCCACTCCTTCGCATGGGCGTCGCCGCGGGCGCCCCGCATGCTCTGGCAGTCGTTGCGCGGCGCCGAGACGGCGATCCGGGTACGGCTCACGGCCGATCCACGGCTCTATGCGTGGGGTCTCCGCTTCCTGCGCGAGTGCACGCCCGGGCGGGCTCGCCGCAACACCTTGATCAAGCTCCGGCTCTGCCAGTACAGCCAGTCCGTGCTCAACGAGCTCGTGCGGGCCGAGGGCATCGAGTACCAGGCGATCCACAAGGGGGCGCTCTACCTCCATCGCGATCCGGCCGAGCTGGAGGCGGGGATCAAGAAGATGGCGTTGCTGGCCGAGCACGGGCAGAAGCAGGAGATCCTCGATGCCAGCGCGGTCGCCCGGCTCGAGCCCGCCTTCGAGCCGGTGAAGGGCAACATTGCCGGCGCGATCCGCGACCTCGGCGACTCGAGCGGCGACTCCCGCGTGTTCGTCGAGGAGCTGGCGCGGGTGTGCCGGGACAAGCACGGGGTGACCATCAAGCTGGGAACGCGCGTGCTCGCGCTGCACGCGGATCGTGAGCGGATCGACGGCATCGTGACCAGCAGCGGCCTGCTCAGCGCGGACAACTACGTCCTGGCGCTCGGTGTGGGCGCGCCCAGCGTGGCGCGCACTGCCGGGGTGAGCCTGCCCATCTATCCGGCCAAGGGTTACTCGTCGACGTTCCCGCTCAAGACCGGCGGGCTGGCCCCGACGATCTCCGGCGTCGACGAGCAGTGGCTGGTCGGCTGGTCTCGCCTGGGCGACCGCCTACGGCTCACCTCGACGGCCGAGTTCGCCGGATACGACTGGAGCTGGACGCCGCGTGACTTCAACAACATTCTGCGCCTTGCCCGCGACCTCTTCTCCGACGCCGCCGACTATGACCGAGGACAGTATCGCGCGTGTCTGAGACCGATGACCCCCGACGGTCCCCCCATCCTGGGCCTCGGCCGCCACCGCAACCTCTTCTTCAACTGTGGCCACGGCCACATGGGCTGGACGATGGCCTGCGGCACCGCCCG
>DATILR010000147.1:0-14033 GCA_035476275.1 Binatus sp. (SeqCode) | reverse complement strand
CCAGGCCGAAGAGCACGGCGAGCCCGCCGAGCGGCAGCGACACCGCGTGCGGCGTGGGATCGGCCGACAGCAGACCCGCATCGAGGCGCACGTAGAGGAGAAGGGCAACGGCGGCGGCCACGGCGACGGCGATGAGAGCCTGGCGCACGGCTCAGAAGGCGAAGAAGGGCGCCACCAGCGCGGCGAGCGTCAGGCCCACGGTGGCGATGGCTACGCCGACCTTACCCATGACGTCGAAGACGTGCGCCATGCCGGTCTTCTTCTCGCCCAGCTCGGGAGACGTACCCGCCTCCGTGGGATCATCGAGGAAGGGGCGGGGCAGCCCGGAGTTCCTGACCGCGTCGCGCTCCTCGGGCGAGAGGGCGTCCCACGCGGTATCGCCCGTATCCTGCTCTCCGAGCAGGTCGGCGGAGATCGGGGGCGGGGCGGGCTCGTGGGGCGGCGGAGGGGCCTGATGATGGCCGAGCCCGCAGGCGGCCGAGATGATCCCCGCGGCGAGGAGCATCGCGACCGCGCGCCACCGCATCCGCATCAGCTGATTATAGCGACGCTCTCGTCGCTGGGCGAGCAGAGGTGGAAGGGTGGTCCGGCTCAGCGAGACCGGCAGGAACGATCGGGGCGCGTCCGCCGCACGTAGCTCCTCCCCCGCTCCGTCCGGCAGACCTTGTGACAGCCGTCCAGGGCGACGCATCGGAGTCTCCCGCGGTTGGCACTCTTGGAAGTCGAGCAGGGCCCCGTCGTCGGATGCGGGTGGCCACCCGTGCAGATACCAGCCTGGCACGAATCACGTCGCGTGCAGGCGTCCCCGTCGTCGCAGGTGGTCCCGTCAGGCTTCGGAGGATTGGCGCAGACCCCGGTCGCCGGGTCGCACACGCCCGCCTCGTGGCATTGGTCAGCCGTTTCGCAGACGACCGGGTCATCGCCGAGACAGACGCCTCCCTGACACGTGTCGGTCTGCGTACAGGCGTTCCCGTCGTCGCAAGTGCTCCCGTCCGACTTCGCCGGATTGGAGCAGGCTCCCGTGATGGGGTCGCAGACGCCCGCTTCGTGACACTGGTCGCCGGCGCTACACACCACGGGCGCACCGCCCGTGCAGGTCCCCGCCTGGCAGGTGTCGTTCTGTGTGCACGCGTTCCCGTCGTCGCACGCCATCCCGTCGGGCTTCGTGGGATGAGAGCAGACGCCCGTCGCCGGGTCACAGACGCCTGCCGTGTGGCACTGGTCGCCAGCGCTGCAGACGACCGGCGCACCGCCCGTGCAGGTGCCCGCCTGGCAGGTGTCGTTCTGGGTACACGCGTTCCCGTCTTCACAGACGGTCCCGTCGGGCTTCGTCCCGCCGGAGCAGACGCCCGTCGCGGGGTCACAGACGCCCGCCGCGTGACACTGGTCGCCAGGGCTGCAGACCACCGGCGCGCCACCCGTGCAGGTGCCCGACTGGCAGGTATCGCTCTGCGTGCACGCGTTCCCGTCGTCGCACGCCGTGCCGTCGGGCTTCGTGGGACGGGAGCAGACGCCGGTCGCCGGATCGCAGACGCCCGCCGCGTGGCACTGGTCGCCGGCGCTGCACACCACCGGCACGCTTCCCGTGCAGGTGCCTCCCTGGCACGTATCGGACTGCGTGCAGGCATCACCGTCGTCGCAAGGGGTGCCGTCCTGCTTCGCGGGACTGGAGCAAGCACCCGTCGCCGGGTCGCAGACGCCCGCCTCGTGACACTGGTCGGCGGCGCTGCAGACGACCGCCGTGTGCACACAGCCCCCGGCATCCGCGCCCGAAGTCGCCGGCGCACAGGCGTCGGTCGTACAGGGGTCACCATCGTCGCAGCTGGCCACCCCGCCCAGGATCATCGCCGACTGCGACGCCAAGTCGAAGCCACGGACATCCGCGGACGGTGACCGGACGATGCCGTCGGTCGCGGTGGCGAGCAGCTGGTAGGAGCGCTCGGGAGCGAGAGGGGAGAGATCGAGCATGCAGGGCAGCGAGTGGACCCACGACGCGGATACCAGCGGAGACGGGAGCGAGGGCGACTCGGCGGCCGCATCGACCGCGTCGAACGTGTAGCCAGCGGCGCACAGATCCGGGGCGTCGAAGTCGCCACCGCCGTTCTGGTCGAAGATCTCGACCCGCTGCGCGACGCCCCCGACCGTGATGGTGGCGTAGGCCCACGCGAGCCCCGTCCGCCCCACCTGCGGGAGACCGGTCGTCTTCCGTACCCCGAGCTGGTTCAGGCCGGGTCCGAGAAGCGCGAGCGCATCGGCCGGAGGTACGTCGTGAGACCCGACCGCCGGCGTGCAGGTACAATGCGCGCCACCCGGCTCCGGCCCCACACGGGCCACGCCGACGCCGTTGATCGTCAGATCGAGGGTATCCTCGCCGCTGCAGGAGGTTGCCAGCCAGGTATACGAGAGGGAGCTCACACCGGTGCTGTCGAGGATCTGCAGCATGCCGTTGAGCGGTTTGCCTTCGGGGCTGGTGAGCGTGATGCTCGCTTCGAGAGCGGACGCGCCGGCCACGATGCGATCGATCGACACGCCCGGGGCGCATGCATCCGCAACGCCGTCCCCGTTCGTGTCCTCCTGTCCGGGGTTCGCCACCCCTGGACAGTTGTCGCATGCGTCGCCGACGCCGTCCGCGTCGCGATCCTCCTGGCCCGGGTTGGGGACCAGCGGGCAGTTGTCCCGCGGATCGCACACCCCGTCGCCGTCGGAGTCCGGGCTGCCGGGACAGGCGTCACAGGCATCGCCCACCCCGTCCCCGTCGCTGTCTGCCTGTCCCGGATTGGGCACCGACGGGCAGTTGTCGCAAACGTCCCCGACGCCGTCGCCGTCGCCGTCCTCCTGGCCAGGGTTCGACACCCAGGGACAGTTGTCCGCCGGATCGCAGATGCCGTCGCCGTCGCTGTCGATCCCGGGTCCCACGCAGTTGTCACAGGCGTCGCCGATGCCGTCGCCGTCGCTGTCCTCCTGGCCGGGGTTCGGCGTCGACGGGCAGTTGTCCGCCTTGTCGCAGAGGCCGTCGCCGTCGCTGTCGTAGGCGCCGGGTCCGACACAGAAGTCACACGCGTCGCCGATTCCGTCGCCGTCGGCGTCCGCCTGATCGGGATTGTAGTTGAAAGGACAGTTGTCGAGGGCGTCGCAGACTCCGTCACCATCGGAATCGGGGCTGTCCGGGCAAGGATCGCAGGCATCCCCGATGCCGTCTCCGTCGCGGTCCGACTGATCCGGATTGGCTACCGCGGGGCAGTTGTCACACGCGTCGCCTACCCCGTCGCCATCGCTGTCGGTCTGGTCGGGATTGCTCGCGTTCGGGCAGTTGTCGCAGCCGGTACCGATCCCGCCGCCGATCCCGTCGCCGTCCGGATCGCCGCCTCCGGCCGAGGTCACCATGCTGGCGAACGGGTCGTCGCACGTGTCGCGATCGCTGCAGCTGGGGCTCGGGTTCCCGGGATAACCGTCGAAGAGACAGGTGGTCACGGGTGAGCCGTCGGTCGACACGGTGACGCGCACGAAAGCGAGCACGACGTCGCCACCGGCTTCTGCTCCCACGTCGACCCGGAACGCATTGCAGCTCGCGCCGTCGAAGAGAGCGAGCGTGGCGGCATCCGTGAAGGTGACGACCAGCGGCTCGGTGTTGCAGACGCATGCCTGCGACGACGGCACCGTCGCGAGGCGCACGTCGTTCAAGAAGAGGCCGAAGGTGTTGGCACCGGCGCCATCGCAGTCGGCATGGTTGATGGCGAAGGTGATGGCAGTGGGCGCGATGGCGGCACGCGCCGTGGTGGAGAGCCAACCACCCAGCAAGGTGGCCAACCCGAGGCTCCAGAAGGTTCTGCGATAGCTACGCATGGCGTCTCCTCAGCGCGCGTAGCCTCATCAAGAAGCGAGCCAGCCGCCGACCGCGGCGGTCCGCGCAATTCCGTGCGCCGCGCGGAGCGCGCCGGCAGTTTCTCGACTGCGTTCGCCCGGGAGTGACGGTGAGAGCCGGCCGCCTACAGGCCGATCTCGCGGGCGATGATCGTCAGCTGGATCTCCGTCGTTCCCTCGGTGATCGTCATGAGGCGCGCATCGCGCCAGAACCTCTCCACAGGGAACTCCGTGATGTAGCCGTAGCCACCGAAGATCTGCACCGCTTCCCAGGTCACGCGCTGCGCCACCTCGGACGCGAAGAGCTTCGCCATGGCGGCCTCTCGCATGCAGTGGCCCTGATCGAAGAGCCACGCGGCACGCCACATCATGGTGCGTGCTGTCTCCACCTCGGTTGCCATGCGGGCCAGCTTGAACTTGATGGCCTGGAACTTGGCGATCGGCTGCCCGAACTGGACGCGCTCCTGTGCATAGCGCAAGGCCGCTTCCAGGGCGGCCTGGCTGACCCCCACGGAGCGGGCGGCGTGGGTGATGCGGCCACCCTCGAGGGTTCCCGTCACCTGCTGGAAGCCGCCCTCGGTCCCGCCCAGGAGGGCCGCCACCGGCACCTGCATGTCATCGAAGGCGAGCGCCGCCGTCTCCGAGGTATGGTGGCCCGTCTTCCGCAGCTTGCGCGAGACGGAGAAGCCCGGGGTACTCGTGTCGACGATGAACATGCTGATGCCCGCTCCGCGTCGTGCCCGGTCGGTGTAGGCTGCCACCAGGCAGTAGTCGGCGATGTTCCCGTTGGTGATGAACATCTTCGAGCCGTTGATCACGTAGTGGTCGCCGCGGCGCTCCGCGGTGGTGCGGATGGAGGCCGCGTCGGAGCCCGAGTTGGGCTCGGAGAGCCCGAACGAACCGAGCTTCTCGCCCCGGATGGCGGGAACGAGATACTTCGTCTTCTGCTCCTCGGTGCCGAAGCGAAAGATCGGGATGCAGCCGAGCCCCACGTGCGCCAGGAGCGCGGCGGCGAACCCGCAGTTGATGCGCGCGATCTCCTCGATGAGGAGGCAGCGCATCACCATGTCGCCGCCGCTTCCGCCGTACGTCTCGGGATAGCCGACGCCGAGGTAGCCGAGCCGTCCGAGCTCCACGAAGAGATCCTTGGGAAAGGTCTCCGTCCGCTCGAGTTCCTCGACGCGCGGGGCGAGCGATTTCTCGGCGAAGCTCCGCACCGCGTGACGGAAACCTTCCTGTTCGTCGTTCAGGCGAAAGCCCAGCATGGCGCGTCCTCCGGCGGCGGACTGTACCCGCGCCGTCCCGCCTCCGACAAGATGCCGGACGCTTGCCTCTCCACCGCCATCTGCTATGGCACCGCCATGCCCGCCGGCACCGTCGAGCGCATCGCTGCCTTCGCCGGGCAGTCGGTGACGCTCCGCGGCTGGCTCGCGGGGCGGCGCTCGAGCGGGAAGCTCCACTTCCTCCAGGTGCGCGACGGCACGGGCACCATCCAGTGCGTGATGGCCAAGGCCGAGGTGCCGCCGGAGGTGTTCCAGCTGGCCGACCATCTCCCCCAGGAGTCATCGCTGGAGGTGACGGGCGTGGTGCGGGCGGATTCGCGTTCGCCGATCGGGTTCGAGCTCGGCGTGACCGACCTGAGCGTCATCCAGCAGGCCGCCGAGTATCCGATCACGCCGAAGGAGCACGGTCCCGCCTTCCTGCTCGATCACCGCCATCTCTGGCTCCGATCGTCCCGGCAGCACGCCATCCTCCGCGTGCGCGCCGAGATCATCCGTGCCTGTCGCGAGTACTTCGACGCACACGGCTTCCTCGCCTTCGACGCGCCCATCCTGACCCCCGCGGCGTGCGAGGGCACGACCACCCTCTTCCCGGTCGGCTACTTCGACGAGACTGCTTACCTCACGCAGAGCGGCCAGCTCTACGGCGAGGCGGGCGCGATGGCCTTCGGCAAGATCTACGTCTTCGGGCCGACCTTCCGCGCCGAGAAGTCGAAGACGCGCCGCCATCTCACCGAGTTCTGGATGGTCGAGCCCGAGATGGCGTTCGCCGGTCTCGACGAAGACATGGACCTGGCGGAGGACTTCCTCGAGCACGTCGTGGGAGCGGTGCTCGCCAACCGCCGGAGCGAGCTCACCGCCCTCGGCCGGGACATCGCGCCGCTCGAGCGGGTGCGGAAGCCGTTCCCGCGCATCACCTACGCCGAGGCCATCGAGACGCTCGCGCGGCAGGGCTTGCCGGTCGCCTGGGGTGCCGATCTCGGCGCCGACGAGGAGACGGCGCTCTCGAACGCCTTCGATCGTCCGGTCATGGTGCACCGCTACCCGGTCGAGGCGAAGGCGTTCTACATGAAGACCGATCCGGCCGACCCGCGGGTCGCGCTCTGTGTCGACGTGCTCGCGCCCGAGGGTTACGGGGAGATCATCGGCGGGGGGCAACGCGAGGACGATGCGGCCGTGCTCGAAGGGAAGCTCCGCGACCACGACATCCCTGCCGGCCTGCTCGACTGGTACGTCGATCTCCGCCGCTACGGCTCGGTACCCCACGCGGGCTTCGGGATGGGCATCGAGCGCTGCGTCGCGTGGGTGTGCGGGCTCCACCACGTGCGCGAGACCATCCCGTTTCCCCGTATGCTGGAGCGGAAGACGCCGTGAATCGCCGGCGTCCGCCGCCCAGAATTGTACGCGGGGGTCCGGCTTGACCCATCGCCACGCCGCAACTAAGAAGCCTGCTTCCATGACGCTTGCGGCCCGCGTTCTTGCCGCCCTCCTCTTCCTGCTCGCCGCGAGCAATCTCCGCGCGCAGGAGGAAGAACCCGCCACCGGTGGCGCCCGCCGCGGCGCGCGTCCGACGGCGACCAGCCAGCGCGCCGCGGCCGCTGCGGCGGAGGCGGCGGAGGACCGTGCCCTTCTCCACCAGCTGGCCGATGCGCAGCGCGCCCTCGGCGATCAGGTCCAGCAGCTGAAGGAGGCCCTGGACGGCCTGCGGGGCGAGATCGGCAAATGCAACGAGGCCCAGGCGAGCCACGACCAGGAAGCCAAGGCGATGCGCGAAGAGGTGAAGGGGCTCTACTGGGAGAGCAGCACCGTGAAGCAGCAGATCGATGCGCTCAAGGACGACATCTCGGCCGTCAACTCGAACGTCTCCAACTTCCGGACCTTCTCGGGATTCTTCATCGCCCTCATGATCCTGCTGCTCGCGGTGATCTTCGTGATGACGATCCGCCGCTGAGCGACGGCCGCTCGGCCCGCACCGCCGCGATCACCACCATTCCGAGCACCGCCCCCAGGGCGTTCATCGCGACGTCGCGGATGTCGTAGACCCGCCCGGGGGTGATCGCCTGCAGGAGCTCGTCCCCCAGCCCGATCGCCGCAGCGAGAAGCGCCGCCGTCGCGTAGGACGGGAACGGCGCCGGCACGAGCGGGACGATCGCGCGCCAGGCGAGCCATGCCGCGATGCCATACTCCGGAAGATGAGTGCGCTCGAGGTGCTGAGCGCGCAGCCAGGACAGCGCGAGGCCGTACGCCACTCCGGCGCCGGCGAGCGCCATGAACGCCCACAGCGGCGCTCGCCGTCGCCACAGCACGAGCATGACGCCGACCGCCGCCACCGCAACGGCGAGCCCGATACCCGGACCGAGCAGCCAGGCACCTAACCGCGTGCGCACGAGCGCGAGTCCGAACCGCGGCCCGTAGGGCAAGAAGGCATAGATGGCCGCCGTGTAGGCGGCCAGCACGACCCACTCACGCCATACGGCCGTCGGTCGCACGCGCGGGGTCTCCGGTGCTTGCCACGGCAAGCTCCGAACTACTTCCTCACCGGCCATGACCCCGCTCCTCCCGCTCCTCCCCGGCCGGCGCCGTGCATCGCCGCTTCTCCCTAGCCCTGCCCGAGCACGACCACGCAGGACACCGCCCCCGGTCCGCCGACGTTGTGCGCGAGGCCGAGCTCCGGATCCTTCACCTGGCGCTCGCCGGCCTCGCCGCGAAGCTGCGTCACGCACTCCGTGATCATGCGCACGCCGCTCGCACCGATGGGATGCCCGAACGACTTGAGCCCGCCACTCGGGTTGATCGGGCGAGGGCCATCGAGCGCCGTCTGGCCCTCCTCCTCGAGCTTGCCCCCCTCACCCTTCCGACAGAACCCCAGGTCCTCGATGTTCGAGATCTCCGTCCACGTGAAGCAGTCGTGCACCTCGGCGAAGTCGATGTCGCTCGGCGCGATGCCGGCCATCGCATAGGCCTGCTTGGCGGCCGCCTGGGTGGAGCGGAAGCCGAGGTAGTCGAAGGTCGGGTCGAAGTAGGGGCGCCCGCTCGTGACGGCGAGCCCCGCACCCTTCACCAGCACCGGGGCTTTCTTGAAGCGCTTCGCCAGGTCGGCGCGGCAGATGATCGCCGCGGCGGCGCCGTCGGTGGTGGGACAGCAGTCGAAGAGCCCGAACGGCCAGGCGATGATCGGCGCCTTCAGCACCTGTTCCTCGGTCACTTCCATCCGCAGGTGTGCCTTCGGATTCCGCGCGCCGTTCCGGTGATTCTTGACCGCCACCTTGGCGAGCGTCTCCCGCCGGAGACCGAAGGTGTGGATGTAGCGGTTGGCGGCGAGCGCGAAGAGTCCCGGAGCCGTGTTGCCCCGTGCGAGGAGGGGATGCCCGAGGCGCGGGATACCGCGTCCGCCGCGGTCCTTCAGCTTCTCGGCGCCGAGGACGAGCACGATGTCGTACGTCCCCGATGCGATCGCGAGGCAGCCGTTCCGAAACGCGTCGGTCCCCGTCGCGCAGTAGTTCTCGACCCGCGTGATGGGACGATCGTAGAGACGGAGCGCATCGGCGAGCGAGACGGCCGCCTTGCCGCCGCCGGGGCCGGGCAGGTACGTGCCGAGATAGGCGGCCTCGATCTCCGACGGATCGATGCCGGCGTCGGCATACGCCTCGAAGGCGGCGTCGCAGATGAGCTCCTCGTAGCTCCGCTCGAAGCGGTCGCCGAACTTCGTGCAGCCGATACCGATCACCGCGACGCGGTCCTTCATCGCGCCTCCAGGGGACGGGCCTTCCAGAAGTAGTAGCGGTTGCCGCCCGCCTCGTGAAGCCTCCGGAACGTCAGCTCGACGGGCGTGCCGACCTTCACCTCACCGTCGGCGGCGTCGGTCACCTGGAGGTAGAGACGACCGCCGCCCTCGAGGTCGACGACCGCCATCGGGAGCGGGTGCTCGGGGACGGGGGCGAGGTTGTCGATCGTGAAGGTGAAGATGCTGCCACGCTTGCCGAGCTTGTGGTCGGCCATCCGGTCGCGGCTCCGGCAGCCGAGACAGACGCGCGCCTGCGGGTACTGGACGAGGCCGCACGACTCGCAGCGGCTGCCGTAGAGGCGCACGTTCTGCTTCAGCTCCTTCCACTCGATCATGCTCGTCACCGGTTCCCCGATCGACTCGCCGGGAAGCACGGCGTGAGCGCGGAGGAAGCGCTCGTACGACGGCACGGGGAGGCCACGCGCGAGCCGCTCGGCGAGCGGACGCGGGCGCGCCGCCGGCAACCGCTCGGTGGCGCGGAAGACGAGGACGTCGGCGCCCTCCCCGTACGCACCGGCGAGGAGGAAGTCGCCCGGCGTGGCCGTCTCGAGGCTCCGCGCGAGGAGCGCGAGCGGCTCGGCGGTACCGAGGACGCCGACCTCCGAGCCGAGCGACGTCTCGAGCTGCCCGGGCTCGCACCCGGCCCGCCGCGCGGCATCGGCGGCGGTGCGGGCATCGGGCGCGGCGAGCGCCAGCTTCGCGACGCGTGCGGGAGGAAGCTCCGCCCGGCGAAGGGCGAGGGCGATCGCGTCGCCCATGTCGCGCGCGTAGCCGTAGGTGGCGCCGAAGCGGGGCTCGGACACCTGCAGGTAGCGCTGCTCGTCGGTGCGGAAGACATAGGTGAACTCTTCGCTCACCGAGGCCGCGGCGACGAGCTCCGCCACCACGTCGTCCTGCCCGACGGCGACCGCGAAGGCACCGTCACCCAGGAGCGGCTCGAGCTCCGACTCGGGCTCGACGCGGCGCGCATCGGCGGCGACGACGAGTGCCGCCCGGTGGCTCCCCGCCCGCACGCCGTCGAGCGCGGCGCGGAGCGCGCCGAGCCCCGCCCGCACCGAGCCTCCCAGGTCGGCGACCGCCACCTCGCGCGGCAGGTCGACCGCGGTGGCGATCACGCTCGCCACCTGCTTCTCGCCATAGGGCGAGCTCGTGCTGGCGAAGTAGAGCGCATCGTACCGACCGGGGTCGCCCTCGCCGAGGCAGGCGAGCACAGCGTCGGTCGCCATGGTGAGCGCGTCCTCGTCGAGCCCGGCGACGGTGCGCGTGCCGGGAGGCACACGCGTCCCCCAGGCCTTCCCGATGAGGGCGCGGTCGAGGCGCCGACGCGGGAAATAGGCGCCGGTCCGGATGATGCCCACCATCGCCGCGCCACCTTAATATAGGGTCCCGGGACGAAGCCAGTCCCGCGCTTTGTCGGCATCAGCCCCCATGGTACAGCCAGCATCGATGCGTCGCCCGCCTGCCATCGGCAGCGTCCAGCTCTCCGCGGGTACCCCGCGCGTCGTCGCCGCCGGAGGAGAGGCCGAGCTCGACGCGCTCACGCGGGCCGACGGCGCCGACGTCGTGGAGCTGCGTGCCGATCTGTTCGAGGATCCGCGACCGGAGACGATCATCGCCGCACTCGCCCGGCTGCGGTCCGCCGGACGCCCGATCATCCTCACGGTGCGGGCGGCCGCCGAGGGCGGGCGCCCGCTCGACGAGACGCGGCGCAGCGCGATCTACGTGGCGGGGCTCCCGCACGCCGACGCGATCGACGTCGAGATCGCGTCGGCGTCGCTCTCCGCCGAGCTGCTCCCGCGCGCCCGCGCGGCGCACCGCATGGTCATCCTCTCCGCGCATGCGTTCGACGCGATGCCATCCGACGAGGTGCTGCAGGCTGCGATCGCGCGCGGCGCCGAGCTGGGTGCGGACGTGACGAAGATCGCGGCGGTCGCGACCGACGTGCGGGAGCTCCAGTGCCTTCTCGCCGTCACCCTCGCGGCACGCGAGCGGCACGTCGTCACGCTGGCGATGGGTCCGATGGGCCCGCTCTCGCGCCTCCTCCTGCCCGCGGCCGGCTCGCTCCTGACGTACGGCCACGTGGGCCGCCCGACGGCCCCGGGCCAGCTCGGCGTCACTGAGCTCGCGGCGGAGCTCCGCCGCCTCTACCCCTCGTAGTCGGCGACCGGCCGCCGCGCCGCCTTCTTGTCCCCGTGCGCGTGCTTGTTGGCGAGCATCTTCTCCTTCGCGCGCCGCGACCGGCGCCGCTTCTGCCGCCGGATGCGCTCGCGTGCCTGGAGCGCGGTCGCCGCGGCGCCCCGTTCCCGCGCCTCGAGCCGGTCGAGGAGCTCCCGCCGGGCGAGAAAGCGGTTCAGCCCCTGCGACCGCTCCTGCTCGCAGCGGACGGCGATCCCGGTGGGCACGTGGCGCAGCACGACGCAGCTCGAGACCTTGTTGACGTTCTGCCCGCCCTTGCCCCGCGAGCGGATGAAGCGCTCCTCGAGATCGGCCTCGCGCACGCCGAGGCGGTCCATGCGGGTCCGGAGCGCCTGCGCTTTCTCGGGTGAGACGGGGAACACGCCTCCCTCGTAGCACGCCGGGGGACGAGAGGACATTCAGCGGGCGGAGGCGCTCGGCCGCGAGCCAGGCGCAAGGACTCCGGAAGCTGAAGTAGAATCGAACGGACGTCAGCTGCTGCCTCCATTTGCCCCGGAGTTCCGGGTTCCAACGAAACGCGCATCGAAGAAACGGGTCACGTGCTCGACGTACGCCTGCGGGTCGAGCTTGTACGATTGCGTGTGCATGCCCCACCGCCCCTGCGAGACGCGCAGCGAGCTACCGGCAGGAGGTGCTGGCGTGATCCACACCTGCGACCCCGGCATTGCCGCGGCCAGTTGCCGGCAATCCTCCATTGATACGATGGGGTCCGCTTCGTTCTGGATGAGGAGCGCCGGACGCGGAGGGATCGCCCCCACGACGTCGATCGCACGGCCCCGACCAAGGGGCATCCCATGGAGATGCTCGGCACTCCACAGGAGGGGAACGACGAGGAGTCGGGGCAGGCCGGTCGACGCGCTGACGAAGTTGGCCGCGACACCGCGGGAGTCCGCGAACGTGTCGGTCGTGACCACCGCTTCCAGCCGCGGGTCCCTCGCTGCCGCGTACAGGACGGTCTCGCCCCCCATCGAGAATCCCACCGCGCCATAGCGCAGCCCCTCGCCGCGCGCCGCCACGTAGTTCATCGCCCCGATCAGATCATTCGACTCGAGATCCCCGAAGGTGACTCCTTCGGGCGACGCGTCGGATTCTCCGTAGTTCCTCAGGTCCAAGGCGAGCACAGTATAGCCGTGGGCCACGAGATCGCCGGCGAACGCCAGACCGTCGGCGTATGGCAGCGAGCGGTTGTCGTCGCCACCGCCGTGGACCAGCAGGATGGCCGCCTTCGCCGAAGGAGCCGGCATCCACCAGGCCCGGAGCGTGATCGGCTCGTCGGGTGGCCGGAAGGCGATCGTCTCGAAGACGATACCGTAGTCGGCCGGCGTGTGGACCAGCGGAAGGCGCTTGGCCCCCGGGCGCAGGAGCGCCGGAGCGACCACGATGAAGGCGCCCAGCGCGAGGAGGACGCCGCATCCTCCTGTGACGAGCCAGCGGCTCCGCCTCCGCCCGCTCCTCATCGGCAACGACGAGACCGTGGCTGAACCGACATCCTAGGATCGGCCGGCCGATTTCTTCCGCTTTCGATCACCCCGCCGGGAGACCCCACGCCCCTTGGCGGGCGCCTTCTTCGTCAGCGGACGCACGGTCATGGTGATCGCCGTGTCCCGGAGGCCGTAGACGACCCGCCGCACCAGCATGACGCGGCCCCGGCAGTGACGGCACATCGCCGGGTGCTCCCCGCCCTTGAAGAGGAAGCGGGTCGAATAGACCCCTTCGAGCTTGAGCGTTCGCCACCGGCAGTACGGGCAGACCTGCCAGGCCTCCTTCGGGCTCACCTTTCTACCCGCCATCCCCGGGCCCTCATCGACCAACGGCCCCGCGTCCGCAAGAGGCGCGCCCCAGGACCCCCGCGCCATTTGCAGGCGCATCCCGACCTGCTACGTCAGGGCGCCGGAGAAGGACGGGGCCCGGTGGCCTCATCGGTCTTCAAAACCGCATATCCCGCCTAGCGCGGGGTGGAAGGTTCGACTCCTTCCCTTCTCCGCCACCGCCTGCGAGGCTGCTTCCGGCGCGACGAGGAGGACCGGTTCATGGGCATCTACGCACGATACGTGCTCCCGTACGTCATCGATCTCGTGATGCGGAACAAGGAGGCGACCCGTCTGCGCGCGAGCTGGATCCCGAAGGCTCGTGGCCGGGTGCTGGAGTTCGGCGTCGGCTCCGGTCTCAACCTCCCCTTCTATACGTCCGAGGTCACGCGCCTCGTCGCGGTGGACCCGTCTCCGGAGCTGCAGAGCATGGCTCGAGAGCGCGCGGCCAAGATCCACCTGGAGGTCGAGTTCCTGACACAATCCGCGGAAGAGCCCCTGCCGCTGGAAGCGCGCAGCATGGATACCGTCGTGACCACGTGGACGCTGTGCTCCATCCCCGACGCCGAAGCCGCCCTCCGGCAAGCGCGGCGGGTCCTCAAGCCCGAGGGACGGCTCATCTTCGTCGAGCACGGTCGGGCGTCGGATCCCGGGGTGGTCGTCTGGCAGGATAGGATCACGCCGCTCTGGCGCCACATCGGTGGCGGATGCCACCTCAACCGCGGAATCGAGCAGATCATCGGCCGGGCCGGCTTCCGGATCGCCCAGCTCGAGACCGGCTATCTTCCGGGTCCCCGGCCGATGACCTTCACCTACCAGGGCTACGCGCAGACGGTGGATGAAGCCTGACGCCTGCGGGCCTCATTTCTGACAAGGAATGCCCCCGGAAGGGCCGTCAGCTCAGCGACGGGACAGGACTGCGCCGACCCGCGCCTTCACGGCCGGGGCACACCACGCGGGCACGATGTGCTCGCGGAAGTACCGGCGCTGCTCCTCCGACAGATCCAGCAAGCCGCGGCGAAGCGCCTGCTTGGTGGCCACGTACTCGGCTCGTGGCGAGGCGGCGAGCCGTTCGAGCGCGGCGCGCGCAGCCGCGTGGACGTC
>DATILR010000146.1:0-9216 GCA_035476275.1 Binatus sp. (SeqCode) | reverse complement strand
CCGTCGACGGTGAGGGGGAACATCGGGAAGAGGCGGCGGATGATCTTGGTCGTCTGCACGAACTCCCACTCCGTCGTGGGCTCGGGATTCACCCACACCGCGCGGTCGAAATGCTCGACGATGCGGTGGAGCCAGGCGATGCCCGGCGTCTTCGAGTGGCGGCGGGGGTCGATGTTGCCGTTCGGCTGGAGGAGCTCGGCAGGATTCATCATCGCGTCGCCCACCAGCACGACCTTCCAGCGGTCGTCGAGGCGGCGGAGGAGGTCGGCAGTCGGCACCGCGTCGGCGCGCAGCATCCGCGCGCGGGTGTAGACGCTCTCGTAGACGCAGTTGTGGAAGTAGTAGGGCTCGAAGGCGCGGAGCCCACGCTCCTCGTGGAGCGCCGTGAGCAGCTCGCTCATCGGCTCGACGTGGGGGTCCATCGTGCCGCCGACGTCCATCAGGAGCAGGAGGCGGACGTCGTTCTTCCGCGGCGGACGGAAGACGAGCTCGATCTCGCCCGCGTTGCGGCAGGTCTCGTCGACCGTCTCGTCCAGGTCGAGCTCGCTCGCCGGCCCCGTGCGCGTGAGCTGGCGGAGACGGCGCAGGGCAACGCGCATCTGCCGGCTGTCGAGCGTCCGATCGGTACGGTAGTCGGCGAAGCGGCGCTCCTCGGCGACCTTCATCGCGGAGCGCGAGCGCGACTGCCCGCCGACCCGGATGCCGGTCGGGTGCGTGCCGTTGTTGCCGTAGGGCGAGCGCCCGCCGGTGCCGACCCAGCGGTTGCCACCGTCGTGCCGCTCGGTCTGCTCACCGAGCGTCTCGAGGAAGCGCCGCAGGAGCTCGTCCGAGGTGAGCCGCTCGAGCTCGGCGAGCTGCTCGGGGGTGAGCTCCGGAAAGTCCTTGGCCTCGCGCAGCCAGTCGAGCAGCCGGTCGGTGACCTCGTCGCCGAGCTGCCCCTCGACGCCCTTGAAGACGCGGGCGAACACGCGGTCGTAGGCGTCGAAGTAGGTCTCGCTCTTCACCAGGCAGGCGCGCCCGAGGTGGTAGAAGCGCAGCAGGTCGGCGCCGTGGAGGCCCTGCTCGAGCGCCGAGAGGAAGGCCTGCCACTCCTGGATCGCGACGGGTACGCCCTCGTCGCGGAGGCCGTAGAACAGGTCGAGGAACATGACCTACTGGTTGTAGCGCGGCCCGAGGTCGGCCCAGCGCGCGGGGATCTTCCCGCCCTGGGTGTCGAAGCGGCCGAGCGCGTCGACGTCCTGCTCCTTCTTGAGGAGCGCGCCGACGAAGGGGATGTGCTCCTCGAGCTGCTTCTGGGAGATCCCCGAGCGGAGGAGCGCGCTGATCCAGTCGACCAGCTCGGAGGTCGAGGGCTTCTTGCGCAGCTCGGGCTGCTCGCGCAGCCAGTAGAACTTGATCAGCACCTGGTCGAGGAGCTTCGCCTCCAGATGGGGGTGGTGCACGGCGACGATCTTCCGCATGGTCGCGACGTCAGGGAACTCGATGTAGTGAAAGACGCAGCGCCGGAGGAATGCGTCGGGCAGCTCCTTCTCGTTGTTCGATGTGACGAGGACGACGGGGCGTTCCTTGGCGACGATCTCGTCGCCCGTCTCGACGATGGTGAAGCGCATCTCGTCGAGCTCGCGGAGGAGGTCGTTCGGGAACTCGAGGTCGGCCTTGTCGACCTCGTCGATCAGGAGGACGACGCGCTCGGGCGCCGCGAAGGCCCGGCCGAGCGGGCCGAGCTTGATGTAGTGGCGGATGTCGGCGACGTCGCCCGTGCCGAAGCGGCTGTCGTTCAGCCGCTGGACCGTGTCGTAGACGTAGAGGCCCTCGACGGCCTTGCTCGTCGATTTGATGTGCCACTCGAGCATCGGCATGCCGAGCCCCTCGGCCACGTGCCGGGCGAGGACGGTCTTCCCCGTGCCCGGCTCACCCTTGAGGAGCAGGGGACGGCCGAGGGCGATCGAGCAGTTGACGGCGTCCACGAGCGGACCGGTGGCGATGTAGCCGGGGGTGCCCTGGAAGCGGTGAAAATCGCCGTTCTTGGTCATCCGGACATGGCTACCGTTGCGGCGGGCTTCACGCAAGAGTTTGGCCGCTCCCCGTCCGGGAGGACTCAGGCGGCGCGCCGGCTCGGCTTTTAGCTCGACGTGGGGGAGGGGTTGAGGATGACGACGGTGACGTCCGACGTTGTGGACGGCGGCCTCTGCCAGCAACGCGCATCCTCGGCGAGGTTGCCGTCGATCGGATTCTTGACGTGACGGAATGCTACCGATCGACGGTGGGTCGTGACGAAATGCCACAGTCCGCCGCGGCGACGATGGTTAGGAGGCCAATTCGCTTCCATGAATGGCCAACAACTATTCTGCGTTTCAACGTCGAATCGTTGACGCCCGGCAGACTTCTTGCGTGTGACTCGCGAAGCTTGCACTCACTCCTCGGCCTTTCAGGGACGCGCCGCACCAGATACTATGGAGGGCAACGTCACGGCCCCGGGCCCGGCGAGATTACAGTGAGCCACGGGCCGGGTGAGTTGCTCCAAGCCGCGGGTTGCGAAGGCGACGCGGCAACCGATGTCGGGGTGGTGGTGATGAATGCCATGAATGTGGACGCAGCTCGCGTGCGGACGGGGTCTCCATCGATGCACGGTCGGCGGTGCTCCGGCTTCCGCGCGATGCTCTGGGTCTCCCTCGCCGCTGCCGCGGTCCCCGGCCGGGCAGCATCCCAGGCGCCCCTCGCCTCGCGCCCGAACATCGTCTTCGTGCTGACCGACGATCTCGATTCCGCGTCGCCGCCGATGCTACCCGCGCTGAACGCGCTGCTCGGCGACAAGGGGATCACCTTCTCCCAGTTCTTCGTGAGCGATTCTCTCTGCTGTCCCTCCCGCGCTTCGATCCTCTGCGGGCAGTACAACCACAACCATCGAGTGCTGACCAACAATCCCCCTCACGGCGGCTACGAACGGTTCAATGAGCTCGGACTCGAAGGTGAGACTGTAGCCCGGTGGCTCCACGATGCCGGGTACCGGACCGTGTTGATGGGCAAGTATCTCAATGGCTATCCCGCCGTGGTCGGACCCTCCTGGATCCCCGCGGGCTGGGACGAGTGGTACGTCCCCGTCGACGGGACACCCTACGAGGAGTTCGCGTACACGATGACCGAGAACCGGCGCCTCGTCGTCTACGGCGAGCGGCCGAGTGACTACATGGTAGACGTGCTCGCCGCCACGGCCACGGCGTTCATACGGGCAGCCGCGGCGAGCGATCAGCCGTTCTTCATGTACATCGCCCCCTATGCCCCGCACTTTCCCTACACGCCGGCGCCGCGCTACGCGGGCGCCTTCGCGGGCACGATGGCTCCCCATTCTCCGTCGTTCAACGAGGCCGACGTCAGCGACAAGCCGAAGTGGGTCAGCAAGCTCCCTCCGCTGACGCCGAGCGACATCGAGAACATCGATCTGACGTTCCAGACGAGGCTAGAGTCGATGCTGGCGGTGCAGGATCTGGTCGCCGCGCTCGTCGGTGCACTCGAGGCGGCCGGCAAGCTCGACAACACCTACCTCTTCTTCACCTCCGACAACGGCTACCACCTCGGTGAGCATCGCCTCATGCCCGGCAAGCAGACGCCGTACGAGGAGGACCTGCGCGTCCCGCTCGTCGTGCGTGGTCCGGGCGTCCCCGCGCACGTGACACTCCCGCATCTCGTGGGGAACATCGACTTCGCGCCGACGTTCCTCGAGCTGGCGGGAGTCGCACCGCACGACGAGATCGACGGACGGTCGATGGCGCCGCTGCTCCGGTCGGATCCGCCCCCCCCGGAGGACTGGCGGCAAGCGTATCTGCTCGAGCACACCGAGGAGAAGACGCACCGCCTGCGCGAGGGCTCGCTCCTCTTTCGCGCTCCCCCGCACACACTGGAACCCCCGGATCCGCAGGCCTTCCTGATCCGCCCGCGATCGTATGTCTCACGCATCCCCAACTTCCATGGCCTGCGACTCCGGGACAGCGTCTACATCGAGTACGAGACCGGCGAGCGCGAGCTGTATGACCTGCGCACCGATCCCTGGGAGCTCACGAATCTCGCGTCGAGCGCGCCCCCGGCGCAGCTGACGACGCTCGCTTTCTGGCTCGCTGCCATGCGCGGATGCGCCGGACCGACGTGTCGCACAGCGGACCAGGCGCAGCCCTGACGGCGCCGGACCAGGCTCGTTCACCGCCCGGCCGTCCGGCGTTCGCTGGCCCCGGTCCGCTCCAGGTACGCGGCGAGGCCCTCCATCGCGTGTCGAAGGAGGCGGGAGGTCACGCGGCCGGCCAGCGGCGCGCCGAGGCGCGTGAGCAGCCGTGGCTCGAGCGCGAGGGTCCACCGGACGTGCGTCTGACCGGCTGCCTCTGTGAATTCGAACACCTCGACCTGCGCCTTCGCGAATGGCACCGAGGCACGGAGGACCGTCCAGGCCCAGCGCGTCGGGTCCTTCCAGTCGATCATCTCCTCCACCCATCGCGTGCCGCCGACGCTGGCCTGCCGGATCGTCCCGACGCCATGAGGCGGCGGGGTGGTGTACGACGCCTCGCGCACTCCCGGGAACCAGTGCTTCCAGCCCCGAGGCTCCGCGATGGCACCGAATACCACCTTCCGCGGTGCCGCGATCGCGGCCTCGGCGACGTGAACGACCGGTGCGCGGTCGAGGAATCCTAGGCTCTCCTTCCGCATCTCGAACCACATGGTCGTCCCCTAGGCGTCACGCCGCACCATCGAGTTCGATCGACACGACGACCGCGTTCGCCGCCACCGTCCGGCATTGCGCGGGCGTGAGGCCCGCCCGAGGGTCGTAGCGGATGCCGAACTGTCGCCCGAGTCCGGGGAGGCGGCGGAACGTGTGCTCGATCGCCTCCCGGAACACGGTCGACTCGGGCGGGAGTACGTGCGCGCGTCCGTGCATCGTGCGACCGCGCAGTAGGACGTCTGCCGGCCCAGGGTCCCGGTAGTTGCGCCACCACTGCTTGCGCGACGCCTTCGACACCAGAACGGTGATGGTGTCACCGTCGCGCTGGTAGCCGACGGGGATCCAGTACTTACGTCCGGTCCGGCGCCCCGTGACGCGCAGCAGGAGGAGCACCCTGCCGAGCAACGGGTGCAGTGGCGACCGCAGCACCCAGGCGACCAGGGGATTGAGCCTGGTCATCAGCCGATCGAGGTCCATCGTCAAAGCGATGCATGGCACGTCGCGCCGCGCCTGACGAGCCGCCGGTACATTGTTCGGCGGATCAGAAGGGGGCCGCCCCGGCACGCGACGACGGGCGGGCTCGGCAACACCTTCGACTGAGGGTCCTGTTCCCGCCCTGTCGCGTCACGGCTCCCGGCAGCTGAGGCCCGTTCCCATCGGCTGGCATGCGCTGATCGTGTCCGAGCGCAGGACGGCGGTGTTGTGGGCGAGGAGCACCGTCAGCGGCGCGACGAACGGCCCGTCGATCGCCTGCCGCTGGAAGCGGATCTTGAAGCGCAGCCCGGAGCTGCCGTGCGAGGGCTTGAAGATCGCCTTGAAGGCCCCGTCGGCAGCGGTCTCCTGGCAGCGGATGCGCCCGCGCGAAGTCGTGCAGCTGTTGAACGTGTGCGCGCGGTCGAGCGTGCCGCTGTCCTGCACCCGGACGCTGAACGAGGGGGGAACGCTGAACGCGGGTGGCGTCGCGAAGTCTCCCTGCAAGGAGATCATGCCGTTGGCGCTGCCGGGGCTCGACTGCGGACGGAGCTTCGCTCGGGTCAGGTGCAGGTTCTGGTTCGCGGGGGTGGTCGTCGACGTGGTGCTGGTCGCCACGGTGGTGGTCGTGGCGCCCGGAAGCGTGGTCGTCGTGGTTCCCCCGGAGCAGCTCGAGTCGATGTCCGGCGGGACTCCGGCGGCGAGCGAATAGCCCGCGGGCAGCGCCTTCGCCGCAGGTGGGTCGATGAGGCCCCCGTCGGGCGTCTCGAGCACGGGGAGCCGGAGCTTCAGGTTCGTCACGGTGATCGCCAGCTGGCCGTTCGAGTTCCGGCCGTAGGGCTGGTCGGCGGGCAACAGCTCGAGCTTGGCGATGTGGCCCTCGGCGAAGTGCCAGCCGCAGGGATGGAGCTGGAAGACCTGGCAGCTCGAGCTGAGCGTGTTGATCTCGGGCCGGTAGAGGCCGCGCGCGACCAGGGTCTCGTTCCCGCTCACCGGGTCGACGTCCTCCAGGCGGGCGGCGAGCTGCGAAGTTGGGCCCGGCGAGAGGATGTCGGCGAGGATGGTCGGCGAGCCCATGAGCGTGAAGCCGCCGGCCGGCGCGGGAGCGCTCCGGTAGGTGGCGGCACCTGTCTGGTCGGTGGCACTCGCGGTCGCGCACGCACCTCCGCCGGTGATGGGATCGAATGCCTGTCCGACCGAAGTGTCCGTCGGGACGGACGGTGAGATCACCTGCTGCGCCGGACCATCGATCTCGACCTCGCCGGGGGCCAGCTCGACCCAGCTCGTTGCCTTGAACGGGAGATCGGTGTTCGGGTCGTCGAAGTCCCCCGTGGCACCGCCGGACGGCCCGCCGCAGACCTTGGTGAGGGTCTGGACACCGAGGTACGGCTGCGGGCCGGTGCCCTTCACGTAAAAGTCGAGCCAGGCGTGGCGGGCCGCGTTCCGGAAGGCCGCGTCCGGCACCTTGTTCTGCCCCCGCTGGTGCCCGTGGTCGGTGAAGATGAGCGCGATCGGCGTGCCCGGGTGGTTCGTCCGCGTCCGGTTGTAGAAGCGAAGCGCCTCGTCGGGCGGGAAGAGGTCGTCCGTCCAGCCGTTGGAGATCAGCATCGGTGCCGGGGCCGTCGCGTCGTCGATGTAGTACGAGGAATGGTGGGTGGTGACCTCGTCGACGAGATCGGCCGCCTCCGGGCTCTGGTCATAGGGCTCGCCGGCATTGATGAGCGCGAACCACGTGGTGAGGTCCGCGTCGGGGTCGGTGCCCGGCGCCGCGTAGTTGCTGGTCGCGAGGCCGGTCCCGTACAGCCCAGCGACGAAGGACTGCTTCATGACGCCGATCCGCCCGCGGGCGAGATAGGGCGCGTCGGCGACGTAGTCGAGGGTGTGACCATTCGGCGTGAGCGAGTAGGCGAGGTCGGTCCAGGGGATGTCGGGCTGGGTGGCGGCGATCTGCATCGCCTTGCCGCCGGTGCTGACCCACGGGACCAGCGTCCCGTCGTTGTCCGGGATCATCTTCCGGTTCCTGAGGGCGCCGAGGGCCATCGAGATGCCGCCGCCGTACGAGCTGCCCATCGCACCGATCCGCTGCGGATCGATGAGGCCCTCGCCCGCCGTCGCCCCGTCGGCCGCCTGGTCCGCCAGCGCCGCGAAGACCTCCTGTGCGTCGCGCACCTCGAAGCGGGTGTCCATGAGGTGGTTGTAGCCGTTGGCGCACACCGCCTGGACCCGGTTCGGATCGGTGCCGCCGCACGAGTTGCCCCAGCCGCGGTCGCTCATGGAGAAGACCGCGTATCCCGCGTCCAGCCATTCCTGCATCCCGCTGAAGTCGATCTTCGTGCCGCCCCAGCCGTGGAAGATGCCGACGATCGGGAAGTTCCCATCCGGACCGCTGGCCGGGGTGGGCGGGAAGCCGACGTTCACGTCGATGGGGGCACCGTCGAAGGTGGTGAAGGTCCCCGCACAATCGCGCTCGCCGGCATTTGCCGTGCAGGCGATGCTGCCGCCGGCGCCGTCGGGGATGCTCGAGATCGCTGCCTCGGCGGCGGAAGCCGTGGAGAGCGCCGCGAGAGCCGCGAGCAGTGCGAGTGTCCGTGTCATGATCCCCCTCCGTCAGCCGGTGCGCGACCGTGTGCGAGGGGTGGTGCCATCGCGGGCGGCGACCTCGCAAACGGAACGGCAGGATTTCCCCGCCCGGCCGCGGGGGAGTCCGCCGCCCGCGATAGGGTAGCCCGCCCCAGGTGAGGGAGGACGGAGCCCCTTACTCCGCCGGGAAGAATGCGAGCGTCCGGACTTCGATGCTCTCGCGCGCGGGCGCGTCCGGCGGCGAGGCGGGGTCGTCGAACGCGCTGTGGGCCGTGAACCGCGCACGCCCTGAGGCCGAGTCGTAGCACTTGAGGAGCATGGCCTCGTCGGCCGCCATGCGCGGGAAGTAGAACCAGCGATGACGGGGATTCCAGCTGAGCGAGTAGATCTCGCCGGTCCGATCGCGATAGCGGAGATCGGTCGGAACGAGGTCCTCGGAGCGGATGGTGCGGGCGTCGCACACCGCGAGCGGGCTCTGCTCGACCGGACCGCGGATCGGCTTCCAGACGTTGATGACGGCGAATCGATGCCGGAGCAGCCGCTCTGCCTCGTCGCCGAACAGGTCCCGGACGCGCTGTGGACCGGAGCGCTCGGTGTAGTCGTTGTGGGCGTAGCGCACGGGGTTCTGCACGCCGCGTTCCCCCTGCTCGACCCGCGTCGCGGAGCGGAGGTTGTGGTCGAAGGCGACGACGCGCGATGCGCCGGTCAGGTCCCGCACCAGCGCCTCGAGCTCGCGGTAGTAGACCGTCTTCACGGCCTTCTCGTCCCAGAGGTCCGCGACCGCCGTCCCGTGGCGCACCAGCGCGAATCCCTCCTCGTCCAGGGAGGGCGGCGGGTCGAGGCGCCGCGCATCGCCGATGGCCACCGGATGCCGATCACCCTTGGTGTTGCGCCAGGGCGTTCCGGGAGGCGGGTCGTAGAGGAGGAAGAAGGGGCGCTCGGACATGGCCCCGAGGTAGCTGATGGTGGACTCGACCATCGGGCGGCCCTCCTACTTGCGACCGCCCTTGAGACCGCCGGCGTCGAGATCCCTGGCCGGTCCTTCGCCGCCGGGACCGAGGCGGCCTTCGGGCCCGAGGTGCCCCTTGCCCGGAACGTGGTTCACCTCGACGCGGATGCCGTCTGGATCCTCGAACAGCAGGGAGTAGTAGCCGGGTGCGAAGTGGGAGGCGTCCTCGGGGGGATGCACCACCGTCGCATGGAGCTCGTCGACCACGAAGCGATGGATCGCATCGATGTCCTCGCGGCCGCGGGCGCGCAGGCAGATGTGGTGGAGCCCCGCCCTTAGCTGGTCGAACCGGCCGCGGCTGCGCGCTTCCGGATCCGCGCGCACGAGGATGCCCGTGCGGCTCCCGATGCAGTAGACGAGGTCGTCTCCCTTGATGAGCGTCTTCATCTCGAGGAAGTGACAGAGCTTCTCCCAGAAGGGGACGCACGCCGGGTCGATCACGGTGAGCTGG
>DATILR010000145.1:0-1890 GCA_035476275.1 Binatus sp. (SeqCode) | reverse complement strand
TCTGGCGCGCCACCTCGAGGACGGCCAGCTCCTGATCGATTATTCGGGTGGGACCGGGATCCTTCTCGACCGGCTGAATCTGAGAGTGTTCGACCGCCAGATCGGGACGCTGATCGTGGACAGCTCGCCCAAGTTTCTCCGCGTCGCGCTCGACAAGTTCCGCGGCGAGGAGCGCGTCGCCTTCCGTCTCCTGCGCTGGCTCAAGGAGGAGAGACGGCTCGAGCTCCTCGACGAGACGATCGGCCCGGAGCTTTCAGCGCGCAAGGCCGACGCCATCGCGTCCACCAACGCGATCCACCTCTATCGGGACCTCCCGGACACGCTCGCCTCGTGGGCTCGCGTGCTGCGGCCGGGCGGGCGCGCGTTCGTCCAGTCGGGGAACATCCGCAACCCCCAGGCCCGGCCCAGCGAGTGGATCCTGGATGAAACCGTGTGGGCAATCCACGAGGTCGCCACCGGACTGGTCCGCAACGACCCGCGCTATGCCGCCTACCGGCCGCTGCTCGACGACGAGGCCCGCATGCAGGCGCACGTGGCCTATCGCGATCAGGTGTTCCTGCCGGTCCGGCCGCTCGAGCACTACCTGCGCTGCCTCGAGGAGGCGGGCTTCACGGTGGAGGAAGTCACGGCCCGCTCCATCGAGGCTCGGGTCGAGGATTGGTTCGAGTTCCTGAGCGCATACCACGAGGCCGTGCTGGGCTGGCTGGGCGCCTCCGTCAAGGTGGACGGCAACGCACCCAGCAGCGAAGCGCTGGCCGACCGCCTGGCGCTCATCCGCCACGCGATGGACACGCTCTTCGGGGGCCGCGAGACCTTCCGCTGCTGCTGGACCTACATCAACTGCATTCGGCCGTAGGGCCTGAGAGTGGCCATCGCCCCCTGGTCGGGGGACGGTCGCTCCGCGGTCGCGTCTTCAAGGCCCGACCGGCCGCCGGTGTCCACGCGCCCCTGGCTCGGGGCCGCTAACGACCCTTCGCGTAGACGGTGTGGCCGGCGCGGGCGAGCGGGCGGGCGGCGAGCGCGCCGAACCCGCTCGACGCGCCGGTGATGACGATGACGTTCTTCATTGCTCGGACCTCCGAGGGCGAAGTCTGGACGATGTCCGGGTTATGGATCCAGGCCATGTGATCTAGGCGAAGCCGCCGTTGGCGCGGAGCACCTGGGCATTGACCCACGCCCCGTCGGGGCCGGCGAGGAACGAGACCGAACCGACCACATCGTCGGGCCGACCGAGGCGCTCGAGCGGGGCGAGCTTGCCGAACTGCTCGATCTGCGCCGGAGTCTTGCCCTTCAGGAAGAGCTCGGTTGCCACCGGGCCGGGGGCGACGGCGTTGACCGTGATCTGGCGACCCCGCAGCTCGTTCGCGAGCACGCGGACCAGGCCTTCCACGCCCGCCTTCGAGGCGATGTAGGGGCCGTAGGTCGGGAGCGACTTGGCGACGACGCTGCTCGAGAACGCGATGATGCGTCCGCCCGCGCCCACGTGCCGGGCGGCCCGGCTCAGCACGATGAAGGTTCCGCGCAGGTTGGTCGCGATGATTCGATCGAAGGTCGTCAGGTCGCCATCGGCGATCGGCCCGAGCGGCATGATGCCGGCGCTGTGCACCACCACGTCGAGCCGGCCGAAGGCGCCGAGCGTCTGCTCGAAGAGACGGTCGACCGCCGCCGCGTCCGCGACGTCCGCCTGGACCGCGAAGGCCTGACCACCGCCGGCCTTGATCTTGGCCGCCGCGGCTTCGGCCTTGGCGGGATTGCCGGCGTAGTTCAAGACGACGGCGAAGCCGTCGCGCGCCAGGCGGAGCGCGACCTCCCGGCCGATGCCTCCCGACGCGCCGGTGACGAGGGCAACTCTCGCGTGTACGTCGGTCATCGATGTCCTCCCCTTGGGAA
>DATILR010000144.1:0-8457 GCA_035476275.1 Binatus sp. (SeqCode) | reverse complement strand
CGACAGCGTGCCGCAGGCGCGCGGCGAGATCGTGGTCTTCACCGACGCCAACGGGATGTATCGCCCCGATGCCCTGCGCCGCCTGGTCGCCTACTTCGACGATGCCCGCGTCGGCTCGGTGTGCGGCGAGCTCGTGTACCTGAACTACAGCCGCAACCCGGTGGCCGACGGCTACGGGACCTACTGGCGCTTCGACCAGGTGCAGAAGCGACTGGAGAGCCGCTGCCTCACGCTGCTTGGCGCCAACGGCTCCATCTTCGCGATCCGCAAGGCGCTGCACCGTCCGCTACCGAACACGGTCTGCAACGACATGGTCCTCCCCATCCTGATCGCCGCGGCCGGCCACGCCGTCGTGTACGCTCCCGACGCGGTATCGCACGAGGCGGGTTCAGCAAACCTCCGAGAAGAACTCCGTCGCCGCTCGCGCATCATTGCCCGTGGAATCCTCGGTGTGCGCGCGACGTGGAGCGAGGTGGTCCATCAGCGGCGCTGGCTCCTCGCTTGGGAGCTCTTCTGGCGCAAGCGCGTTCGCTACGCGATGCCGTTCCTGCTCCTGGCGCTCCTGGTGAGCAGCGCCGCGCTGGCGACGCCCTGGAACCTCCTCTCCCTGGCGCAGCTGGCCGTCTACGTGGCGGCGCCGGTCGCCGCCCTCCTGCCCGAGGGCCGCCTCCGCCGTCTCGGCACGCCGGCGCTCTACCTGGGCGTCGGGACGCTGGCCGCGCTGCTCGCCTGGGTCCAGCTGGTGGCGGGCCGCGACTTCAGCCGGTGGGAGACGGTCGCCCGGCCGCACGAGCAGGGGATGCCGTCGATGCGAGGTACGACGTGATTCACGCTTTCTCGGTCGACGTGGAGGACTGGTTCCAGGTCTCCGACTTCGAGGAGATCGTCGAGTTCTCCGCCTGGAGCTGGTACGAGAGCCGGGTCATCGGCAACACCGAGCGGATTCTCGGCATGCTCGCCGAGGCGCGGGTGAAGGCGACCTTCTTCGTGCTCGCCTGGAACGCCGAGCGGCATCCGGCGCTGCCCCGCATGATCGCGGCCGCCGGCCACGAGATCGCGACGCACGGCTACGCTCACCGGCTCGCCTACGAAATCGGGCGAGAGGCGTTCCGTGCCGACGTCGAGCGGTCGAAGAAGCTCCTCGAGGATCTGACCGGCCGCGAGGTGCTCGGCTACCGCGCGCCGTCGTTCTCGATCACGGCCCGCTCGCTGTGGGCGATCGACGTGCTGCTCGATCTCGGCTTCCGCTACGACTCGAGCATCCTCCCCGTCCGGGATCAGCTGTACGGTATCCCGCAGGCGCACCGGTTCCCGTACCTCATCAGCCGCGACGGGCAGTCGCTCACCGAGTTCCCCGTCTCCACCGTGCGCTGCGCGGGCCGGACGCTCCCGCTCGGGGGCGCGTACCTCCGCGTCCTGCCCTACGCCTACACGCAGTGGGGCTTCCGCCAGCTGGAGGCCGCCAATCAGCCCGCGCTCGTCTACCTGCATCCCTGGGAGCTCGATCCGGCGCATCCCCGGCTGCACGTGCGCGGGAAGCGCGGCATCTCGACGCACTACCTCCGGCTGCGATCGACCGAGAAGAAGGTCCGGCGGCTCCTGGCCGAGTTCCCTTTTGCACCCATCGAACGTGTGCTAGGCCTCGAGCCCGTCCGGAACGAAGAATGCTGGGCAGACCGCGCGCTCCTGGCGCGAGGAGATCGCTAGATGAAAGAGGCGTTGAAGCAGTGGCTGCGCTCGTACGGAGTGACGAAGCAGCACCTCAATTTCCCGCAGTACTACGTGCCGTACCTGATGGGTCGCGGCCGTGCCTTCGTCCCGCAGTCGCTCACGCTCGAGCTCACGTTCCGTTGCAACCTGAGCTGCGTGATGTGCCCGCTCGACCTGCCCCGCATCATGCACGACGGTGAGCAGAAGGACTTCGTGAAGGAGCGGAAGGGCGTCGAGCTCACCAGCCCCGAGGTCCACCGCATCATCGACGACCTCGCCAAGTTCGGGGTGAAGAACCTGACCCTCACGGGCGGCGAGGTCTTCCTCCGACACGACGCGCTGGAGATCATCGAGCACGTGAAGAAGACGCCGATGAAGCTCTGCGTGAACACCAACGGCTGGTACCTGCGACCGCAGATCGCCGACCGGCTCGTCGAGCTCGGCGTCGACAGCATGTCGGTCTCGATCGACGGCCCGGATGCGACCCACGACGAGATCCGCCGCGGCAAGGGCAGCTTCAAGCGCCTCGCCGAGGGCATCGCGAACGTGGCGGCCGCCAAGAAGGCGCGCGGCGCCGGACGGCCGTACATCGGCATCACCTGCACGATCTTCGCGAAGAACCAGCACAACTTCAGCGAGGTCATCGACGCGGTGAAGGAGCTCGGGGTCACCTCGGTCGACTACGAGTACATGTTCTACACGACCCAGGACGCGATCGACCGCACGCGGGCCATGATCCCGCTCCCCTACCGTCCGAAGGAAGAGGATCAGATCGTTCCCGACGAGCTGCGCCAGGTGGACCCGGACACCTTCATGTCGCAGGTGAAGGCCGCCGAGCAGAAGGGCGAGCAGTACGGCCTGCCGGTCTCCTTCGGCCCCCCCTTCAAGACGAAGGAGCAGATCCGCCAGCGCTTCGAGGATCCCGACTACGCCTTCGTCGACCGCTGCTTCTATCCGTGGAAGTCGGCCCGCATCAATCCGTACGGCGACGTCTACTCCTGCTCGATCGACGTCGACTTCGGCAACGTGCGCGAGGCGCCCTTCAGCAAGATCTGGAACGGCAAGGCCTACCAGACGTTCCGCCGCACGCTGAAGGCCCGCCAGCTCTTCCCGAAGTGCACCAAGTGCTGCGCCCTGAACAACCAGTTCTGGCGCTACCTGCCCACGCCCTGACCGTCCGAGCTGCGTCCCTCGTTGCCTTCTCGACCCATCGCATGAGCACTCCCACCAACGACATCCGTGTTGGCCTGATCGGCTGCGGCCGCATCGCCGGCGTTCATCGCCGCTACCTGCAGACGACGCCGGGCGTGCGCGTCGTCGGCGTGTGCGACATGGACCTCGAGCGGGCGCGCGTGTTCGGTGCCGAGGTCGGCGCCGAGGAAGTCTGCCGCGAGGCCGGCGATCTCCTCCGTCTCCAGCTCGACGCGGTCCACGTCCTGACCCCGCCCTCGAGCCACGCCGACACGGCCATCGCCGCGCTCGAGCAGGGCGTCCACGTGCTGGTCGAGAAGCCGATGGCGACCACCGCGGCCGCCGCCGAGCGCATGCAGGCCGCCGCCGTCGCCGCGGATCGCATCCTCTGCGTCGACCACAATCGGCTCTTCGATCCGGTCATCGTGCAGGCCCGGCAGCTGGTCGCCTCGGGCGCGATCGGGAATCTCCTCTCGGTCGAGGCCTACCAGGGGGTGAACGTCCAGGAGGGTGGCCCCGCGGCCGCACCCCTCGCGATGTGGCTCAACCTGGGTCCCCATCCGCTCTACCTGCTGCGCGCCTTCGTGGGCGAGATCGCCGAGTGGCAGGCGGTGGCCGGTCCGATGGGTGAGCTCCGCGCGATCCTCAAGGGCAGCCAGGCGCTCGGCTTCCTCTGCTTCAGCCCGGGCGCGACGCCGTACCTGAACGCCCTCACGCTGCGCGGCACGAAGGCGACGCTCCACGTCGACCTGAACACCATGACGCTGCTCCGCCAGCAGCCGCGCCGCCTGCCGAGCATGCTGACCAAGGCCGCGCTCAACGTCGACCAGGCCCTCCAGCTCATGGCGAGCACGGCGCGGACGAGCTGGAAGGTGGCCACGCGCCGGATGGGCACGTACCCCGGCATCGGCGCGGTGATCCAGGGCTTCTACACGGCCGTCCGGAAGCAGGGCGACGCCCCGGTCAGCACGGCGGACGGTCGGGTGGTGGTGGAGCTGCTCGAGCAGCTCTGGACGAAGACGCACGGCGCACGGGCGACGGTGTCCCGGCCGCGTCCGGTCGCCCCCCGCCCGTCGACCAACGGCTCGACGGTGCTCGTCACTGGCGCCTCCGGATTCCTCGGCCAGCACGTGCTCGCGGCGCTCCGTGAGCGCGGGCATCACGTGCGGGCGATGGTGCGCTTCCCCCGCCTGAGCGAGGAATGGCAGGACGTGGAAGAGGTGGTGGCCGCCCTGGGCGACGACGCGAGCATCGCGCAGGCGCTCGAGGGTGTGGACGCGGTAGTGCACTGCGCCGCGCGGGTCGCCCGCTCCGGGAGCCGCGCCGACTTCTTCCGCGACAACGTCTCCGGGACGACGCACCTCCTGGCGGCGGCGAAGGCGGCGGGCATCAAGCGGTTCGTGCACGTGAGCTCGATCGGCGTCTACGGCGTGCCGCCCAAGGCCACCTCGATCACCGAGCAGACGGCCTACGATCCGCATCCCGATCGCCGCGGGGCGTACACCTGGTCGAAAATTGAAGCCGACCGAATCGTCCAGGAGTTCGCCCGCAAGACGGGTCTCTCGACGCTGATCCTCCGGCCGGGAATCCTCGTGGGCCCCGGTGGCCCCGAGTTCACGGCGCGCCTGTGCCTCGGGCGCTTCGGTGGCCGGGTGGTGATCGTCGGACGCCGGGGGGCGCGCCTCCCGCTCTGCCACGTCGCCGACGCGGCCCGCGCCGCGGCGCTGGCCGTCACGGCACGCACCACCTGCACCGTGTACAACCTGGTCGACGAGGGCCTCACCCAGGAGGAGTGGCTGCGCCAGCGGGCGGCGGCCGGGTGGGCGATGCGGCCGGTCTACGTGCCGCCCTCGCTCGCGCTCATCCCCGCCTTCGCGCTCGAGATGGTCACGCGGCTCGCCGGCAAGGCCTCGCCGCTCTCGCGCTACAAGATCCGGCGCGCGACGGAGAGCCTCTCCTACGACACGGCGCGCGCCAGCCTCGATCTCGGGTGGAAGCCGGTCACCGGCGTGCGGGGGACGGACGTCGCGACCGATCCCGCCGATCGGACGGTTCGGCGGCTGCTCCTAGCGGAACCCACCCGCACGGCGAGCGTCGCGGGTCCCGGGTACGAGCGGAGCTCGTCGTGAAGGCAGAGAAGACGGCCCTCCTGATCGCCTACCGCTTTCCCCCCCAGGGGGGCGGCGGCTCGCTCCGCACGCTCAAGTTCACCAAGTACCTGCGCGAGTTCGGCTGGGAGCCGGTGGTGCACACGGCGCGCAATCCGTTCTGGCCGGTGACCGACGAGACGCTCCTCCACGACATTCCGGAGGGCGTGCGGGTCTACCGGACGCAAGCTTTCGAATTCGAGCGGCTGGAGCAGCGTCTCGCGACGCGCTTCAAGTCGCATGACAAGCGGGGCACGAGTCGGCAGTCGGTGGACCGGTCGGGCGGCAAAGCGCCGCGCCGGCCGGGGCTCAGCGAAACGGTGCGGGCCCAGGTCCACCGGCGGCTGCTCGTTCCGGATCCCCAGATCGCCTGGCTCCCGGGCGCCTTCCTCAATGGCCTGAAGATCGCGCGCCGCGAGGCGCCCCGCGTGCTCTACACGAGCTCGCCGCCCAATTCGTCGCAGCTGCTCGGCGCGTTCCTCGCCGGCGCGCTGCGCAAGCCCTGGGTGGCCGACTTCCGCGACCCCTGGACCGACGGCATGCGCCGCCAGCAGGCCTACACGGGCAATCGCCTGCGGGGCGCCCTCGAACGAGCCGCTGAACGAATGGTGGTGCGCCGTGCGGACCGGATCGTGGTCACCGCCGAGCCGCTGCGCACCCGGTTTCTCGCCAAGTATCCCTTCCTCGCGCCCGAGCGGGTCGTGGTCCTCACCAACGGGTACGACGCGGCGGACTTCGCCGCCTGCAGCGCCAGCGGACGGGAGCTCGAGACCGATCGCTTCCACCTGACCGGCACCGGCAACATCGAGGCGATGTTCGACGCCCGCCCCCTGCTGCGCGCGGTCGCGGAGCTGATCGCCGAGCATCCGGGCCTCCGCGCCGACCTCCTGGTGAACCTGGTGGGCGCCAAGAAGGGCCAGTACGACGCGGACATCGAGGGCCTCGGGCTCACCGAGCGCGTCCGCTACGTCGGCTGGGTGCCGCACACGCAGAGCCTCCGCTACCTCCATCAGAGCGACGTGCTCCTCATGTGTGCCATCACGCAGCCCTCGGGGCAGGGCGAGAAGTTCCCGGCCAAGGGCTTCGAGTATCTCTACCTCCGGAAGCCCGTGCTCTGCCTCTCCGCGCCCGGCGTCACCACCGAGCTGCTCGCCCGGAGCGGCCTCGGCACGGTGGTCGATCCCGCCGACCTCACCGGGATCAAGGCGGCGCTGCGGGGGTTCTACGATCGGCGCCATCAGCCCGCGCGCGGCGACGCGGCCTTCATCGCGCGTTTCGACCGTCGGCGCCTGACCGAGCAGCTGGCGGGCATCTTCGACACGCTGGCCGGTGTTCCCAACCCCACGTCCGTCGCTGCCTAGGCCAACCATGTCGGCTACCAACGGAACCGCACTCGCCCCGGCCGTCGTGCTCGGGCTCGGCCAGAACGGGCTCGCTACGATTCGGGCGCTTGCTCGGATGGGTGTCCCGGTGATCGGGATCGACAACGACCTCGAGCAGCCCGGGGCGCACACGCGCTACGCGCGGAAGATCCACTGCCCCGGCTTCTCCAGCGAGGGTCCGGAGCTGGCAGATCACCTGATGCGCCTCGGCGCCGAGCTCGGACAGAAGGGCGTTCTCTTCCCCAGCGGGGACATCAACCTGAACGTCGTCTCCGAGCACCGGGAGCGGCTGGCCGCGTACTTCCACATCGTGCTGCCGTCGCGCGAGGTGCTCCGCCGCATCCTCGACAAGAAGGCCTTCTACCGCTTCGCGCAGGAGCACGACCTCCCGATCGCCGACACCTGGTTCGTGGACGGGGCCGAGGACATCCGCCGGCTGGCCGGCATGGTGCGCTACCCGTCGCTCATCAAGCCCTACCAGCCGAACGCCGCCTGGCGGCGGGCGTTCGACACGCGCCTCTTCATCGCCAACTCGCCCGCGCAGCTGATCGAGCTCTACGACCGTCTGGCCGCCGTGCATTCCGATCTCCTCCTGCAGGAGTACATCCCGGGCAGCGACGGCGACCTCTGCTGGGGCGTCACCTACCTCACCCGGGATGCCGAGCCGGTCGCGCTCTGGACGGGCCGAAAGCTCCGCCAGTATCCCCGGGGGTTCGGCACCGCGACGCTCGCCGAGAGCCGATGGCTGCCGACCGTGGCCGACGAGACGCTGCGGTCACTGCGGGCGCTGGGTCATACGGGCTACGGCGTGGTCGAGTTCAAGCGCGACGCGCGCGATGGCGTCTTCCGCATCACCGAGGTCACGGGCGGCCGGACGTGGTTCCCGCACGGGCTCGTCACGCGCTCCGGCCTGAACCTCCCGTACATCTGGTACTGTGACGCACTCGGCCGGCCGCTCCCGCGCCCGGCGACCGTCAACGGCTTCGAGGAAGGCCTGCGCTGGATCCACGAGGAGCGCGACCTGAAGACCGTCTGGCTGTACTTCTACGGCCGCGACGGCTTCGGCCTCCGGCAGTGGATCGGGTCGTATCGCGGCCGGCGGACCTACGCCTACGCGGCCTGGGACGACCTCGGGCCCGTGGTCGAGGCCGGGCGGCGTGTCCTCGAGGTGGGTGTGAACCGGGTGCGCCGGCTCGTCTCCGGACGCAAGCGGTCCGGCACGCGGCCGACGAGCTCCTGGGACCTCTCTCCGCAGCGCGCGGGCGGGTCGCCCGAGGGCGGCTCCGATGAGTGACCGCGTGCGCGAGCTGGGTGGCGAGCGGCGGCTCGAGGCCGTGGGACTCGGTGGCCGGTTGCTGGAAGGCCCGGGCGCCGAGCTGGTCGCGGCGGCGGGTCGACTCGAGGCGGCCGACGCCCCGATCCTCGATCCGGGTCTGCATGCCGCCGACGTGGCGCATGCCATCGTCCTCGTCGAGGCGGGCGTGCTGCCGCGCGAGACCGGGAGCCGTCTCGTCCGCCAGCTCCTCGCGCTGCGCCACATCCCCCTGGCCGCGCGCCCGGCGGATCCGCGGCTGGGCGACGCCTTCGCCAACCGGGAGGCGTGGCTCGCCGAGCGCGATGCCGAGGCCGCCGGCTGGCTGTGCGCCGGCCGCGCGCGCCGCGAGGGCACGACGACCGCCTACCACATCGCGGTGCGCGACCGCCTGCTGGCCTTCGCCGAGACGCTCGTCGGCACGGGCAGCGCGATCGTGGCCCTCGCCGAGACGCACGTCCAGACGCTGATGCCGGACTACACCTACCTCCAGCAGGCGCAGCCGACGACGCTCGGCCACTACCTGCTCGGCTTCGCGTATCCGGTCCTGCGCGACCTCGACCGCCTGCGGGGGTGCTATGCGCGCACCAACCTGAGCCCGGCGGGCGTGGGCAGCGTGAACGGGACGCGCTGGCCCATCGACCGCGACCGCCTGGCCGCGCTGCTCGGCTTCGACGGGCTCACCACGCACGCCCGCGACGCCATGTGGCAGGCG
>DATILR010000143.1:0-3365 GCA_035476275.1 Binatus sp. (SeqCode) | reverse complement strand
GTCTTCATCGCCGACGGCACGGGCCTCGCGCCCATTCGCCCGATGCTCCGCCGCGCGCTCGCCGGCAACCCGACGCACCCCCTCCGTCTTATCCATGCCAGCGTGGGCGTGTCGACGCCGCTCTTTCGCGAAGAGATGGCCCGCCTGGCGAGCAGCGAGCCCGGCTTCACGGTCGACTACGCCGACTCACGCGCCCTGCTCGACGAGGTCCGCCGCCGCTGGGTGGCGTCCGACGCCGACCGCAGCCGCCACTTCTTCATCTGCGGCGTGGGGGCCATCGTCCCGACGCTGCGGGACGCGCTGCGGCAGGCGGGCTACGCCAGGCGCGCCGTGCAGTACGAGAAGTGGTGAATCTCCAACGGCACGATGCACCTTCCGCGCTGGGCGCAGTCGCTGATTCTCCTCGCCGTCACGCTCGCCTACCTCGGCCTGGGCGCACTCGCCTGGGGAAGCTTCACGGGCTACCTCGCCCACCCCGCCCGCGCGAGCGCCATCGGCCTCCTCCTGGTGCTGACCCTCCTGGTGACCACCCTGACCGAGGCCAACATCAGCAGCGGAAAACGCGAGGACGTCGCCAACCGATGGATATTCGTCCCCTTGATCCTCGGCAGCGTGCCCCTCTGCTGGGTCCCAGCCTACCTGGATCGGCGTGAGCTGTGGGTCCTCGACGGTGATGCGGTACGATACCTCGGTCTGACCGTGCTCGCCGTCGGCGCGACGTTTCGAACGTGGCCCGTGTTCGTGCTCGGGCGGCGCTTCAGCGGCCTGGTCGCCATCCAGGAGCATCACGAGCTCGTCACGACCGGTATCTACCGTCACATCCGCCATCCGAGCTATCTGGGCATGCTGATCGGGTTCGCCGGCTGGATGCTGGTGTTCCGCTGCGGCGTCGGGCTGCTGCTCATCCCGCCGCTGCTGTGGATCATCGTGGCCCGCATGGACGCGGAGGAGGCGCTGCTGGCGTCCGAGTTCGGCCGAGCCTACGCGGAGTACCGCGCGCGAACGTGGCGGCTCGTGCCACGGGTGTATTGAGATCCCCGCTCGCTTGTCCTCCGCCACCATCCCGTGCCATGGGACGCCCGATGCCATCCGCCCTCCCCCGCCTCGGGGCGAGCCTCCCTCTCCCCCCCGACCTCAACATGTGCCGGCGCGTCGCCGAGCGGGCCGAAGCGCTCGGCTACGAGAGTCTCTGGATCGCGGACACGGGAGCCGGCCCCGATGCCTTCGTCGTCGCAGCCGTCGCGGCCGGAGTCACCCGGCGGGTCCGCATCGGCACGGCGGTCATTCCGATCTACACCCGCGCCCTGCCGGTGCTCGCCGCGGGCGCGGGCTCGACGGCGCAGCTCGCGCCCGGACGGGTCATCCTCGGCCTCGGCATCTCGAGCGAGACCATCGTCGACGCGTGGGGCGGTGTGCCGTTCCGCCAGCCGTTCGCACGCATGCGCGAGACGGTCAGCGTCCTACGCCAGATGCTGGCCGGCGAGCGGGTCACCTTCGCGGGCAAAACCGTGCGCACGCGGAACTTCCGCCTCGTCTCGCCCCCGCCCGCTCCCGTGCCGATCTACATCGCGGCCCTCATGCCACCCATGCTGGAGCTCGCGGGCGAGATCGCCGACGGCGTCATCCTCAACTTCATGCCGGTCGAGGCCGTGCCCCGCATGCTCGACCACGTCCGGAAGGGCGCGGCGCGAGTGGGTCGCGACCCGGCGACGATCGAGGTCGTCAGCCGCTTCCAGGTGGTGGTGACCGACGACGCGCCCGCCGCGCGGAGCGCCCTCAAGCACATGATGGGGCCGTACTTCGCCACCTCGGTCTACAACCGTTTCGTCGCCTGGTGCGGCTTTCCCGACGAGGCGCGCGAGATCGACGCGGCGTGGCGCGCCAAGGACCGCACCCGGAACGTGGCCGCCGTGCCGGACGACATGGTCGACCGCCTGGCGATCATCGGGTCCCCGGCGCACTGCCGGGAGCGTCTCGCCACCTTCGCCGCGGCCGGGGTCACCACGCCGATGATCCAGCCCTTCCTCTTCGACGAGGCCGCGATCTGGCGGACCTTCGAGAGTCTGGCCCCCGCCGCTTGAGGCTGCTCGCCCCGGCGCCTAGAGTCGGAGCCATGCCTGACGTTCCGCCTGGGCCCCGCACGTCGCCCGTCATCCAGCTCTACCACTGGGTGCGCCGGCCCATCCCGTTCATGGAGGAGTGCGCGGCGCGCTTCGGCGACTGCTTCACCGTCCGCCTGCCGATCTTCGGCGAGATGGGCGACCGTCCACCGCTCGTCTTCTTCAGCGACCCCGAGGCGGTGAAGGAGATCTTCACCGGCGACGACGACAACCTCCGGGCCGGGGCGGCCAACGCCCCGCTGCTCCCGCTCCTCGGCGAGAACTCGCTCCTCCTCCTGGACGGCGCCCGCCATCTCCACGAGCGCCGCCTCATGATGCCGCCCTTCCACGGCGAGCGGATGCAGGCCTACGGTGAGACCATCCGCGACGTCACCGACGCGTCGATCGAGACCTGGCCCGCGGGCGGGCCGTTCCCCATCCACCCGCACATGCAGCGCATCACGCTCGACGTGATCCTGCGCACGGTCTTCGGCCTCGACGAAGGGGCGCAGATGGGCCGGCTGCGCGATCTCCTGACCGAGCTACTCGCCTTCTCGACCAACCCGCTGGCCCTGCTGCCGTGGTTCCGCGTCGAGCTCGGGGGCTATTCGCCGTGGGGACGCCTGATGCGGGCCTCGCGCGCGGTGGACGAGATGCTCTTCGCCGAGATTCGGCGACGCCGCACCGTCGGCACCGCCGGACGCACCGACATCCTCTCGATGCTGATCGAGGCGCGCGACGAGAACGGTCAGCCGATGAGCGACGTCGAGCTGCGCGACGAGATGTTCACCCTGCTCGTCGCGGGGCACGAGACGACCGCCACGTCGCTCTGCTGGGTGTTTCACCGCATCCTCCGCCGGCCGGACGTGCTGGAGAAGCTCCGAGCCGAGCTCGCACGCGTGGTCGGCACCGGACCCGTCCGACCCGAGCACGTCTCCGCGCTCGAGTACCTCGACGCGACCATCAAGGAAACGCTCCGGCTGAACCCGATCATCCCCCTCGTGGGCCGACGCCTGGGGAAGCCGATGCGCGTCGGTGGCGTGGAGCTGCCGGCGGGAGTGATCGCCGCGCCGTGCATCTACCTGACGCACCGGCGGCCCGACGCGTGGCCCGATCCGGAGCAATTCGATCCGGGCCGCTTCGTCGGCCAGCGCGTGAGTCCCTACGCCTTCTTCCCCTTCGGCGGGGGCATCCGGCGCTGCCTCGGCATGGCGTTCGCCCTCTACGAGATGCGGGTCGTGACCGCCCAGGTGCTGCAACGGGTCG
>DATILR010000142.1:0-8859 GCA_035476275.1 Binatus sp. (SeqCode) | reverse complement strand
TAAACGCCTCCGGTTCCCAAGTCCGCAACGGATCACGCATTTCGTGTCGATCACCGTCGTCGTCTTCTACCTGCTCGCGGCCGTCACGGTAGGCTCCGCCCTCGGCGTCGCCTTCGCCAACAGCATCGTCTACTCGGCGTTCGCGCTCATGGGAGCGTTGCTCGGCGTGGCGGCGATGTTCGTCCTGCTCGGCGCCGATTTCCTGGGCGCGGTCCAGCTGCTCGTCTACGTGGGCGGCATCCTCGTCCTCACCCTCTTCGCGGTCATGCTGACGCACCGGATCTCCGACGTGAACGTGTCGAACCGGGCGGTCGGCCGGCTGCCCGCGCTTGGACTGGTGGCCGTCGTCTTCGGCTGGATGGTGCACGTCGCGGGCCGTGCGCACTGGGTGGTGAAGGATCCCGGCGCTCCCGCGCCGACCACCTACGGCATCGGCGAGGCCCTGCTCACCCAGTACGTGCTGCCCTTCGAGGTGGCGTCGATCGTGCTCCTCGCGGCTTTGATCGGCGCCGTCGTGGTCTCGCGGAAAGAAGTGAAGGGCTAGTGGGCGACCTCTCGCTCGGACATTTCGTCGTTCTGGGCGGCGTGCTCTTCGCCCTCGGGCTCTTCTGCGTGCTGACCCGCCGGAACGCGATCGGCATCCTGATGGGGATCGAGCTGGTCCTGAACTCCGCCAACATCAACTACGTGGCCTTCGCGCGCTACAACCAGGCGGGCTACGACGGCCAGGTGTTCGCGATCTTCGTCATCATGCTGGCCGCCGCCGAAGCGGCCATCGGCCTCGCCATCGTGCTCGGCATCTATCAGCGTTTCGAGACGATCGACGTGGAGGCGACGGACCGCCTGCGCCAATGACCGCGGCACCGTACGTCGCGCTCATCCCGCTCCTGCCCCTGGCCGGCGCGGCAATCCTCGGCCTGGCGGGCGCCCCGCTCCAGCGTCGGATGGGGAAGCCGCTGCTCGGCTGGCTTGCCTGCGGCACGGTGGCCGCGTCGTTCGTGCTCGCGGTGGCGGCCTTCCTCCAGCTGACGACGCTCGAGCCCGAGCATCGCCTGCTGCTGGCGCAGCTTTTCCCCTGGATTCACGTCGGCACGCTCGGGGTCGACGTCACCTTCGCGGTCGATCCGCTATCCGCCGTGATGATCCTGGTGGTGACGGGGATCGGCGGCCTGATCCATCTCTACGCGGTCGGGTACATGCACGAGGATGCGGCCTTCTGGCGCTTCTTCGCCTACCTGAACCTCTTCACCTTCGCGATGCTGACCCTCGTCCTCGCTGACAACCTGCTGCTCATGTTCGTCGGCTGGGAGGGTGTCGGATTCTGCTCGTGGGGACTGATCGGCTTCTGGCACAAGGAGCTCGCCAACACCCGCGCGGGCAACAAGGCCTTCATCGTCAACCGGATCGGCGACTTCGGCTTCGTGCTGGGCGTGTTCCTCCTCTTCTGGAGCCTCGACACGCGCGGCCACGGGACGCTCGTCTTCCGTGAGCTGGCGAAGCACGCACACCTGCTCGCGGGCGACACGCAGTGGGGCATCCCGGTCGCGACGCTGGTGACGCTCCTTTTCTTCGTCGGCGCGACGGGGAAGTCGGCGCAGATCCCCCTCTACGTCTGGCTCCCCGACGCGATGGCGGGGCCGACGCCGGTCTCCGCCCTCATCCACGCCGCCACCATGGTGACCGCCGGCGTCTACATGATCGCCCGTCTCAACTTCCTCTTCGCCATGGCGCCCGCGACGCTGGCCGTGGTGGCCGTGATCGGTGCCGCGACGGCACTCCTGGCCGCGACCATCGCGGTGGCGCAGAACGACATCAAGCGCGTGCTGGCGTACTCCACGGTCTCGCAGCTCGGCTACATGTTCGTCGCCATGGGCGTCGGCGCCTACGCAGCCGGCATCCTCCACCTGATGACGCACGCCTTCTTCAAGGCGTGTCTCTTCCTCGGCTCGGGGAGCGTCATCCACGCCATGAGCGGCGAGCAGGACATGCGGAAGATGGGCGGGCTGCGCGAGAAGCTGCCGGCGACCTCGACGACGTTCATCGTCGCGGCACTCGCCATCTCCGGGATCCCGCCGCTCGCCGGCTTCTTCTCGAAGGACGAGATCCTGTGGCAGGCCTTCTCGAGCCCCTACGGCAGCGTGACGCTCTGGGCGGTGGGTGTGGCGGTCGCCGGCCTCACCGCCTTCTACATGTTCCGCCAGGTCTTCATGGTCTTCTTCGGCCCCTGCCACGCCGATCACGAGACCGCGCACCACCTGCACGAGTCGCCTGCCGTCATGACCGTCCCGCTCTGGATTCTCATGGGTGGCTCGGTGTTGGCCGGCTTCCTCGCGATCCCCCACCTGTTCCTGCCCTTCGAGGAGTGGCTCGAGCCGGTGATGGGCGCCCACGTGGCAGCGGCACAGCATGGGGGACCGGGCATCGGCGTCGAGCTCACGCTCATGTTCGGTTCGGTTCTCGTCGCGCTGGCCGGCATCGGTCTCGCCTACGCCATCTACTACCGACGCCGGATTGACCCGGCCGTGTTCGGCCGGCTGCTGGGCGGCGTGCCGTATCGGATCCTCCTCAACAAGTACTACGTCGACGAGGTCTACGAGTTCTTCTTCGTGCGCGGGGTGCTGCTCGTCTGCCGCATGGCGGCCTGGTTCGATCTCCGTGTGATCGACGGCCTGGTCAACCTCTCGGCCGCGATCGTGCGCGCCTGCGCCTGGGTGAGCGGCCTCTTCGACGCCTACGTCGTCGACGGGGCGGTCAACGCGCTGGCCGACGGGGCGCAGTTCGTCGGCCGCCGGGTGCGGAATCTGCAGAGCGGAGCGATCAACGCCTACCTCTACGTCGTCCTGCTCGGCGTGCTGGGGGGAGTGCTCCTCTACTGGTCGTTGGTCTCGGCGTCGTGAGCTCGGGAAGGGTGTACGCATGACGGAACAGGTGCTGAGCCTGATGATCTTCATCCCGCTCGTCGGGATGGTGGCGATCCTCTGCCTGCCGGCCCGGGCCCACTCGGCGATCCGCTGGACGGGCGTGGCCGCGACGGTTCCTCCGCTTATGCTGGCGGTCTGGCTCCTCCGCCACTTCAACCCGACCGCGCCCGGATTCCAGTTCGTGCGCCATGGCTCCTGGATCCCGGCGTTCCGCATCGAGTACTTCGTCGGGATCGACGGGGTGAGCCTCACCATGGTCGTGCTCACCGCGCTCCTCTGCTTCATCTGCATGATCGCCTCGTTCGGGATCGAGAAGGGCGTGAAAGGGTACTACGCGCTCTTCTGCCTGCTCGACACCGGCATGATGGGCGTCTTCTGCGCGCTCGATTTTTTCCTCTTCTTCGTCTTCTGGGAGATGATGCTCCTCCCCATGTACTTCTTGATCGGGATCTGGGGCGGCCCGCGCCGCGAGTACGCGGCGATCAAGTTCTTCCTCTATACGTTGCTCGGCTCGGTCCTCATGCTGGTCACGATCCTCTACCTCTACTTCGCCGCCGACCCGCACTCGTTCGACATGACGCAGCTCGCGGTGCTCGTGCGCGACCACATCCCCCTCAAAGTCCAGATCCTCCTCTGGTTCGCCCTCTTCGTCGGCTTCGCGATCAAGATCCCCGCCTTCCCCTTCCACACCTGGCTTCCGGACGCGCACGTCGAGGCGCCGACCGCGATCTCGGTCATCCTGGCGGGCGTGCTGCTCAAGATGGGCACCTACGGCATCCTGCGCATCAACTACGGCATCCTGCCGGCCGCGACGCTCGCGCCGGCCTGGTCCAGGCACAGCCTCGCCTTCTGGTGCCTCGCCGCGCTCGGCACCTTCAACATCGTCTACGGCGCGATCGTCGCGATGGCGCAGTCGGATCTGAAGAAGCTCGTCGCCTACTCGAGCATCAGCCACATGGGCTACGTCATGCTCGGCATGGCCGCCTTCACGCCGCAGGGGATCAACGGCGCCGTCCTCCAGATGTTCAACCACGGCACCGTCACGGCCATGCTCTTCCTCCTGGTGGGGGTCATCTACGACCGGGCCCACCATCGTGACATCAACGGCTTCGGCGGTCTCGCCTCGATCCTCCCGGTCTACACCGCGGTCACGGGCCTCGCCTTCTTCGCGGCGATGGGGCTGCCCGGGCTCTCCGCCTTCATCTCCGAGGTGCTCGTCCTGCTCGGCGCCTGGCGCGAGTACCCGTCGCTCACCATCGTCGCGGCGAGCGCGGTCGTCCTGACGGCGGGCTACCTCCTCTGGACGCTCCAGCGGATGTACCTCGGGCAGCCGAACGCCAAGTATCTCACGCTGCCCGACATGACCTTCCGCGAGCTCTTCACGCTGGCGCCGCTGGGGGCGATCGTCGTCTTCCTCGGCATCTATCCGACCGCCGTCCTCGACCTGCAGAGTCCCGCGCTCCTCCGCCTGAACGAGCAGGTACGCGCCGCCACGGCCGCGCCGGCGCCGGACCTGTATGCCGGAGGGCCGCTCGCGCAGCGTGCGGCGCCGGAGACCCGCGAATAGCACGATGTCGACGACCGACAGCCTGGCGTACTTTCTTCCCGAGCTGGTGCTCTCGGCGGCCATCCTGGCCGTCGTCCTGCTCGACCTGATCAGCACGGGGCCCGCCGGCCGCCGGGCGAGCGAGCTCCCCGGCTCGGTCGCGCTGATCGGCGCCGGGACGGCGCTCGTGCTGACGCTCGGGCTGCCGTCGCTCGGGCTGCGCGGCCTCCTCGACGACCCGACGCGCACCTGGCTCTTCAGCCGGATGCTCGTGTTCGACGGGTTCAGCACGTTCTTCAAGGTGCTCCTCGGCCTGGCCCTCCTCGCGGTCATCTGGATGTCGTCCGGCTCGCGCGAGGTGCGCGGCCAGCCGAACGAGGGCGAGTACTACGCGCTCCTGCTCGCGGCCGGTCTCGCGATGTTCCTCATGGCCGCCGCCGCGAACCTCCTGATGGCGTATCTCGCGCTCGAGTTCGTGAGCCTCGTCTCGTACGTGCTGACGGGATTCCTCCGTCACAACCGCCGCTCGAGCGAGGCCGCGCTCAAGTACCTCATCTATGGCGGCGTCGCCTCGGGGGCGATGATCTACGGCATGAGCTGGATCTTCGGCCTCACCGGCTCGATGGACTATGCCGGAATCGCACGCGGCGTGGCGGCGCTCGATCCCGCCAGCCGGCCGGCGCTCTTCCTGGGCCTCGTCCTCGTGCTCGCCGGCTTCGGGTACAAGATCGCCTCGGTGCCCTTCCACATGTGGGCGCCCGACGTCTACACGGGGGCTCCCATCCCGGTGACGGCCTTCCTCGCCGTTGGCTCCAAGGCCGCGGGCTTCGCCATGCTGCTCCGCTTCTTCTACTTCGGGGTCGGGCCGGGAAGCCCCCTGGCGAGCATCCCGGTGACCCAGCTCGCGACGGTCATGTGCGTCGCGACGATGACCCTCGGCAACTTCGCCGCCCTCGGCCAGCAGAACATGAAGCGGCTGCTGGCGTACTCCTCGATCGCGCACGCCGGCTACGCGCTGCTCGGCTTCGTCGTGTTCGCGGATGCGGGCGTGAAGGCGGTTCTCTTCTATCTCGCCGTCTACTACGTGATGAACCTCGGCGCGTTCTGGGTGGTCATGCTGGTGGCCAACGTGAGCGGTCGCGAGGATCTGGACGGCTACCGCGGCCTCGCCTGGCGCGGGGGAGCGCTGCCCGCGCTCGCCCTCGCGGTCTTCCTCTTCTCGCTCGCCGGGCTGCCGCCGCTCGCGGGCTTCATCGGGAAATTCGCGGTCTTCGCCGCGGGTGTCCAGGCACGGCTCTACGCGCTCGTGGTGATCGGCCTCCTCAACAGCGTGGTCTCACTCTACTACTATGCCCGCGTCGTGAAGGTCATGTTCCTCGACCAGCCGCAGGCGGAGGACCCGCCGATCAGCTTCCGCCTGGGCGATCTCGGCGCCGTCGGCCTCCTCTCGCTCGCGACCATCTACATCGGCGTGCGCTTCAACTGGCTCCTCGAGCGGGCGGACGAAGCGCGGCGCGTGTTCACCGGCTAGGTATGACGCGAGCGGCGCGGTGGCCGGGGGGTCGCCCTGCGCGCTCCGGTCCTCGGCCCACGCGCGCCGGTGTAGCCGGGACGTCGGTCCCGCAGCTGCGGGCGCGCGCGGGACCTGCGGGTCGCACGCAGGGCGCCCCCCCGCCCACCGCACCGCTCGGGTCGGTATCGTAGCCGATGCCCAGCGGCGTCCTTTACGTCGTCGCCACTCCGATCGGGAACCTGGAAGACGTCACGCTGCGCGCGCTGCGCGTGTTGCGGGAGGTCGAGGTGATCGCGGCCGAGGACACGCGCCGAACACGTATCCTTCTCTCACGGCATGGGATCGAGCGGCCGCTGATCAGCTACTACGACGCGGTCGAAAGGCGGCGGGCTCCCTCGATCGTCGAGCGTCTGAAGGCCGGTGCGTCGGTGGCTCTGGTCTCCGATGCCGGGACGCCGGGGATCGCGGACCCGGGCTATCACCTGATTCGTGGTGCGCTGGCGGCAGGTCTGTCGGTCGTGCCGATCCCGGGGCCGTCGGCGGTGACCGCGCTGGTGTCGGTAGCCGGGCTACCCGCCGATCGGTTCGTCTTCGAGGGATTCCTGCCCACCCGGCCCGGGGCCCGCGCGGCACGCCTCGTCGCCCTGGCCGGCGAGCCCCGCGCGCTCGTCTTCTTCGAGGCCGCGCGACGGCTCGCGGCCTTCCTGGCGGCGGCCGAGACCGCCCTCGGCGATCGGGAAGCGACGATTGCGCGCGAACTCACCAAGCAGCACGAGGAGCTGCTGCGCGGCACGCTCGGTGACCTCGCCGGGCGCATCGGCCGGGTGGAGCGGCTCCGCGGTGAGGTCACCGTCGTGATCGCCGGCGCGCCGGCCGAAGAGCGGCAGGTCGACGATGCGGAGCTCGACGAGCGGATCCGGACCGCCCGTGCCGCCGGTCAGAGCGCTGCGGGGATCGCTGCTGCGCTCGCTCGCGAAACCGGGCGTGCCCGACGGGAGATCTACCGTCGCGCGATGACCCTCGCGCGAGGGTAGCTCGAGGCTGGAGAAGGGATCACCTCGGCGAGCACGACGCGCTCGCGCCCGAGGTTGCCCACCCGGCCCTCGGCGCTCAGCAGGGGCGGACCGACGCGAGCGGCCACCGTCAACCGGCGGAAGGCATCCTCGGTGGCGATGACATTCTGCCCCGGGGCGAGCGCGCCGGCCTCCCGGACGCTCGGGACGTGCCGTCCGAGATAGACGACCAGCGAGCGGATGGGCGGGCCGTAGAAGACGATCTCCGCCGGCGGCGGACGGCGCGCCGCGACCAGCGCCGCGAAGGGCTTCAGGGAATCGCGGCGGCTCTCCTGCGCCTCCAGGGCAGGAGCGCCGGCGGCCATCCAGGCGATCGAGCCCGCCATCGTGAGCGTCACGAGGACCCTCCAGGCGCGCAGGGCCACCGACAGCAGCACCACTCCCGCGAGCACTGCCACGACGGCCACCGCCGTGCTCGACCCACCCGGGATCTTCTCGATGATGCCCACCACGGCGGCGGCATTGCCCTGGTCGGAGCGGGAGAGGGAGATCGAGTGGGTTGCCACCACGCCGCCACCGATGAGCGCCACCAGCGCGACCACCGCCACGAAGCGGCGGCCGGGTCGCGACGCGATGTCCCGCCAGAGAGCCAGGAGACCCGGGGCCGTCACCAGCGCGAGCGCCGGAAGGGCGGGCAGGAGGTAGTGACGGAGCTTCCACTCCGCCGGCGTGAAGACGACCACCGGTGCCAGCGCCCAGCACACGAGAAAGCGCCAGCGCGGATCGCGCAGTCCGTCGCGGCGCCAGGCTTGCCAGAGGGCGACGGCGGTCACGGGTGTCCAGGGCAGCACGATCGCCGGGAGATGCTCGACGTAGAAGAGCAGGTGGTAGCGGAGAGGGCGCGGTGAGTAGGGCGCACCCTGGACGAGCCCGCCCGCCAGGTTGCGCAGGTAGCGCCCCACGAGATGCTCGCGCACGAAGAGCGTCCCCCACCCGCCGAGGGCGACGGCGTACCAGCCGAGCCCGAGGAGGAGGAAGGCCGCGATGCCCGGTCCGGTGAAGAGCGCCGGCAGGCGACGCCACTCGCGCTGCCAGACGAGAAAGCCTCCCAGCGTCACCCCGAAGAGCACCGGCGCGACGGGCCCCTTGGCGAGCGTCGCCGCCCCGAGCAGCGCGAGCGCCACGGTGGCCGCGTGCCGGCTCCCCTCGCGCCACCAGCGGAAGGCGAAGCCGAGCGACATCGCGAGGAGCAGCACGAGCAGTGCATCCGGCCGCGCGACGCGGGCACGGGCGAAGAGTGCCGGCATGGTCGCCAGCACCGCCCCCGCGACGAGCCCCGTGGGCTGCCCGAACAGCTCGGTCCCGAAGCGAGCCGTCCAGCCGATCAATGCCGCGCCGGCGATCGCGGATGGCAACCGGATCGCCGTTTCGGAGAAGCCCCCCACGGCACAGGGTACGGCGGCGAGCCAGTGAAACAGGAGCGGCTTGTCGGGCAGCAGCTCGCCGTTGAAACGCGGCCAGAGGACGTGACCAGCCACGATCTCCTGGACGATTCCCGCCTCGCGGGCCTCGTCGTCTCCCACGATGTCGGAGCCGCCGAGCCCGTGCAGCGCAAGCGCGAGGTAGGCCGCGGCCAGGAGCATAGAGGCGCGCAAGCGGCGGGCGCTCCTACGGCGCAGGCCGGGCGGGAGCGGGGGGGCGCCCTGCGCGCGACCCGCAGGCCCCGCGCGCGCCCGCAGCTGCGGGAGCGACGTCCCGGCTACACCGGCGCGCGTGGGCCGAGGACCGGAGCGCGCAGGGCGCCCCCCCGCTCCCGCCCGGCCTGCGCCGTAGGAGCGCCCGCCGCTTGCGCGCCTCTATGCTCCT
>DATILR010000141.1:0-1580 GCA_035476275.1 Binatus sp. (SeqCode) | reverse complement strand
CGGGGTCGAAGCGCTCGGGGTCGGGCCACAGGTCGGGGTGGTGGTGGGTCGAGTAGATGCACGCGGAGACGGTGATGCCAGCGGGCAGATCGCGGCCGGCGATCCGCATCGGCCGGGTCAGACGCCGGATGACGTTGGTCGCCACGGGGCAGAGGCGCTGCGACTCCTTGATGACGGCGTCCAGGTATTCGAGCTGGGAGATGTGTTGCGGCTCGACCGGGCCGTCACCCACCACGCGTGCGAGCTCGGCGCGGAGCTTCTCCAGCACGTCGGGGCGCTCGAGCAGATGATGGAACGCCCAGGCGAGTGAGGTCGCGGTTGTCTCGTGTCCCGCCATCAAGAGCGTGAACATCTCGTCGATCAGCTCTGGATCGGTCATCGGTTCGCCCTGCTCGTCGCGCGCCTCGATCAGCATCGAGAGGATGTCCGTCCGGCCCTCGGTGCCCTCGCGGCGCCGACGGCCGATCTCGGCGAGCAGCTCGGTGCGGATCGTCTCCCGGTTCCGGACGAAGCGGCCCCACGGCGAGAGCCCCCGGAGCTCGACCTGGAACGCCTGGATGGCGAGGAAGGCCGCCGTCGGGCCGTCGGCCTGCGCCAGGAAGCGGACGATGCCCTCGCGGATGTGGGCGAAGCGCGTCCCCTCGTCCACACCGAAGACGGCGCGAAGGATGACGTCGAGGGTGATCGCCTGCATCTCGTGGTGGATCGGAAAGGGCCGCCCGATGGGCCACGCGTCGATCACGCGGTCGGCGATCTCGCGCATGAGGCGCCCATAAACGTGCATCCGCTCCCCGTGGAGCGGCGGCGCCATCAGTCGGCGTTCCCGGTGATGCCGCTCGCCGTCCAGGAGGAGGATCGAGTGCCATCCGATGATGGGGCCGAGAATCGGGCCGGCGGCCTCGCCGGCGCGGAGCTCCCCCCCGTCACCGCTGAAGATCTCCTTGATCGCCTCCGGATCGGTGAAGACGACCATGGGAGGCCCGCCGAGCGGATGTACGGTGTAGCACTCGCCGTAACGCCGGAAGGTGTTGTCGATCGACGCGTACGGCCAGAGCGCGTAGCGGAGGCTCTGCAGCAGGCGCGGCTGCCGCGGTCCGCGCGGCAGCATGCGGCGTGGGGGCACGGCGGTCAGGCGTGGTGACGCGGACGCTTCGGGGGCGAGCCGGGTCTCGGATGCCTGCATGGGTTTCTCCTCCCTGGCGCTAGCGTGGCAGGAGACCATTCATCATGATCTCCCCGTAGAGCGGCAGCACCTCCTGGTACGGATGGTGAGTCTGGTTCGAGAGCGCGTCGCCACCCATGAACAGGACGAAGGCGGCCCGTTCCGGGTCGACGTCGCGAATCGTCCCCTCGCGGATGCCGTCGCGCAGCACGTCGGCGATCATCGCGACGTTCTGCGTGAGGAGGTGCTCGTGGAGCTCTTCGAGCAGGGGAGCGAAGATGATCTCCTCGTCGCGCCGGTAGACGGAGTTGATGAGGGCGTTCTCGCGGTTGTAGTCGACGCTCGCCTCGCCGAGACGTCGCAGGCGCTCGACGGCCGTCCCGCCCTCGCACAGGACCCGGCGTGCCATATCCAGCCA
>DATILR010000140.1:0-13529 GCA_035476275.1 Binatus sp. (SeqCode) | reverse complement strand
GCGCTGATCGGCTGGCAGTACGTTCTGCACGCGGAGGACGCCGATGATCCAACGGTTAGGCGAACGACCATGGTGGGGCCACCGTGGGCATCTCAGGGGCGCGAGCTTCGCACTCTGGCTGGCCACGAGCTTGGCCCCCGCGCCGGCGATAGCCTGGGTACAGCAGAGCGACCTTGGCTACAGAGCCGTTTCCCTGGCGCTAGACGGCGGCGGAGACGTGATCGCGGGCGCGGAATCGTACTTCTCCATCCGCAAGTTCGCTGGGGACAACGGAGCCGAGATGTGGCGGCAGACGATATACGACACCGGCTTCACCGACCATGATTCCGTGGGAGCACGGGTCGCGGTTGACGGCGCGGGCAATGTGGTCGCTGCGGGGAACATCGACGACGGCTTCTACTCTACCAAGAGAGACTTTACGGTGGCCAAGTTTGCCGGGGCCACCGGCAACGAACTGTGGCGGCAGGTGATCAACGGCACGCGAAATGAAGATGACACGGCGCTCGCTGTCACCGTGGACGGTGCCGGGGACGTCATCGCTGTTGGAGCACTCGACAACACTGGCACCCTTAATGATTTCGTGGTGCTCAAGTTTGCCGGGGGCACGGGGACGGAGCTGTGGCGGCAGGAGATCGACGGTGGTCCACCAGACCCGTACCCGTATTTAGACTATGCACTCGCCGTAACCGTGGACGGCGCTGGCGACGTCGTCGTCGCGGGGATACTCGGTAGCGGGTACGCGGTGATCAAATTCGCCGGGGGCACCGGGGCGGAGCTGTGGCGCCAGTCCGCCGGCCCGGGGCCGGTGGCGGTGGACAGCGCGTCGGACGTGATCGTCAACGGTGGCGGCATCGCCAAGCTCGCCGGGAGCACGGGCATGGAGCTCTGGCGGCAGCAGGGGGTGGGGGCGGCTGCTCTGGCACTGGACGCCGCGGGGGACGTGATTGCCGCCGGCGGCAGTAACGTCGCGCAGATGGGGGTGACCAAACTCGCGGGTGATACCGGGCTGGAGCTCTGGCATCGCGATATCGACGGCTCGGCCGTCACGGTGAACTTCTCGGTGGGTCTCACAGGGGTCGCCGTGGACGGGTCGGGGGATGTGGTGGCGACCGGGGTGTCGGGGAACCAGTTCAGCGGTACGGACTTCACGGTGCTGAAGCTCGCCGGGAGTACGGGAGCGGACCTGTGGCGGCAGGACCTCACCAGGCTGACAGGTGCCAATGAAGGTGGGAGCGCCGTTACGGTGGACGCTGCGGGGGACGTGATCGCCGGTGGGTCACTTGGCACGTACCTGACGGTGGCCAAGCTCAGCGGCGTGGACGGGGCCGTCGGACCGGTCCGTGGCACGAAGCTCAAGGTATCCGACCGCGCCGGGGATCCGAGCGCACGGATGATCAGCGTCCTCGCGAAGGATCCCCTGATCGTGACCGATCCGCCGGGCAGCACAGGCGACCCTACGCTCGGCGGTGCGACGCTCCGTCTAGTGAACCCCGTCACGCTGGAGTCGGCGACGATCAGCTTGCCGGCCGGGGCGCTCTGGACGGCTCTCGGTAGTCCGCCCGGCTCGGCGGGCTATCGGTATCGGACGTCAGTCGGCGGCAACGGCGCCTGTGCATCGCTCGAGGCACGCCCCGGGAAGCTGCAGGCCCGCTGTCTTGGCACGCTCGGTACGATTCCCTTCAGCCTGGATGAGCCGAGCCAGGGCGCCCTGACCGTATCGGTGCAGCTCGGCAGCGCGGCGCCACAGTGTGCCACCTTCGGCGGCACGATCCGGCGGGACGCTGGGACCGGAAATCCTGGACCGACCGGGGTCTTCTCCGCGCAGAATGCTCCCGCCGCCACCGGTGACTGTCCGTGACATCCGTCCTATCGGAGGTCGGTGTCCGAATCCGTCATCACGCCGTCGCTCGGGACCTTCCCATCCTACCGTCTGCCGAGCGCGGCGGAACGCCGCACTCGACAGACCGTGTGACCGGAAGCGCGCGGCTTACGGTAGGAAATCGAAGAACCGCGGACGATCGCATCCCAGGTTCACGTCGAGGCGTCCGCGGAAGCGGACGTTCACGTTCACGCTGAACCCGATCGGCTGACCGCGATTGATGGCGGCGGCCGCGATGAACGAGCCACCCGCGCGGTGCGCCTGGATGGTCCCGAGGATGAAGGGATACTCGGGATCCGCCTCGATTGCGGTCGAGGCATCGTGCACGGTGATGCTCGGGCACACGGACGTGCCGCCCTGGCCGCAGCGCCAGGTGACCCGCTGGCCGATGCGATAGCCCGGCGCCGTGGTATCGATGCCGTTCTCGTCCACGTCGACGACGTCGCTCGGCTCCGGGCCGTCGTTCGGCCCATCGGCCACCGCGGCGGCCGTCTGCTCCGCGTCCTCCACCGAGCCGCTCACGACGGCGACGATGGGCGTCGTCTTCTTCACGTTGAGCCAGTCGAGCTTCGGCGCGACCCACGACGTGCAGTTGACGCCCTCGGTATCGCAGGCGCGCGGTAACAGCTCGGTGTACACGCCGCCGCGGCAGCGGTCCTCGCCCGGACTGGACGGGAAGATCATGACGGTGTTGCCCGACTGACGGAGACCGGTGAGGCGCCACGTCCCGGTGTCGTCGGCCTGCGTCACGGCGAGGCGAATCGGGTTCCCCTTGTTCTTCCAGCCACACCACGTGAACGGATCGCCCGCGTCGTCACTCCCCTCGATGAAGCTCCGCTGCCGCGCCCAGAGCTCGACCACGCGGCCCGGAGGCGCCAGCCCTTCCACCATGTCGAGATCGTTCACGTTCGCCGTGGCGCGGTAGATGAGCGGCGCCGCGTTCACCGAATGCACGCTGACGGCGCGCAGCACGAGCGCGATCAGGACCGCGCCGAGGGGGACCGCCCCCAACCAGAGGGATCGCTTGGCCATCGCTTCTCTTTCCGGGCGGGACCACGGGGCGGACGGACAGCGTGCAGCGCGCGTGCCAGCGGGCCGGCCGCGCCGGTCCTCGCGCCGGGTGGTCGGCGGTGAAGCGCCGGATCTCAGGCCGTTTCACGCACGGGGGAGCCGAGCGGGTCGCGGATGCCGTGGCGCTCCATCCGACGCCAGAGGGTGACGCGCGAGATGCCGAGCGCGGCGGCCGTGCGTTGCCGGTTCCACCGATGCGCCTCGAGCACGTGGAGGATGCGGCTCCGCTCGTCGATCACGAGCCCGCTCGGCGCCGCGCCCTGGCGGCCGAGGAGGTCGTCGAGGCCGGCTCCCGTCGCGCTGGCGAACACCAGCAGCGCTTCGAGCGCGTTCTCGAGCTCGCGCACGTTGCCGGGCCAGGCGTGGGCGGTGAGCGAGCGCATTGCCGCGGAACTCGGCGGGGCGAAGGTGGTGGCGTGCGCGCGGTTGAAGCGGGCGATGAAGTGCTCGACGAGCAGCGGGAGGTCCTCCCGCCGCTGGCGGAGCGGCGGCAACCGGATGGTGATGACACGCAGCCGGTAGTACAGGTCGCGCCGGAACGCCCCCGCCTCGACCATGCCCCACAGGTCGCGGTTGGAGGCGGCGACGATGCGTACGTCGACCCGTTTCAGGGCGGTGGCGCCGAGGGGCCTCACCTCGCGGTCCTGGACCGCGCGCAGGAGCTTCGCCTGGAGGGGTGACGGGAGGTCCTCGACCTCGTCGAGGAAGAGCGTGCCGCGGTCGGCGAGCTGGAGGACGCCCGGCCGCTCCTGGATGGCGCCGGTGAACGCTCCGCGGGTGTGGCCGAAGAACTCGGCTTCGGCGAGCGTCTCCGGCACGGCAGCGCAGTTCACCGGTACGAAAGGCCCCGCGGCGCGCCGCCCGAGCGTGTGGATCGCCCGCGCGACGAGCTCCTTCCCGGTTCCCGTCTCGCCCTCGATCAGCACCTGCGCGTCGGTGGAGGCCGCCATGCGGATCAGGGCGCGAACCTCGTCGATGGCCGCGCTCCGGCCGACGAGGCCGCCGAGGGCCTCGCCCGCCGAGGCCGCCGCGAGCGCCGGCCGCCGGCCACTACCCGGCGTCGGGCGGAGAAGGTGGGCGACCGCCTCCGCGATCCCGTCCGCGTCGGCGTCGAGCACCACGTAGTCGGTCGCGCCGGCCTTCATGGCGGCGACGGCGGGCGCCGCCCCGTCGTGCGCGCTCACCACCAGGAGCGGAACGACGGGGCGCCGCTTGCGAGCGGCGCGCACCACCTCGAGGGCCCCGGGGCGGTCGACCGCACCCGGACCGAGCAGCACCAGGCCGGGCGGACGCGGCTCCGCCGCCGGATCGGTGGCGGCATCGAGCGGAGCGATCTGGATGCGTGCTCCGGGGCAACCGCGCGCCGCGCCGGCGGCGAGCAGGTCGGCGCGGGAGGCGTCGTCGTCGACCACGAGGATGTGCATGGCGTGGGCGGCGAGCCTATGGCCGGGAGGACCGCGATGAAACCGGTGCAACGAGGATCCGAGCGGAATACGTCCGGCTCACGCCGGGGGTGCGATCGCCACCAGGACCGCGCCGGCGTCGACCGTCGTGCCCGCCACCGCGCTGAGCGCGGTCACCCGGCCGGCGACCTCTGCCACGAGGGTCGTCTCCATCTTCATCGCCTCGAGCACGAGGACCGGCTGGCCCGCCTCGACCGTGTCGCCGAGCGCGACCATGACGGCGACGATCTTGCCTGGCATGGGCGCCACCACCGTCCCCGAGCGCCCGCCACGGTCACCCGAGGCGGCGACGGCCTCGCCGGTCTCGAAGGCATAGACCCGTCCCGCGAGTGCGACCAGCACCCGATCGCGCAGCCGTGCGACGAGCGCCCGGTGGGGCCGACCGTCGATCTCGAGCGCCAGCTCCTCGACGCTTGCTCCCGCCACCGCCGCCGACCCGGAGCGCCCCAGCACGCGCACGCGGTGCGCAGTGCCGTCGACGGTGGCCGCGATCCCGGTCCCATCGGGCGCCGTCCCGACCTGCAGCACGCGGCTCCCGAGCCGCAGGTGCAGCTCCGTGCTCATCGTCCGAGCCGCCACGCCCCGAGCGTCTCCCAGGGGGTGGGAGCCGCGGCAGGCGTGTCGCCGGCGCTGGCCACGGGTCGGCTGACGGCCACTGCGGCGGCCAGCGCCGCGGCGAGCGCGTCGTCCGCCCGGTCCCGCCAGGCCGGAAAATGCTCGGCGAGGAAGCCGGTGTGCGTCTCGCCGCGCAGGAACGCGGGGTGGGCAATGACGTCCTGCAGGAAGGCCAGGTTGGTCGTCGGTCCGAGGACCGCCGTCTCGCGCAGCGCGGCGCCGAGCCGCGCGGCCGCGCTCGCGCGATCGGCTCCCCAGGCGGAGATCTTCCCGAGCAGCGGATCGTAGTCGAGCGGGACGACGCTCCCCGTGGCGACGCCCGAGTCCACCCTGATGCCGGGTCCGCCCGGCTCGCGGAGCGCGAGGATCGGCCCCGCGCTCGGGAAGAAGCTCGCCGCGGGATCCTCGGCGTAGAGCCGCGCCTCGATGGCGTGCCCGCGCGGCACGACGTCCGCCTGGGTGAAGCCGAGCGGTGCACCCGTCGCGATGCGGAGCTGGGCGGCGACGATGTCGACGCCCGTCACCAGCTCCGTGATGGGATGCTCGACCTGCACGCGCGTGTTCATCTCGAGGAAGTAGAAGCGGCCGTCGGCGTCGAGCAGGAACTCGACCGTGCCGGCGTTCACGTAGCCGACCGCCCGCGCCGCGGCGAGCGCCGCGCCCACCAGCTCGGCGCGCACGCGCGCGGTCACGGCCGGCGAGGGCGTCTCCTCGATGATCTTCTGGTGCCGGCGCTGGATCGAGCACTCGCGCTCGCCCAGATGGACGAGCGTGCCGTGCCGATCGCCGAGCACCTGGACCTCGACGTGCCGGGGACGGACGAGGAGCTTCTCGAGGTACACGCGGCCGTCGCCGAACGCCGCTTCCGCCTCGCGCCCCGCGGCCGCGAGCGCCTCGGCCAGCTCGGCCTCGCTCCCCACCGTCCGCATGCCCTTGCCGCCCCCGCCGGCGGCCGCCTTCACGAGTACGGGATAGCCGAGCCGCGCCGCGTGTCGCGCCGCCGCACGCGCGTCGCCCGGCGCGAGCTCGGTGCCGGGAACGCACGGGACCCTCGCCGCCTCGACCGCGGCGCGCGCCGCGAGCTTGTCCCCCATGGTCGCGATGGCCGCGGGCGGCGGTCCGATCCACACCAGCCCCGCCCCCTCGACGGCCCGTGCGAAGGCCGCGCTCTCGGCCAGAAATCCGTAGCCCGGGTGGACCGCATCCGCACCGCTGAGGCGCGCCGCCGCGAGCAGCGCCTCGACGTTCAGGTAGGACTCGCGTGCGGGGGCGCCGCCGATGGAAACCGCCGCGTCGGCCGCGAGCGTGTGCGGCGCACCACGGTCCGCTTCGGAGTAGACGGCGACCGCGGCGAGCCCCACCTCGTGGCAGGCCCGGGCCACCCGCACGGCGATCTCGCCGCGATTCGCGATCAGCACGCGCTGCACGTCACCTCCGCCACCTCACATGCGAAACACGCCGTAGGTCGTCGGTAGAATGGGGGCGTTCAGGGCGGCCGCGACGCCCAGCGCGAGCGTGTCCCGCGTCTCGAGCGGATCGAGGATGCCGTCGTCCCAGAGCCGGGCCGTGGCGTAGTAGGGGCTGCCCTCGGTCTCGTACTTGGCGCGGATGGGCGCCGTCAGGGTCGCGCGCTCCGCCTCCGGCAGGGATTCACCGCGGGCCTCCAGCTGCTGCAGCTTGACCGTGAGCAGGGTCTGCGCCGCCTGCTCGCCGCCCATCACCGAGATGCGACTGTTGGGCCAGGAGAAGAGGAGCCGGGGGGCGTAGGCCCGCCCGCACATGCCGTAGTTCCCCGCCCCGTGCGAGGCGCCGATCATCACGGTGAACTTCGGCACCGCCGCGTTGGCGACCGCGTTCACCATCTTGGCACCGTCCTTGGCGATCCCGCCGTGCTCGTAGCGCTTGCCGACGATGAAGCCGGTGATGTTCTGCAGGAAGACGAGGGGGACGCCGCGTGCGCAGGCGAGCTGGATGAAGTGTGTCGCCTTGAGCGCCGACTCGGAGAAGAGGACGCCCTGGTTGGCGAGGATGCCGACCGGATAGCCGTGGAGATGGGCGAAGCCCGTGACGAGCGTCGGTCCGTAGAGCGGCTTGAACTCGTGGAAGCGGCTCCCGTCGACCAGGCGGGCGATGATCTCACGAGCATCGGTCGCCCGGCGCGGATCGCGCGACACGATGCCGTAGAGCTCCTGCGGGTCGTAGGCCGGGTCCTCGGGCGCCTCGCGGTCGAGACGCGCGCGCGCCGCGGGTGGCAGGGCGGACACGATCTCGCGCGCGATGCGGAGCGCATCGGCGTCGTCCTCCGCCAGGTGATCGGCGACGCCGGACACGCGGGTGTGGACGTCGCCCCCGCCCAGCTCCTCGGCCGTCACCTCCTCGCCGGTGGCCGCCCGGACGAGTGGCGGGCCACCGAGGAAGATCGTGCCCTGCTCGCGCACGATCACCGTCTCGTCGCACATCGCCGGAACGTAGGCTCCGCCCGCCGTGCAGGAGCCGAGCACGATCGCCACCTGTGGGATGCCGGCGGCCGACATGCGCGCCTGGTGGAAGAAGATGCGCCCGAAGTGGTCGCGGTCGGGGAAGACCTCGGCCTGGAGCGGCAGGAAGGCGCCGCCGGAATCGACCAGGTAGATGCAGGCGAGGCGGTTCTCGAGCGCGATCTCCTGGGCGCGGAGGTGCTTCTTCACGGTGAGCGGGTAGTACGTTCCACCCTTCACGGTCGCGTCGTTGGCGACCACCACGCACTCGCGCCCCGCGACGCGGCCGATGCCGGTCACGATCCCCGCGCCGGGCGCCTCGTCGCCGTAGCAGCCGTGGGCGGCGAGCGGGGAGAGCTCGAGGAACGGCGTCCCCGGGTCGAGGAGTCGCTCGATGCGCTCGCGAGCCAGCAGCTTCCCGCGCTGGGTGTGGCGCGCGCGCGCCTCCTCGGGACCACCCGCCGCCGCCCGCGCGCGGGCAGCCCGCAGCGTCGTCACGAGCTCCGCCATGTGCGCGGCGTTGGCCCGGAACTCGGGATCGGTCGGCCGGACGCGGGTCGGAAGGCGCACGCCGGCCCGGCTCACCAGAAGAGCGATCGCCGGCGCGCCAGCCCCTCGGCCAGCATGGTGGCGATGCGCCCCTTCACCTGCTCCACCTTCTCGGCGATGACCTCGTCCTCGTCGCTCGGGTTGCCCTCGAACTGCAGCGGCTCGCCGAAGTAGATATGGTACTTGACCGGCAGCGGCACCATTCCGAGGGGCCCGAACCAGGGCCAGGTGAGCGTCACGGGAAAGGCCGGCATGCGGAGGAGGCGGGCAAGCGGACGGAGGTTTGCGATCCCCGGCGCCTGCTCCTCCGAGCCGACCACGGCGATCGGGACGATCGGCGTATGCGTCTCGAGCGCCAGGCGCATGAAGCCCTGACCGAACTCCTGGAGCTGGTAGCGTTCCCAGATCAGCTTGTTCATGCCCCGGATGCCCTCGGGGAACGCGATCACGGCCTCCTCGTTCTCGAGCAGGTCGATGCAGTTCTTGCGCGTGCCGACCACGGACCCGGTCCGCACCATGATGATGTTGACCCAGGGGACGGTCGGAAGCCAGTACTCGCCCATGCCGCGGATGATTCGGGGAGGTTCACCTTCGAGGAAGCAGGCGAGACTGATCATGGCGGCGTCGAGCGCGATCTGGCCGGCATGGTTCGAGATCAGGAGCGCGCGGCCCGGCGGCAGGCGGTCGATGCCGTGCGTCTCCACCCGGAACCAGTAGCGGTAGAGGAGGGAGGTGACGAGGGTCGAGCGCCGGGTGGTATCGACGTGGAAGCCCCACGGATCGTAGCCGTAGGCATTGAGCCGCGTCGGGATGCGGAGCATGCGCTCGTCGATCTCGTGCCGCAGTTGTCCGATCGCGTCGGGCAGGAAGCCGCCCGCCGTGGTCGAGAGCGACTCGGCGGCGGCGAAGGGGAGCGAGGTGACGGCCTCGAGCATGGAACCCCCTAGTGGCGGACGCTGGCGAACGTGTCCTCGAGGCTGAAGAGCGGGCTGAAGCCCGTCTCGCGGGCGAAGCGACCGCCGTCGATGGTGCAGGGGTACTTGAGGAAGTTTATCGCGCCAGGCGGGGTGGGGTAGAGCCCCAGGCGGAAGAGCTGACCGATGGCGGTGCGCGCGAACGACTCGGGGAGCGACACGGCCGTGCCGCCGGTCTCGCGGATGGCGACTTTGAGGGGCACAGCGCCCGGGCCGGCCACGTTGAAGACGCCGTGAGCGCCGGTCTGGAGCGCGAGCGCGACCGCCTCGGCCACGTCCTCCTCGTGGATGAACTGCACCATGGGGTTGAAGCCCATGATGGTCGGGACGTAGCGCTGCTTCAGGTAGTGGCCGATGGTGCTGTGCGTGTAGTAGCCGAGGGTGTTCACGGGTCGGAGGATCGTCGTTGCGACCTCGGGATGCCGCCAGAGGAACGCGGTCACCAGCTGATCGACCTCGGCGAGGTCGCGCACCTCCGGGTAGGTGCGGCTGACGTTGAGCGGATAGTCCTCGTCGACGTAGTAGGGGTTGTCGGGGAGGGCCCCGTAGACATAGGAGCTCGAGACGACGACGATGCGCTTCACTCCCTGGGCGATCGCGTACTCGAGGACCTTCTTCGTGCCGAGGACGTTCACCTCGTGACGGACCTCCGGATCGGAGCGGAAGTGCCGCACGAACGCGAGATGCACGAGCGCGTCGGGCCGCTCGGTGCGGAACACGTCCTCGAACTTCCGCTTGCGCAGATCGACGACGTGCAGCCGGACGTTGTGCGGGGCGCCCTGCCACGGCACGCGGTCGACGCCGGCGATCTGGAAGAAGTCCGCCACCCGCCGCGCGATGAGCCGGCCCTTACCTCCGGCGATCCCGGTGATGAGCAGCTTCTCCCCGGGTTCGGCGCCACGGTGGGCACGAGGGGGCTTCGGCGGGGTGGCCGCCTGCGTGAAGTGGAAGAGCTGCTCCGGTCCCTCGAGGGGGAAGCGCGCCATCGTCCGGCAATCTTAGTCCGCCGCCGGGCGGGGCAGCAACCGGTGGGAGGGAACCTCATGACGTGGCTCACTCGGCTGGTGCTCTTGACTGGTCTCGTCGCCGGCCTCGCGACGCCGGCCGCGTCGCTCGACCTCGACGCCGCACGGCTCGTCGACCTGACGCACGCCTTCGATGCCAGCACCATCTACTGGCCCACGGCCAAACCGTTCCTGCTCGAGCCGGTGGCCCACGGCGTGACCCCGGGCGGCTGGTGGTACGCGGCCAACAACTTCTGCGCCGCCGAGCACGGTGGCACCCACCTCGATGCGCCCATCCACTTCGCCGCCGATCGGTGGACGGCCGACCAGGTGCCGCTCGAGCGCCTGATCGGACCCGCGATCGTCGTCGACCTGAGCGAGAAGGCCGCCCGGGACGCGGACGCGCTGCTCACGCGCGCCGACCTCGACCGGTTCGAGGCCGCGCAGGGGGCGATTCCGCCCGGTACGATCGTCCTGGTGCGGACCGGCTGGGACCGCTGGTGGGAGGATCGGGCGCACTACCTGGGCACCGCGGTCCCGGGCGACACGGCGCACCTCCACTTCCCCGGGGTCGGGGGTGAGGCGGCCGCCTGGCTCACCACGGCGCGACGGATCCGCGCCGTGGGGATCGACACCGCATCGATCGACCGCGGTGCCTCGGTCGACTTCCGGGCGCATCGCGCATTCGCCAACGCCAACACGCCGATCTTCGAGAACCTCACGGGCCTGGCGACGCTGCCCTCGCGGGGCGCCGTCTTCATCGGCCTGCCGATGAAGATCGGGGGCGGGAGCGGCGGCCCGCTCCGCGCGGTGGCCCTGCTCCCGTAGCCACCGCCGCGCGCGCGGATTTGTGCCGAGCAGATATTTTCGTGACGCCTTCCCGCGCAGCGTCATTCCCGTTCCTGCGTTCGTCGGGTGCAGGGCACCCGTGATCGTGGGACGATCTTTCCGGTTGGCATGCCTTACGCATGATGTTCGAGGCGCAACGCTGTGTCCGGGCTGTCCCACGTACCCGGTCGTGTGCGTGGCGCGGGGCTGCGCGCTCGCGCCGCGCTCATCGCGGATCAAATCCGCAGGGCCGAAGACCTGTTGCAGCGCCTGGTGCAGGCGTCGAGCGACCAGGTGTACGAGGAGTACCTCGCGTGGCACGACGAGACCGAGCGGCTCCTGCGATTCCTGCTCGCTTCCGACGAGCGGGTGGCTCGTGCCGCCCTGGAGCGTTCTCCCGCCCGCGGTCAGGCAGCGGAACTGCTCGAGAGCCTACGGAAAGGGATGGGCGAGCTGCGATCGGTCACGGATCGTCTCGGACTCCCGGACGGTCCGGCGGCTTCCCCTCCGGCCGCTGCCGGGGCGGCCGACGGGAAGGTGTGGGTCATCCACGGGCGAAACGGCGAGCTGAGGGAGAAGGTCGCACGCTTCCTGCTGAACCTCGGACTGGAACCGATCATCCTCGACGAGCAGGCGGCCCGCGGGCGCACCCTGATCGAGAAGCTCGAGGCGCAGGCTCCGCTCGCCTTCGCCGTCGTCCTCCTGACCGGCGACGACGTCGGCGGTCTGGCCGCCGAGCCAGCCGGTCTCCGTCCGCGCGCGCGCCAGAACGTGATCTTCGAGCTGGGGTTCTCGATCGCCAAGCTCGGGCGTGCGCGCGTCTGCGCGCTCTACGAGGAAGGGGTCGAGCTCCCGTCGGACTTCCGCGGCGTGGAGTACAAGCCGCTGGACCCCGCGGGGGCCTGGCGCCGACAGCTGGCGCGCGAGCTCCTCGAGGCGGGACTCCGTTTCGACCCGCGTCGGGCTCTGTGAGCGCTCCAGGGGCTGTGCTAGACGCCCGCCAACCATGCCCCCTCCGCTGCAGGGGCTCCGTGCCCTCGATCTGACGGATCCGCTCGGCTACCTCTGCGGTCGTCTGCTGGTCGACCTCGGCGTCGAGGTGATCAAGGTCGAGCCACCGGGCGGCGACGCGGGGCGGCAGCTGGCGCCGTGCTTCCGCGGCGCCAACGGCCGCGAGTGCGGACTCTTCTGGTACGCGACCAACGCCGGCAAGCGGAGCATCACGCTGGCGCTCGACGCCGCGACCGCCGGAGCGACGGTCCGTCGCGTCCTCGACGCGCTCGCGGCGCGCGTCGACTTCGTGCTCGAGTCGTTCTTCCCCGAGAGCCCCGCCGCCCGCCTCGTCGCCGATGTCGTGGCCGCCCATCCCCATCTCGTCCACACCAGCGTCACGCCCTTCGGTGACCGGCCGCCCGGCCGCTCCCTCCACGCCGACGACCTCGTGCTCTGGGCGATGGGCGGGCCGATGTACCTCTGTGGGGACGACGACCGGCCCCCCACGCGCGTGCCGCTCTGGCAGGCCTTCTGTCACGCGGGGGCCGAGGCCGGCGTGGGGACGCTCCTCGCGCATTTGGCCCGGGGTCGGACCGGCCGCGGCCAGCACGTGGTGGTGAACGCCCAGGCGGCCATGGTCTGGACGCTGATGAACGCACAGGCCTTTCCCATCTTTCACGGCGATTCGCCGCGCCGGAACGGGGTCTTCGTCGGGTCGCGCGGCGTCCGGCGACGGATGATCTTCGCGTGCGCGGACGGCTTCGTGAGTCTGTTGCTCATGGGGAAGCAGGGGGCGCCACCCACGCTGGCGCTGATGGGCTGGATGGAGGAGTGCGGCATGCTGCCCGGCTGGCTCCGGGAATGGCCCTGGACCGAGTGGGAGCCGGGGTGGGCGATGGAGATGACCCCCGAGCTGCAGGCGCAGATGGTGCGCATCGAGGAGGCCGTGGAGGCGTTCCTGCGTACCAAGACCAAGGAGGAGATCTACCGCGAAGGGATGCGGCGGCGGATGCTCGTGGCCCCGGTGGCGACGGTCGAGGACATCGCCCGCGACCCGCAGCTCGCGGCGCGCGAGTATTTTCGCCCGCTCGCGGACGAGACCCTCGGGCGGACGCTGCGCTTCCCCGGGCCGTTCGCGCGCCTGTCCGCGACGCCGCTCGCGGAGCCCTCCCGTCCGCCCGAGCCGGGGGAGCACACCGCACGGCTGTACTCCGAGCTCTGCGGCTACGGCCCTCGTGAGCTCGCGGAGCTCGCCGCCGAGGGGGTCATCTGATGGCGCTCCCGACCGATCCCGAGCTCCCCCTCGCCGGCCTGAAGATTCTCGACTTCTCCTGGGTGGGCGTCGGGCCGATCACCGTCAAGTACCTCGCCGATCACGGGGCGACGGTCGTCCGCGTCGAGTCGCACGTCCGGCTCGACGTGGTCCGTCTCGGCCCGCCCTGGCACGACGCCAGGCCGGGCATCGAGCGGAGCCAGTTCTACGCCAGCTACAACACCTCGAAGTACGGCATCGCGCTCGACCTGAGCCGACCCGAGGCGCAGGCGATCGCGCGCCGGCTCGCGGCGTGGGCCGACGTCGCGGTCGAGAGCTTCACCCCCCGCGTGATGCGGGAGTGGGGCCTCGCCTACGACGACCTCCGTCGCGTGAATCCGCGGCTGGTGATGCTCAGCACCTG
>DATILR010000139.1:0-7785 GCA_035476275.1 Binatus sp. (SeqCode) | reverse complement strand
AAGGCGGTCGTCGTCCCGGAGAGGCCGCGATTGAGGATGTGCACCCGCGGACCGAGACGGCGCTGCAGTCGGCCCGGATAGCCGCCGAGCGGGTCGCGGTCCGCGTGATGGGTGATGCCGACGGTGATGCTGTCGCCGAGGCAGGCGATCACCTGCGCCGAAGGCGACGACGCGGCGCTCGGGGCGGCGACGGCCAGCAAGATGACGGCGATCGCCATCCGTCGTCGCCCTTGACCCACCCGCAAGGCCGACACTACAAGCGGCGCCCCTCGGTGCGTCGCGCCTGCCATACGCGCCCACATGGCGCCCGAGGCTAGCATGGCGCAGCGGAGTTGGCCCTTCCTCGCCTCGATCGCGTTGGCGGGTCTGGCGCGGGACTACTTGGAGGTGGGCTTGCCGGATGCCGGCTTGTCGGCGATGCAGCGGAGGCTCGAGGCCTCGTCTTCCATGGCGTCGGAGCCCGTCGCGGCGGCGGTCCACATGGCCTCGGTCCGATAGTTGTCACACTCGGCGAAGGTCGGGAACGTCTGCACGCGCTTCGTCTTCTCGATCGGGGGGTAGGTATCGGGTGGCACGTCCTTCGGCACCTGCACGAGCACCCATCCGGCCGTGGTTGCTGCGCCGGGTGCGGGCACCGGTGCCGAACCAGGGGCCGAGCAAGCGGCCAGCACAAGTTCGAGCCCGATCAGGAGAAGCGCCCCGGCATCGAAGCAGAGACGTCGCATGGCGAGGGCTGTAGACCAGCGTCGGCCCTCGAGCAATGCGACCACTGATGACAGTTTCGTTGCGACTGGCCGACGGTCGCAGCAAGGCCGCGGCCGTGCCCCCGGCAAGCGCCATTGCGACCGTTGATCGACGATCGTCGCGCTGGCGCCCGGGCCGAAAACACGCTACCTGCGCCCCCTGTGCCCGCATGGATCGGATGGGGGAGCCGCGCGACGCCCGCGGGGATGATGCGGGCCTTCGTGGGTGTCGTATTCGTCCCGCTCGTGGGCTGCGCCTCCATGGGCGGGCCGCTGCCACCGCTCCAGTTCCCACAGATCGAGCAGGCGCAGCAGTCGGTCGAGGGCGGCATCGGCCGGCGCTTCCAGGACTACGACGCGTGCCGCAAGAAGTCGACGAGCGTCCAGACCCTCGTCGATTGCATGAAGCTCGCCGGCTACGACTACATCGCAAACAGCACGGAGCAGCAGGCGGCCGAGTGCTGGCGCCTGCGTGACCCGCAGCTGAACAAGGACGGACGCCTGCCGCAGTCGTGGTGCTTCTTCCGGCAATGAGAGCTGCATGTCTTATCGGCGCGAACGGCCCTTGGTAGGGGGCCGCCGCGGGCGACGCTTTGGCGTCTTCTCTTCCCCACCGCGCCGAGGCTCCGATGCGACGAGGTCGCGCATGGTTTCGGCGTGAGCTGCGAGGAAGAGACGGTCCTTCTCCCGACCCAGCCGGCGCTTCGACTCCACGATGTGACTGAGCCGCGCGACCGGAATCTCGACTACCGCCGGATCGGGCGTAGTAGTTCGCTCCGGAAAGACCGATGATGACGAACCGTACGCGCCGTCGCGAGAGCGAGTCGAGGAGACGCTCGAAAGCGTCCATCCTCGCGAGCTATCTCCGAACCCGCAGGGTGCGAGCATAGTGCGTTTGCCAGTCACGCAGCGCGCGCTCGACCCAGCTCTTGTCGGCGCCCGATCGATTCTGTGGCAGCGATTCGAGCTTCTCGACCGCGCGGAGGTATCTCTCGTCGAGGCGGACGGGACCCGTCCTGCGCGACGCGGCCGCACCATCACTCCGGCGGGACATGGGCCCCCTGAGAGTAGACGACGGGACCCGAGGAGGGAAGCGAGTCACCTGCGTGGAGCCGGGGCCGGGCCGTGAGGCGGGAACCCACCAATGCGCCACTTCCCGCCTCGTCTTGCATCAGCGGTCCGGCAAGCCTAACACCCAGTCGACGACGCCGGGCCGTGACGTTCCGGGGAGGATCGCACTGGTGAGCATACAGGCGACAGCGAGCATCGCCGACGACCCCTGGGGCGGCTGCAACCCGCTCGATCCCGAGTTCCGCGCGGATCCGTATCCGGGGCTCGCGCGGCTCAGGGAGCGAGACCCCGTCAACCAGACGCCCATCGGCATCTGGCGGCTCACCCGCTACGCCGACGTGACGCGACTTCTCCACGACGTCCCGGCGGGGGTGCGCACCACGGACGGCACGCTGCCCGGGGTCGACGAGTCGCTGAACAACCAGCGGCTCTTCATGCTGCAGCAGGATCCGCCCACGCACACGCGCCTCCGACGACTCGTCAGCCGCGCCTTCACCCCGCGCGCCATCGCGGCCCTGCGCGCCAGCGTGCAGCGGATCGTCGACGGCTGCCTGGAACGGGTGGCGGCGCGTGGCGAGATGGACGTGATCGCGGATCTGGCACTACCTGTCCCGTCGACCGTCATCTGCGAGATGCTGGGCGTGCCGGTGGCAGACCGGGACCGGTTCACGGTGTGGACCGCGCAGGCGACCTTCGGCCTGGCCGCTCCCCTCCTCCCTCCCGAGGTGATCGAGGTGGCGCGGGCGGCGGGTGAGTCCCTGGGCGCGTACTTCGAGGACCTGATCGCGACCCATCGCGCCCACCTCACGGACGACCTCCTGAGCGAGCTCATCCGCGCCGAGGAGGCAGGCGATCGGCTGAACGGGTCGGAACTCCTGTCCCAGGCGATCGGGCTCTTGATCGCCGGCTTCGAGACGACGATCGGTCTCATCGGCAACGGCGTGCGCGCGCTCGTCCGCCATCCGGCCGAGCTGGCGAAGCTCCGCGCCCAGCCGGCGCTCATCGCGAGCGCGGTCGAGGAGTGCCTCCGCTTCGACGGCCCCATCGTCCTCACTGCCCGCGTGCTCCACGCGGACGCCGAGTTCGGCGCGACGACGATCCCGCGGAACGCCGTGGTGTGGGGCATGCTGGCGGCCGCGAATCGCGATCCCGCGGTGTTTCCCGAGCCGGATCGCTTCGACGTCGCCCGGCACCCGAACGAGCACCTCGCCTTCGGTGGCGGTGCGCACTACTGTCTCGGTTCGCATCTCGCCCGGCTCGAGGCGCAGATCGCCATCGGCAGCCTGGTCGAGCGGTTCACGGATCTCGCGCTCGAGTCCGAGACCGTCGAGTGGGGGGCGTCGCTCTTCCGTGTGCCGGGCCGGCTGCCGCTCCGCTTCCATTCCCGGTGACGCGGCCGCTCCCGCAGGCGCTGTTCGTCGTCGACGGCGCGCGCTTCGTCCCGACCGTGCTCTGCCGGGGCCCGTGGAGCCCCGACGCGCAGCACGGTGGGCCGCCGGCGGCGCTCCTCGGCCGCGCGGTGGAGCGCTTCGAGGGTGGCGAGACGATGCAGGTGGCCCGGCTCACGGTGGAGCTCCTGCGGCCGGTTCCTCTCGTCCCGCTCACCGTCTCGACGCGATGGGCGCGCCCGGGGCGCAGGGTGCAGCTCGTCGAGGCGACGCTCCGGGCCGACGACGTCGAGGTGGCGCGCGCCGTCGGGCTCCGCATTCGCCGCGTCGAGGCGGACCTCTTCGCGCAGCGCGACGGCGCGCCCGCGCCGCCGCCGGGTCCCGAGTCCGGTTCAGCGAGCGCCCCGCCCTGGGAGGGGACGCTCATGACCCCTGCGTACCACAGCCACGCGGTCGAGCACCGCTTCGTTGCGGGGGGATTCGATCGGCCGGGACCGGCGACCGACTGGATCCGGCTGCGCGTGCCGATCATCGAGGGGGAGGCCGTCTCGCCGCTCTACCGGGTCGCGGCCGCAGCGGACTTCGGGAACGGGATCAGCTGGGTGCTGTCCCGGCTCGACGGCTGGGGGTTCATCAACCCCGACCTGACAATCTATCTCCACCGGCTTCCGATCGGTGAGTGGGTGTGCCTCGAGGCGGTCTCCCGGGTGGAGCCGCAGGGCATCGGCCTGGCGGAGAGCCGGCTCTGGGACGAGCGGGGCCTGATCGGACGGTCGCTGCAGAGCCTGCTGGTCGATCGCCCGACAGCCCCCAGCTAGAGCCCCGACTGGGTCCGGTGGCGCCGCGCGCGTGATTTTGCGCCGCGAAGCATGTACATGCTCGGGGTGCCAGGTCGCCGGAAGTCGCGGGAGGTCCTCGGGGGGTCGGGGGGACCTCCGTTCGCGGTCGCGCTCAGGCGTGCGTTCGTCGGTGGCTACGACCGCGAGGCGCTCGGCGCCGACCTGCTGGCGGGTGCAGTGGTCGGCATCGTCGCGCTGCCGCTCTCCATGGCGCTCGCCATCGCCGTCGGTGTCCCGCCCCAGCACGGGCTCTACACGGCGATCGTCGCCGGGATGGTGGCGGCCCTCACGGGCGGCTCGAAGTTCCAGGTCACCGGCCCCACGGCGGCCTTCGTGGTCGTCCTGGCCCCGATCGTTTCGCGCTTCGGGATCTCCGGGTTGCTTACCGCCGGCCTGATGGCGGGTATCCTCTTGGTGGCCATGGGCGCCGCGCGCCTCGGGCGGCTGGTCGAGTTCATCCCGCATCCCGTCACCACCGGCTTCACCGCCGGGATCGCGACCGTAATCGCGACCTTGCAGCTGAAGGACGCGCTCGGGCTGCAGATGGCCCGGATGCCGGAACGGTTCCCGCAGAAGGTCGCCGCGATGTGGGCCGCGCGCGGTACTGCGGAGCTCCCCGAACTCGTCGTTGCGGCCGTGACCCTGGTTCTCCTCCTCCTCGCGCCGCGCCTCACCCGCCGGGTGCCCGGGCCACTGTTGGCGATCAGCGCTGTCGCGCTCGGGGTATGGGCCCTGGGCGTGCCTGTCGCCACGCTCGGAACACGGTTCCACACGACGATCGACGGGCACGAGATCGCCGGCATCCCGCCGCTGCCACCGACGCCGGGGCTGCCGTGGGGCGATGCCCCGTTGACCTTCCGGCTGGTCGAGAAGCTCCTTCCCTCCGCCTTCGCGATCGCAATGCTGGGCGCGATCGAATCGCTGCTCTCCGCGGTCGTGGCCGACGGCATGACCGGGAAGCGCCACGACCCGGATGCGGAGCTGGTGGGCCAGGGCCTCGCCAATATCGCGGCGCCGTTCTTCGGCGGGATCGCGGCCACGGGGGCGCTCGCTCGCACCGCGACGAACATCCGCGCCGGCGCCCGCTCCCCGGTGGCCGCGGCCGTGCACGCGGTTGTGGTCCTCGCCTGCATCCTCCTCTTCGCCCGCGCCGTGTCGTACGTGCCGATGGCCTCGCTCGCCGCACTCCTCGTCCTGATCGCCTGGAACATGTCCGAGCTGCGCCACGTGGCCCACGTCCTACGGGCCGCGCCGAAGAGCGACGTGTTCGTCCTGATCACCTGCTACGTTCTCACCGTGGCCTTCGACATGGTCCTCGCGGTGAGCGTCGGGATCGTCCTCGCGGCGCTGCTCTTCATGGCCCGCATGGCCGAGCTCACGCAGGCGCGGCTCCTGCAGGAAGCCGACGGCGAGGAGGCGCGGCGCCTGCTACCGCGTGGCGTGGCACTCTACGAGATCGCGGGTCCGCTCTTCTTCGGGGCGGCGCAGAACGCGATGGGGGCCCTCGGGGCCATCGCCGCCGACGTGAAGGTGGTGGTGCTCGGCCTCGGGCGGGTGCCGGTGATCGACGCCACCGGCCTGGTGGCGCTCGAGAGTGCCCTCGAGCGCCTGCGGCGCGCGCGCAAGTTCGTGATCATCGCCGGTCCGCTTCCCGAGCCGCGCCGCATCTTCGAGAAGGCCGAGCTCGAGGCGAGCCTCGACCACGTGATCTTCGCCGCCGACGTGGAACAGGCGCAGGAGATCGCGATCGACCTGGTGACCCTCAACCCCGACTGGGGCGCGTCGCTGCCGCCGGTCGCGGCGGCGTGACGCAGGCGCTCGAGCCTCCCTCGTCTAGTAGGGGCCGCGCCGCCCCGAGCAGTGCTGAATCGCACCCGGTAGACGGTTGCGCGCGAGCACAGGCGTCTCTCCATCGCGAACGGACGAGGGACGCAGACGGCAAACTAGGTTGATGATGTTGGTATGAGGCGGTCTCGTACTCGGCTCGCCGCGCTCCTCGGCGCCGTGTGGATCGCCACCATCGCGCCCGCGCTTCCCGCTCCAATCGGAGGACCTCGCGGCTTCGTGCCGCGACTCTTCGGGACCTTTCCCGACTGGCGGGACCAGTGGCTGGCGATCGGCGAGCAAATCGGCAGCGTCGTCGCCACCCTGATCTGGGGGGCGTGGGCCGCTGCCGTCGGCGCGCTCGAGCACGTGCCCGCGCTCCCTCCGCCGCTCGCTGCGCGAGCGCGCCTGGCGGACGCGATTATGTGGGGGACGCTATTCGGCACCAGCGTCGCCGCGACCCTCCCACCCTGGCTCCTCTGGTGGCTCACTCGGCTGCGAGTCCCGATGGTGACGCCGCCGAGGGACGCCGTCCCCGACAGACCAGCGCTGGACCCGGCGCTGCTGGTCGCCGCCGGATGGTCGCTCGCCTTGGTCGTACCGTTCCTCGCGATGGTGGCATGGGAGGTGTCCCATCCGGTGCCGTCGTGGCTCCTCCTTCCGCCGCTCGAAGACGGCGCGCGCGCCCCGCTCGCGGAGTGGTGTCCCTATGCACTCTATGCCCGCCACCGTGAGTGCGAGGTTTATCTCGGCGATGCGCTCGCCCAGGGCGCTCACAGCATCGACGGCTACGCGTACGCTGGCGCCCGTTGCGTACCGGAAGCGAACCTGCGCCTCCCGTCGCCCCGCGAGCGCGCACTGGCGGTTGTCGAGGCCGGTCTGCGGCGCGCGTTCGAGGAGACGGCTGTCGTGGAGCGGGATGGGCGCGTTGGTGACGTCGAGGTCGACTTCGTCGTGCGGCGCCGCGCCGGCGACGAGGGGGCGGCCCTCGTCGCCGTCGACGTGCTCGCCGAGACGAATCGCCTCCGCAACGGCGAGCGGGCGAGCCGGCTCGCGACAGCGGGCATCTCGGCCTACTGGCAGGTCACCGTCGATCCATCTCGCGAGATCGTCGAGATGCTGACCGCCTACCGTGACCCGGACCTCACACAACGACGGTTTCAGCGCCTGACCAGCACCAGCCGAAATTCCGACATGAGCCTCCGGCTTGACTCGCTACCGGACCTGCGTGTGCCGGTAGCCTCGCTGTTCGCCTCGTCGTGCCCGCCCCGCCCTGGAAGCCGCGTCAATGAAAAAATGCAAGATGAAGGCGCCCCGTGAGACGTGACGCCTGCGCGTCTCACGCCGACCCGACGGGGGGCCGGGGGCGAGAGGGCCGGAAGCGCGACAGCTCCGGCCGGACGAGGTTCCCGAGGATGCTCTGGTACGCCTCGCAGGGCGTCCAGCAGTTGGGGCAGCGGGACTCCCAGATCTCGCCCTGCAGCGTCGCCGCCGCGGGCGTGTTCCAGATGCGCGCCAGGTCGTAGTCGACCTCGCGCAGGTTGCCGATCCGGCGATCGTAGACCGTGCACGGGAAGACGTTGCCCCAAGAGTCGACGAAGCACGAGGCGCGCAGCGCGTGGCAGCGCATCGGCGTGGCCCCCGTCTCGACGTACCGCCGCACCCGCTTGAGGTACGCGCGTTCGAGGAAGTCGACCGGCGAGCGGGCCCGGCCGCGCAGCCGCGCGTAGGCCTCGGTTGCACGGGCGAGGGCCTCGGCACCGACGCCACGGCGGAGTCCGAGGTCCGTGTTGCCGAGGTAGTGCGTCGACTCGTGCACGATGTTCACGTGGAAGTCCCCGTAGTCGAGGTCGGGGATCTCGCGCCGCGCGGCGGCGAAGGCCTCGGGAAAGTGATCGACGTTCTTTGCCGAGAGCGTCA
>DATILR010000138.1:0-2378 GCA_035476275.1 Binatus sp. (SeqCode) | reverse complement strand
TCGGCGGCGAAGGAGCGGAGCTGATCGACCATCGTGTTGACGGTGTTCTTGAGCTCGAGGATCTCGCCCTTCACGTCCACGGCGATCTTCTTCGAGAGGTCGCCGTTGGCGACCGCCTTCGTGACCTCGGCGATGTTGCGCACCTGACCCGTCAGGTTGCTCGCCATCAGGTTCACGCTGTCGGTCAGGTCCTTCCACGTCCCGGCGACGCCCTTCACGTCGGCCTGGCCGCCGAGCTTCCCCTCCGTGCCGACTTCGCGCGCGACGCGCGTCACCTCCGCCGCGAACGAGCTCAGCTGCTCCATCATCGTGTTGATGGTGTTCTTGAGCTCGAGGATCTCGCCCTTCACGTCGACCGTGATCTTCTTCGAGAGGTCCCCGTTGGCGATCGCCTTCGTCACCGCCGCAATATTGCGCACCTGACCCGTCAGGTTGCCGGCCATCAGGTTCACGCTGTCGGTCAGGTCCTTCCACGTCCCGGCGACGCCGCGCACGTCGGCCTGGCCGCCGAGACGGCCTTCCGTACCGACCTCGCGGGCGACACGCGTCACCTCGGCGGCGAACGAGCGCAGCTGGTCCACCATCGTGTTGATCGTGTCCTTCAGCTCCTGGATCTCGCCCTTCACGTCGACCGTGATCTTCTTCGAGAGGTCCCCGTTGGCGACCGCGGTCGTCACCTCGGCGATGTTCCGGACCTGCGCGGTCAGGTTGCCGGCCATGAAGTTCACGCTCTCGGTGAGGTCCTTCCACGTCCCGGCCACGCCCTCGACGCGCGCCTGGCCGCCGAGCTTCCCCTCCGTGCCGACTTCTCGCGCAACGCGCGTGACCTCCGCGGCGAAGGAGCCGAGCTGATCCACCATCCGGTTGACGGTCCGGGCGGTCCGGAAGAACTCGCCCCGGAGACCGCGCCCGTCGATGTCCAGCGCCATCTTCTGGGAGAGATCCCCCTTGGCGACCGCGCCGATGACGCGCGCCATCTCGCTGGTCGGATGGACCAGGTCCCCGATCAGCGCGTTCACCGAATCGATCGACGCCGCCCACGCCCCGCTGGACTCCCCGACGGACGCGCGGTGCGTGATCTTCCCTTCCTTGCCCACGACCCGTGAGAGGCGCTCGAGCTCCCGCGCCATCTTCTGGTTGAGCTCGATCACGTCGTTCAACGTGTCCGAGATCCTCCCCGCCATCCCGGTCCATTCGACCGGCAGGCGGACGGAGAAGTCCCCCTTCTTGAGGGCCGTCAGGGCGAGGAGCAGCTGCTTCTCGTCGAGTCGATCGCCGGAGGCGGCCGCCGACGAGCTCCCGTTCTTTCCGTTGGACACGTGCTCCGCCCGGCGAGCGAGGTGCGGTTTGAGGAGCGCGGCCGCCGGCTTCGCGCGCCGCGATCCCGTCGGCGATACATCAGATGGCTTCATCGAGACCTCCGTGGCGCACGCGAGCCGACTCGACCGAGGCTAGGTGCCCAGGCGGCAACTCCATGGAAGTCCGCGGGCGAGGGGCCGCCCCGGCCGACCGCTCCGCGCCTCCCTCTCCCGCCGGTACGGGCCACCTCACCTTCCACCTCCGGAGCGTTCCTGCCAGCAGCGTGCCGTCACTAGTGGAACCCTCCGGGTCGCCGTGCAATCCCGCGAATGGGTAGGTTACAGGCAGGAAAGAGGTGAGGTGGAAAACTAGTTGATAACGTGGGCAATCCGGTCTTCTGTGGGAATGTCCTACACGCCCCCCGCTCGCGCGTCTTCGCACCGACAGCCCTACGATCCACACCCGTGACGCGTGTTCGATCGGGATGGTTGCTCAAGCGCCCTGCCCTCCCGTCGTCAGATGCTGCATGCCGCCCTCCCCCGGATAGCCGCGAGCTGTGGAAACGTCTCTCCCGCGAAAGCAGGAGCCTCCCCCATGTGGTAGGGCGACGGGGCGATGCAGGCGAGTGGATGGCGGGCGATCCTCCTCACCCGTGGTGTCCGGGGGTTCGTCGACGGTCTGGTCAGCGTGCTCCTGGCCGGCTACCTCTCGCGTCTCGGGTTCACCCCGGCCGCCGTGGGCGCGATCGTCACCGGCACCCTGGTGGGGTCGGCCGCGCTCACCATCGGCGTCGGCCTCGCGGGGTACCGCCTCGACCGGCGGCGCGTGCTGCTGGGGGCGTCTCTCCTGATGCTCGGCACGGGCCTCGGCTTCGCCACCTTCACCGCCTTCTGGCCGCTCTTCATCGTTGCCGTGGTGGGGACGCTCAACCCCTCGGCGGGCGACGTGAGCGTCTTTCTCCCCGTGGAGCAGGCGGTGCTGGCCGAGATGGTGCGTCCCGCGGAGCGCACGACGGCCTTCGCCTGGTACAACGTCTCGGGCACGCTCGCCGGCGCCCTGGGCGCGCTCGTCAGCGGGCT
>DATILR010000137.1:0-8316 GCA_035476275.1 Binatus sp. (SeqCode) | reverse complement strand
GGGGTCGACCGTGCCGAGCGCTACGTACGGGCGCGCGAGCGCGCTCTGCGATCGGTCGTGGGTGGTACGGGGGGCCGGGCGGCGACACCCGACGCCGTCGTCCGGCTCGCTCCGGTGCTCCGCGGCGCACTCGCCGAGGCGACCTCGGACGCGGACCTCCCGTGGCGCCGGAGCGTCCTCGAGCACAGGGTGAGCGAGGAGATCCTTCAGGTTCTTTCCAGCGCCGACGTTGCCGCCATCGCCGCCGCGGGGCCCCTGACGCCCGATCATGTCATCCGGACCAAGGGTCCTGCGATGCTGCTCGCGGACGAGCTACCGCTCGATGACTGCGCCGCGCTCGGAACATGCGTGCGCGAGGCGATCGCACGCTACCGCGCCGCCTACGACAGCTACTTCGAGCAGAACCGCCACCGGGCTCGCGCCCCGGTCACCAAGCTCGAGAGCTCGCCCCGCGTGATCCTCGTCCCCGGCGTCGGGATCCTCGCGAGCGGACGGACGAAGAAGGACGCGCGCATCGCCGCCGACATCGCCGAGCATACCCTCCGCGCCAAGGCGCTCGCCAACGCCATCGGCCGCTACACGCCGCTCTCCGACGCCGATCTCTTCGACATGGAGTACTGGAGCCTGGAGCAGGCGAAGCTCGGCAAGGCGAGGGAGCCGGTGCTGGCGGGACAGGTCGCGCTCGTCACCGGCGGAGCCGGCGCGATCGGCTTTGCCATCGCGAAGAAGCTGATCGAGGCCGGGGCCCACGTCGTGCTGGCCGATCTCGCCAGGGACCGTCTCGATGCGGCCGTCGGTGAGCTCGATGCGCGCGGCACCGGTGTGGCGGCGGGGGTCACGCTCGACGTCACCGACGAGCGCTCGGTCGCGGATGGATTCGCCACCGTCTGCCGGCTCTACGGCGGGCTCGACGTGCTCGTGTTGAATGCGGGCATCGCGCACGTCGCGCCCATCGACCAGACCGATCCGGCGGCCTTCCGGCGCGTCACCGACGTCAACCTGATCGGCTACTTCCTCGCGCTGCGCGAGGCGGCGATCCTCCTCAAGCGCCAGGGAACGGGCGGCAACGTGATCGTGAACTCCTCGAAGAACGTGTTCGGACCCGGCGCGGACTTCGGGGCCTACAGCGCCTCCAAAGCCGGCGCGCATCAGCTCGGAAAGGTCGCCGCCCTCGAGCTGGCCGCGGCCGGGGTGCGTGTCAACATGGTGAACGCGGATGCCGTTTTCGGCGACGCCCGCCGACCGTCCGGCCTCTGGCAGGAGGTCGGACCGGCGCGGGCACGCGCCCGCGGCCTCGATCCCGCGGCGCTCGAGGACTTCTATCGTCAGCGGAATCTGCTCAAGGCCCGGGTCACGGGCGAGCACGTGGGCAACGCTGTGGTCTTCTTCGCGGCCAACCTCACCCCCACGACGGGCGCGACGTTGCCGGTCGACGGCGGCGTGCCCGATGCGTTCCCGCGCTGAGCATGCTCCTCGACCCCGTCCGCCTGCACGTCTTCACCGACTTCGACGGGACGATCACGACGATCGACACGCTCAACTTCCTCGCCACCCGGCTCGGCGCCGGGACCGAGGCGTTCCGCGAGAGCGAGCGGCAGCTGCGCGAGGGACGCTTGACGGAGCGGGAGGCGATCGCTCTCGGGGTGAGCGCCATCCGACGGCCGTTCCCCGAGGCGGCGGCGATCCTCCGCGCCGAGGTGCCCATCGATCCGGACTTCGCACCCTTCGCGCGCTGGTGTGCCGCCAACGGGGTGCCGCTCACCGTGCTCAGCGGCGGGTTCGAGGAGATCATCGCTCTCTACGTCACGCCGGAGGAGTTCCCCGGCCTCCAGGTGTGCGCGAACCGGCTGCGCCCTGGCACCTGGGAGTGCTGCTTCCGCGACGACTCGTCCCACGGCCACGACAAGGCGGCCGCGCTGCACGCGGCGCGGACGCGCGGGCGGCAGACGGTGATGATCGGCGACGGCATGTCGGACGAGGCGCCGGCCGCCGTCGCCGACCTGGTGTTCGCCCGACGGGGGCGGCCGCTCGTGGCCCATTGCCGTCGGCGTGGCATCCCGTGTCACGAGTACGGGAGCTTCCGTGACGTCCTGCAGGGCCTGAGCGCGCGGCTCGGGCGCGCGTAGGGGAGGGTAGCGACCACGTCGACGGACGTTCGTGAGCTCGGCGAACGCCTCGTCGTCTACCTCCGGCGGCAGACGGGCGAGCGGGATCTCGGAATCGAGGGGCTGGTCCGGCTCCCGGGTGGCGCCTCGCGCGAATCCTGGGCGTTCGACGTCATGCGTCCCGGCGGCCACAGCGAGCGTCTCGTCCTGCGCCGCGACCCGCCCGGCCATCAGATACAGTCCAGCCGGGGCGAGGAGTTCCGGCTGCTCCGTGCCGCGGCGGCGGCAGGCGTCGTCGTACCGGCGGTGCGCTGGTGCGAGGACGACGCGGCGGTGCTGGGCTCCCCCTTCTTCCTCATGGATTTCGTGCCGGGCGAGACCCTCGCCCGCCGGCTCCTGCGCGACGCGGACTACGCCCGTGCGCGGAGCGCGCTGCCCGACCAGCTGGCCGAGGCCCTCGCGCGCATCCACGCCATGGATCTCCGCGCACCCGAGCTCGCCTTCCTGCCCCGGCCGCTTGCCGGCGAGGCGCCTGCCGCCGCCGAGCTCACGCGCTTCGAGCAGATCTTCCGTGCCATCAGCCCCGATCCGCACCCGGCGCTCGAGCTCGGCTTTCGCTGGCTCGCCGCTCGCCTTCCCACGCCGCGGGCGCTCGCGGTAGTGCACGGCGACTTCCGCGTCGGTAACGTGATCTTCGGGCCGGAGGGTTTGCGAGCCGTGATCGACTGGGAGCTGGCGCACGTCGGCGATCCCTTCGACGACATCGGCTGGCTCTGCGTTCGTTCCTGGCGCTTCGGAGCCGACGGCAATCCGGTCGGCGGTCTCTGCGATCGCGAGCGCTTCTTCGCGGCCTACGAGCGGGCAGGTGGTGGGCCGGTCGACGCGAACGCGGTGCGCTGGTGGGAGACGTTCGGGAACCTCAAGTGGGCGATCATGTGCATCATGCAGGCGAAGACCTTCCTGGATGGGGCGGTGCGGAGCGTCGAGCTCGCGAGCCTCGGACGACGCGTCGCCGAGATGGAGCTCGAGCTCCTGGCGCTCATGGAGGCGTGACATGCAGGATCGGCCGAACGTGCTCGAGCTGCTGGCGGCGGTGCGCGGGTTCCTGGAGGAAGAGATCGTTCCGGCGCTCGAGGGCCGCCGCCGCTTTCTCGCTCTCGTCTCGGCCAACGTGCTGATGATCGTCGCGCGGGAGCTGGAGGGCGAGGAAGCGAGCCTGCTGACCGAGTGGACGTCGCTCGCGCACCTGCTCGGAGAGGACGCGACCAGTCCACCTGCTCGGTTGACGGGGCTGCGCGCGGCGGTCGACAACTGGACGCGCGTCCTGGCCGAGCGCATCCGCACGGGCGAGCTGGAGGACGGGCCGAGCCGCGAGGCGGTGCGCCGCCACGTGGAAGCCACCGTGCGAGCGAAGCTCGAGGTCGCCAATCCCCGCTACCTCGCCGGGCCAGGGGTGCTAGGATCGTCGCCGTGAGCGCGAGCGCCGTCAAGCTGGGCGCGGGCGACGCGCTGATCGTCGCCGACGTACAGAAGGACTTCCTTCCCGGTGGTAGCCTGGCCGTCCTCCAAGGGGACCAAGTCGTCCCGGTGCTGAACCGTTACCTCGCGGCCTTCGACCGGCTCGGCCTGCCCATCTTCATCTCCCGGTGCTGGCATCCCCCCGACCACTGCTCGTTCCGCGAGCGCGGTGGTCCGTGGCCCCGGCACTGCGTCGCCGGCAGCCCGGGTGCGGAGTTCGCGGGAGGCTTCGAGGTCCCCGGCGCGGCGGTCATCGTCTCGAAGGCGACGCTGCGCGACCGCGACGCGTATTCCGTCTTCGAGGGCACCGAGCTGCACGACCACCTCCGCCGGGTTGCCGCCCGGCGCCTCTTCGTCGGTGGGCTCACCACCGACTACTGCGTCCTCAATACGGTCCGGGACGCGTGCGCGCGTGGGTACCCGACCTTCGTGCTCGGGGACGGGATCCGCCCCGTCAACGTGCAACCCGACGACGGCCGCAAGGCGGAGGAGGAGATGGCACGACGCGGCGCCACCTTCGTTCGCTTCGAGTCGCTCGCCACGTGAGCCGAGCGGCGGGCACGTCGATTGAACGCGCTCCTCACCGACCTCTACCAGCTGACGATGCTGCACGCCTACTTCCGCGGTGGTATGGACGCGACGGCGGTGTTCGAGTTCTTCGTGCGCCGCCTCCCCGCCGGACGCGGGTTTCTCCTGGCAGCCGGTCTCGAGCAGGTGCTCGACTACCTCCAGGACCTTCGCTTCACCGAGGTGGAGCTCGCCTGGCTCAGGGAGAGCGGTCGCTTCGAGGCATCGTTCGTCGATCACCTCGCCGCGCTTCGCTTCACGGGCGACGTCGACGCCATGGCCGAAGGCACGGTCTGCTTCGCCGACGAGCCGATCCTGCGCGTGATGGCGCCTCTCCCGCAGGCGCAGCTCGTCGAGACCCGGGTGATCAACCTCCTCCAGCTGCAGACGCTGATCGCCTCGAAGGCGGCCCGTGCCGTCCTCGCGGCGCCCGGGAAGGTGCTCGTCGACTTCGGCCTCCGTCGCGCCCACGGGGCGGAAGCGGGACTCCTCGCCGCGCGAGCAGGCTACATGGCGGGTCTCGCGGGGACCTCGAACGTGCTCGCCGGGATGCGCTTCGGGGTGCCGCTCTATGGCACCATGGCGCACTCCTTCGTGCAGACGCACGTGGACGAGGCCGAGGCGTTTCTGCGCTTCGCCGAGGCGGAGCCGCAGCAGGTCGTCCTCTTGCTCGACACCTACGACACGGAAGCGGCAGCCGAGAAGGTGGTGGCGCTCGGCGCGCGGCTGCGGCGGGCCCGCGGCATCCGTGTCCACGGCGTCCGCCTCGACAGCGGCGACCTCGCCGCCCACGCGCGCCGCGTGCGCGCGATCCTCGACCGGGGTGGCCTCCAGGACGTCACCATCTTCGCGAGCGGCAGCCTGGACGAGTTCGCGGTCCGTGACCTTCTGGCCACCGGCGCTCCGATCGACGGGTTCGGCCTCGGCTCACGGCTCGATACCTCCGCCGACGCGCCCTACCTCGACTGCGTCTACAAGCTCCAGGAGTACGACGGACGAGCGCGTCGCAAGCGCTCGGAGGAGAAGGCGACGTGGCCGGGACGGAAGCAGGTCTACCGGAGCTACGATCCCGCTGGCCGGATGACCGCCGACGTCCTCACCCTCGACGGCGATCGCCAGGACGGTGAGCCCCTCCTGGAGCCGGTGATGCGCGGAGGACGACGCCTCGGACCCGCCGTGCCGCTCGTGACCGCGCGCGCCCGGGCCGCAGCCCAGCTGGTGCGGCTGCCCGAGCCCCTTCGTCGCCTCGAGGCGGGCGCTTCCTACCCGGTCCGCGTCGCTGCTCCGCTTCGCGCGCTCGCCGAGGCGGTCGACGCGGCGACGCACTGAGCGGCGCGATGCAGGGCGCGCTCCCTTCGCTCGACTGGCTTCACGACCCGCCTCCGCTGGCCTCGCTCGCGGGCGGACCGGGGCAGGCCCGGATCGGGAACGTCCGGATCGGGACGGCCTCATGGACGGAGCGGACCCTCCTCGCCAGCCGCACCTTCTACCCACCGGCGGCGAACACGCCCGAGCGCCGGCTCCGCTACTACGCCCGCCACTTCGGCGTGGTCGAGGTCGACGCCAGCTACTACGCGCTCCCGACGAGCGCACAGGCGCGCGGGTGGGTCGAGCGGACGCCCTCGGACTTCGTCTTCGGCGTGAAGGCCTACGCGGCGATGACCGGACATCCGGTGGAGCTCTCGCGCCTGGACCGCGATCTCCAGCAGAACCTGCCGGCGGCGCTCCGCTCAGCCCGAAGCGTGTATGCCCGCGATCTTCCCCCCGAAGTCGTCGACGAGATCTGGCGGCGCTTCCGGGTAGCCCTCGAGCCACTCCACGTCGCCGGCAAGCTCGGCTACGTGCTCCTCCAGATGCCGAAGTGGTTTCCACCCACGCGCGAGAGCCGAGCGGCCCTCGCGCGGGCCGCGGAACGGCTCGGCCCGTTGCCGATCGCGGTCGAGTTCCGGCAAGCGGGCTGGATGGCAGAGGAGCGGCGCGCCCGCACCCTCGCGTTCCTGCGCGCGACGGGGCTCGTGTACGTGTCGGTCGACGAACCGCAGGGAACCCCGGCGAGCGTGCCGCCGCTCGCCGAGTCGACGTCGGACGCGCTCGCCGTCGTCCGCTTCCACGGGCGCAAGCAGGCGAGCTGGAACACGCCCGGGGTGAGCACGACCGAGCGCTTCGGCTACCTCTACCGGAGGGACGAGCTCGCCGAGTGGCTGGGGAAGATCAGGGATCTCGCCGGCAAGAGCCGCCAGGTCCACGTGCTGATGAACAACTGCCACCGGCACTATGCGGTCCAGAACGCGAAGGACCTGGCCGTGCTGCTCGAGTCCGGGTAGCGGCCCTCACTCGCCGCCGCAGGCCGACGGATCCAGGTCGACGGCCGGGGCCAGCTTCGTGAAATCGACGGCGAACTGCTTCGAGTCCACGACCGTCACCCCGTCGGGAAACCGCAGCGTCCGTCCGATCATCTGCGGGAACTGCGGCTGTCCGTTCGCATCGAACTTCACCATCTCCATGCTGCCGCAGCGCGTGTCGAGCGTCACCGGATCGAGGTTGAGCTCGGCATAGTAGAGGGTGCCGTCCGATCCGACGTCCATGCCGATCGGGTTCTTCGGCACGTTCGCTGGCACGATGTTCCGCACGAAGGCGCCGTCCCGGTCGTACTCGTTGATGATGGGCGGCAGGATGGCGCCGTCGATGTACCAGTGATCCGTCTTCGGCACGCGCACCATCGAGACCGGAACCGACAATCCGCCCGTGTCCCGGCCGGGCACGGGGAAGAACGTGGTCTTCGTCGCCGGCGTCGTGACCAGGTGATCCGGATTGTCACAATCGCCGGGGCCGGTGGGGAAGGGCGGCGAGAACTTCGTGACCTTCAGCGCCGCGGGCTCGGCGACGTAGATGTTTCCCGCATCGTCCATGACCGGCATGCCGGGCGCGGAGAGCCCCTTGTCGATGAAGCAATAGGTCGTGTAGCGCTTGTCGCGCCCCGGGAAGAAGACGAGCAGGCTGCCGTCGGGCTCGCGCGCCGCGCCGTGTCCGACGTCGTTTCCGAAGAGACGTCCCTTCGCGTCGAACAGGCACCCCTGCGGGTCGATGGTCCCCTGCGGCTGCGGGCTGTTCGGATAGTCCCACGGCACGTCGATGTGCAGGCGCGTCCACTTCCCCTTCCGGTTGAAGACCGCCCAGCCGTCCGGGTCCTTGCCGAGGAAGAAGGGGCTCTTGCGACGGGTCACGGCGCAGCGCGCCTGCGGCGTGGTGACGTCCAGGCAGGCCTCCCGATACGTGTCGTCGGCGAGCAGGTACTGCCCGCGATGTCCGCCCCGCTTCGGGAAGAAGCAGAGCTTGCCGTTCAGGTGCCGACCACCGCGGGGGACGTCGCTCAGGCTGCCTGGGTCGGCGGGGTCGGGATCGTTGAAGACCACGCGGGGCGGGATGGCGCTGCCGCTCACCGGGTACGCGTCGAGGAATTCGCCCTGCGCATTGAGGACGACGTCAAATCCCCGCGCGGTCGGCTCGCCCGCGACGAGGGTGGCGAGCAGCGGCAGCACGATCGACATCACACCGACGGTATGGGCTCCCATGGTACCCCCTTGCGGGCATCTCGAGCGGCCGCGACCGCATACCGAGGCGGGGCGCAATCCGCCAGCCACCCGCGTCGCGACCGGAGGCCGCTTCAGCCGGCGGCCCGGCTCGTCGTCCGTCCCGACATCGACTCCCGGACCGCCGTACGGGTCGGCCCGAAGACGAAGGCGGGGCGGCTCCGCAGCACCAGGACCGGCATGATCGAGAGCGCGGCGACGCAGGATGTGCCCATGGCGATCGGCATGAGGATCCCGAACAGGCGCACGCCGGGGTAGTGCGAGAAGGCCATCACCGCGAAGCCGGCACCGATGCTGGCCGCGACGAACAGCACTGCGCGGCCCGACGTGTGGAGGGCGGCGTCCACCGCGGCCTCGTCACTCGCCAGGCGGGCGCGCTCCTCGCGCAGCCGGTAGAGGAAGTAGATGGCGTAGTCCGCGCCGATCCCCGCCGCCATGGCGATCACGCTCGCCGAGCCCATGTCGAGACGGATGCCCGTCCAGCCGAGAAGCCCGAAGAGCATCAGCACCGTGAGGGCGATCGGTGACACGACGAA
>DATILR010000136.1:0-36482 GCA_035476275.1 Binatus sp. (SeqCode) | reverse complement strand
TGCGCCCGCACGTCGGCCGCGCCGATCCGCGCCGCCGTGCGGATCCTTCGCCCGAGGACGAAGCGCGTGAAGGCGCCGAGGTCGCGGGCGTACGCCTCGACGCTCTTTCGGGCGAGCCCGCGCTCCGTCGCGACGTGATCCAGGTACTCGTCGACCGCCTCGTCCAGCCCCACCACCTCACCCCTCGCGCCGGCGCTCTCAGCCGCCCGCCGCGCGCGCCTCCGTGTCCGCCGCCGGCGCCTCCGGCTGGAGCGCCCGCGTGAGCTCGCGCCGGATCAGCTCGAGCCGCGCCGGGTCCTCGATCTTCCGCCCCTCGTTGTCGGTGACGTAGAAGACGTCGAGCACCTGGTCCACCATGGTCGTGATCTTGGCCAGGTGGATCTCGAGCCACAGGTGATAGAGACAGTTGGTGATCGAGAAGAGGAGTCCCACGCGGTCGCCCGTGTAGACGTCGAGGACCGTGTAGTCGCGCGAGACACGGTTGTCGATCTCGACCTGGGTGGTCATGCGCCGGCGCCGGCGGGCCAGGATCGAGGGCCGCTGCGAGCGCCGCACGAGCTCCTCGACGTCGACCTCGCCGGCCAGCACCTTGCGCAGCGTCCGCTCGACGCGTTCCCAGCGCTCGTCCTCTCCCGACCCCTCGTGGGCGATCCGGAAGGCGTCGAGCGCCACCGCGTCGAGGCTGGTGGTGATACGCGCGGCGAGGATGTTGATGCCGTGGGCGGCGAGCACGCCGGAGAGCATGGCGAACAACCCCGGCCGGTCGCGGCAGCAGACGACGAACTCGCTGTACTCGCACTCGGCGAAGTTGGTGAGCTGCGTCGCCACCGCGGGGCGCTCCAGCGCCGCCTCGCGTTCCTCGAAGCGCCGTCGCAGCGCCTGGTGCGCTCCGATCATCTCCTCGGGCGTGGAGAGGAAGTAGCTGTCGGGCATCACGGCGACGAAGCGCTCGGTGTCGCTCCGGTTGCCGTCGGCTCCCGCGAGGGCACGGGCCCGGACCCGTGCCGCCCGGGCGGCGCGGTCCTCGGCCTCGAACACGCCTTTCTCGAAGAACTCGCGGGCGCGGACGTAGAGGTCGGAGAGCAGGCTGTCGCGCCAGTTGGTCCACACCCCGGGCCCGACCGCGCGCATGTCGGCGTAGGTGAGTAGGTAGAGGCGCTGGAGGTTCTCGACGCTCCCCACCATCCGGCAGAAATCGATCACCAGCTGGTCGTCGTGCACGTCGCGCCGCTGCGCCAGGTGCGACATGAGGAGGTGGTGCTGGACGAGGAATTCGCAGGCTGCCGCCTTGTCGATGTTGAGCTGGAGGCGGGCGGCGATGTCGCGCATCATGCGCGCGCCGCGGCCGGAGTGGTCGTGGCCGTGGCCCTTGCCCACGTCGTGGAACACCATGCCGAGCACCAGCAGCTCGGGCTGCGACACCTCCTGCATCACCTGCGTCAGGTGGGGCAGCGTCTTGACGAACTCGCCGGCGCGCAGTCGCTCGAGCTCGCGGACGCCCATCAGCGAGTGCTGGTCGACGGTGTAGATGTGAAACGGGTCGTGCGCGATCAGGCAATCGAGGCGGCCGAATTCGGGGATCGCCTCCCGCAGCACGCCGAGCGTGTGCATCTCGAAGAGCGTCTCGTAGACGTGCCCCAGCGCCCGCAGGATGGTGAGGAGCGCGCCCGCGACCTCCGGCTCGTCGCGGCGGGGGGCGAGGAGCGGGAGGCACTCGCGGATCAGCTCCCGCGTCGCGGGGGCGAGCGTGACGCCGTGACGTTGCGCCTCGGCGAAGACGTGGATGAGCGCAGCCGGTTGCTCCTCGAACACCTCGCGGCCGGCGACCGTGAGCGTGCGCCCCTGGATGTACATGCCCTGGCGGATCTCCCGGGCCGGCGGCAGCTGGCTCGGACGACGCTCCGGGGCCTGGACGCAGCGTGCGATCACCATCTCGCTGAAGCGGTTCACCGTGGTCGCGTGCTGGTAGTACGTCCGCATACACGCCTCGACGCCCACCCGGCCGGCCGGGAAGCCGAGGGTGGGTGCGATGCGCTCTTGGAGCTCGAAGGTGAGGAGATCCTGATGTGACCCGGTGGCGAGATGCATCGCGTTCCGCAGCCGCCAGAGGAAGTCGAGCGCCTGCTCGAGCTCGAGGACGTGACGCTCCGCGATCACGCTGAGGGTGACGAGCTCGCGGAAGCTGCGCACCTTGAAGCGCACCTTCGCCATCCAGAGCGCGGTGTGGAGGTCGCGCAGGCCCCCCTGCCCTTCCTTGAGCTGTGGCTGGAGGAGGTAGACGGAATCCCCCGCCCGGGCGTGGCGCTCGCTGTTCTCGGCGAGCTTCTCCTTGAAGAAGGCGGTGGGGTTCTGGGTCCACACCTCCTCGAGCATGCCCCCCTCGAACTCGCGGTAGAGGGACTCGTCGCCGGCGAGATAGCGGGCGTCGAGGACGGCGGTCTTGACCTTCATGTCGCGCGCCGCCAGGCGCGCGGACTCGCGGAAGTTGCGCAGCGCATGCCCCACCGTCAGACCGGCGTCCCAGAGGGCGTAGAGGATCCCCTCGGCCACCGTCTCGATGTAGGGGTTCACCTTCCAGGGATAGAGGAAGAGCAGGTCGATGTCCGAGCAGGGGTTCAGCTCGCCCCGCCCGTACCCGCCCTGCGCGATCACCGTGAACTTCTGGTTCAGACGTGCGGAGCGTGAGAGGAACTGGGTGCTGGCCTCGGTAAACAGGAAGACGATCAGGCGGTCGATCGCATCGGTGTAGGCCGCGACAAGCTCGAGCCCACCCACCCCGGCCTCGTGGCGCTCGCGCAGCGTGGTGCGGGCCCGACCGAGGTAGTCGCGGGTGACGGTTGCCGCTCGGCTGATGTCACCTTCCACCGCGGGCAGCGTTGCCACGCACGGCAACGGGACGAATTCAGGGGTGCGCGCGAGAATCACCCGCCCACCATACCCGGCACCCCCGCCACGCTCCAGCTGGGGCGCTGCTCCGCGCGGCTTGGCCACGCGGAGCATGCGCTCCCGCGAATCATAGCGTCCTTGCCCGCCGCCCGTCCGCGACGAAGCGAGCGATGCCTGCGTAGAGCCCCTCGGCGATCGCCGCCCGGTAGGCCTCCTCCGCCAGCCGGCGTCCCTCGGTGGGATGGGTGAGGAACGAGGTCTCGACCAGGACACAGGGCATGAAGGCGCCCACCAGCACGTAGAACGGACCCCGCTTCACGCCCAGGTCGTTGATCTCTCCGTAGCGCTCGCGGAGATGGCCCACGAGCCCGCGGTGCACGGCGCTGGCGAGCGCGACCGACTCCTCCATCTTGCCGACCTGCACCAGGTCGCTCAGGATGTAGCGCAGGTCGGCCCGCGCCGGCATCGGCCCCATCGGGGCGAGGCCGTTCTCCATGGCGGCGAGCCGGATGGTCGCGCGATCGGCGGTGTTGTTGAGGTAGTAGGTTTCGATGCCGTGCAGCTCGCTCCGGGGGCTCGCATTGGCGTGGATCGAGACGAAGAGATCGGCGCGTTCCTGGTTGGCGCGTGCGGTGCGCGCCGCAAGGGGCAGCGTCGCGTCCCGCGCCCGCGTGAGGATCGGGTTCGCCCCCAGCCGCTCGCGCAGCAGGCGCGCGAGTCGCGTGGAAATGTCGAGCGTGACGTCCTTCTCGACCGCGTAGCCGTGGGCCCCGGGATCCTGTCCGCCATGGCCGGGGTCGATCACGATCTTCAGCGCCGCCGAGGATGGGACGGCGGGAACGGGTCGGGGCGTCGGGGCGGTGACGGTGGCCTCGGGCGTCGGCGCGCGCGTGAGCGTGAGCTCGACGACGCGTCCCGGCGCACCCAGCCGGTAGGCAACCGCCCCGTCGAGCTCGAGGACCAGGCGCAGCCGGCCGCCCTCGGCGAGTCCGAGGCGCATACCGGCGATCGGCGGCGCAGGGGCCAGGCCGCCGCGGAGACCCGACGCGAGGCGTGTGCCGGAGGGGAGATCGACGTAGAGCCGCTCCCGTTCGTCGAGCGGTGCGACGCGTCGCACCGCGACGTGCAGCGGGGCCGACGCGACCAGGCGCAGCGTGGCGCCCGTCGGTGTCGATGCGGTGTGCAGCTCGCGCACCTCGGCCGCCTGACCCGCCTGCCCCAGCAGGAGTGCGCCGAACGCCAGCCCGGCGCGCACACTCCCCCCCCACCGCATGACGGGGCGCGAGGATAGGGGAGCCGCGGCGGAGAATCAAGTTAGCGAGCAAGACCGACAAACGGCACGGAAGCATGCACTTTGTCAGGCTGAGCGGCGAGCGGTGTCGACCAGCCGCGCGAGGACGCTGAGCGCGTCGAGCGGGGTCAGTCGCTCCGGCTCGAGCGCCGCCAGCTCTTGCCGCAAGTGCTCGTCGCGCGCGCCGAAGAGCGCGAGCTGCGCCGGTGCCGGATCCGCCGGCCGGGCGACCGGACCGCCACCGTTCTCGAGACCCGCGAGGAGCGCGCGCGCGCGGGAGACGACGGCGTCCGGCACTCCCGCCAGGCGGGCGACCTCGACGCCGTAGCTCCGCGGTGCAGGGCCCGTGACGATCTGGCGCAGGAAGACGATCTCGCCCTTCCATTCGGCCACCGCGACCGAGAAGTTCCGCACGCGCGCGCGCTCGGCGGCGAGGCGGGTGAGCTCGTGGTAGTGGGTGGCGAAGAGCGTGCGCGGCCGTTCGGGCGCTTCGTGCAGGTGCTCGACCACCGCCCAGGCGATCGAGATGCCGTCGAAGGTGCTCGTCCCGCGGCCGATCTCGTCGAGGATGACGAGGCTCCGGGGGGTGAGGTGCGCGAGGATGTGCGCCGTCTCGCGCATCTCCACCATGAAGGTCGACTCACCGCCGGCCAGGTTGTCGCTGGCGCCCACCCGCGTGAAGATGCGGTCGACGAGGCCGATCGCCGCCTCCCCGGCGGGGACGAAGCTCCCCATCTGCGCGAGCAGGGTGATGAGCGCCGTCTGCCGCAGGTACGTCGACTTCCCGCCCATGTTCGGGCCCGTGAGGATGACGATCTGCTCCTCATCCGGATCGAGGTGGACGTCGTTCGGCACGAATCCGCCCCCGGCGATGACCTCCACCACGGGATGGCGGCCGGCGCGAATCGCGAGCGCCGGCTGCCGGGAGACCGCGGGGCGCACCCACCCGCGCCGGTGCGCCACGTCGGCGAGGGCCGCCAGGCAGTCGAGGCTGGCGAGCGCGTCGGCGGTGCACGCCACGCCCGGGTACCGGGCGGCCACCTCATCGAGCAGCGTTTCGAAGAGATGGATCTCTAGCGCGCGCAGGCGCTCTTCCCCCCCCACCATCCGGCTCTCGTGCTCGCGCAGCGAGGAGGTGACGAAGCGTTCGGCGCCCACGAGCGTCTGCCGGCGCTCGTACTCCGGCGGCACGAGCCGCAGGTTCGCGCGGGTGACCTCCACGTAGTAACCGAACACCCGGTTGTGCCGAACCTTGAGGGACGGGATGCCGGTCCGCTCACGTTCCGCCGCCTCGAAGCGCGCGAGCCAGCCCTTGCCGTCCCGCGCTGCCTCGCGCAGGGCGTCGACCTCGGTGTCGCGCCCGGCACGAATGAAGCCGGGAATGCGGGTGTGCGGGGGCGGTGCGTCGATCAGCGTCGCGGCGACCTCGGCCGCGATGTCGGGCAGCGGATCGAGCGCCCGGGTGAGCCGCTGGAGGAGAGGCGCCTGCACGTCCGCGAGTCCCGCGACCACCTCCCCCACGCGGCCGAGTGCGCTCGCGAGATGCGCCAGGTCGCGGGGGCCGGCACTGCGGGCGCCCACCCGCCCGGCCAGCCGCTCGAGGTCGCCGATGCCGTCGAGCGCGCCGCGGAGCGCCGAGCGCACGTCGACCCGCTCCACCAGCTCCTCCACCGCGTCCAGACGGGAACCGATCGCCGCCAGATCGCAGAGTGGATAGAGGAGCCACTCCCGCAGCCGGCGGAGGCCCATCGCCGTCCGGGTGTCGTCCAGCACCCAGAGAAGGGAGCCGCGCCGCTCGCCGGTGAGCGTCTGCAGGAGCTCGAGGTTGCGGCGGCTGGCGGCATCGAGGCGGAGGAAGCCGGCCAGGGCGTAGGCCTCCGGCGGATGCAGGTGGGCCGGACGGCGCCGGTAGACCGCGTCCACGTAGGCCAGTGCTCCGCCAACGGCTCGCGCGGCGAGTGGCGACAGGGGTGAGTCGGCCGCCGCGCCTTCCGGGAGCGCCGCCGTCGCCCATGGCCGCGCGTTCGTGCACGCGGCGGTCACCGACGGCGGCAAGTCGGCGGCGAGCAGGAGCTCGCGCGGCGAGAGGCGCTCGAGCTCCTCCCGGGCCACGTCCCACGCCTCCGCTTCCGTGCCCCGGACGGCGCCGGTCGCGAAGTCGACCACGCCCAGGCCGAAGCGCGTCCCGTCGGCGACCAGCGCGGCGAGGAGGCTCGGGACGCCCGGGTCGAGGCTCTCCTCCTCGAGGATCGTCCCCGGCGTGACGACCCGGACGACCTCGCGCTCCAGCAGCCCGCGACCGCGCTCGGCGACGTCCGTCTGCTCGCAGATCGCCACCGTGTGGCCCGCGGCGAGGAGCCGCGCGACGTGCGGCTGGGCCGAGTGGACCGGAAACCCGCAGAGCGGGACCTCGTCGGGATCGCCGCGGTTCCGCGCCGTGAGCGTCAGGTCGAGCGTCCGGGCGGCCACCTCGGCGTCGTCGAAGAACATCTCGTAGAAGTCGCCGAGCCGAAACAGGAGGATCGAGCGCTGGTGCTGCGCCTTGATGCGGGCGTACTGCGTGAGCAGCGCGCTCTGTCGCCCGCCGGCTCGCCGCTCCCCCCCGCCCGCCGCCATGGACGCCACTTACCGCAGCGCGCGGTTTGGGGAAAGAGCGGCGTAGCCGCGGAGCCCTCTCGTCGACGGCGCTACTGCTTCATCTTCTCCTCGCGGGCCTTGGTCGCGTCGAGCTTCTTCTGGAGCCTGTTCTCCTTCTTCTCGACCTTCTTCTCCTTGTGCTCGACCGTGTTGAGCCCCATCTTCACCTGCTCGAGCGCCTTGTTGACGTGCTCGACGGCGTTCTTGCGGTGACCCCCGTAGTCGTGCGACGCCGCCTGCAGGTGGCTCTTGGCGGACTCGAGATCGTGCTGGGCGTTCACCAGCTCGGGGTTGTCCTGCGCCGCCTCCTGCGCGCGCGCGCCGGGGACGCCGAGCATGAGACCCGCCACCAGGAGCGCAGAGGGCAGCGCCACGGTCGGAGCGAATCGTGTCCTCAGTCGAATCGGCATGGGCTCTTCTCCTCCTCTCGGCCTCACAGGCCGCTGGTGCAGTGTGGGCAGCGCGTGGCGCGCAGGGGGATGGCCGTCGCGCAGAACGGGCAGTCCTTGGTCGTCGGCGCCGCCGCGGGCGCCGGCTCTTCCCGCTTGAGCTGGTTCATGACCCTCACGACCGCAAACAGGACGAAGGCGATGATGACGAAGTTGATGACGGTGTTGAGGAAGACCCCGTAGTTGAGCGTGGCCGCACCCGCATCCTTCGCCGCCTTGAGGGAGGGAAACTGCCCCGGGCCGAGGACGATGAAGAAGTTGCCGAAGTCGACCCCGCCGAGCACTCTCCCGATCGGGGGCATGAGGATGTCGTTGACCAGCGAGGTCACGATGCCCCCGAAGGCGGCACCGATGATCACACCGATGGCCAGGTCGACGGCGTTGCCACGGAGCGCGAACTCGCGAAATTCCTTCAGCATGGCGTCCCTCCTGCAGGCAGATCCCGCCGCTGGCTGAAGCCCGTGCGAGGGCCCGCCGCCCCGTAGCGCGGGCTCCCCGCGGGTGTCAAGATAGCTGAAGAGTTCAGCCGCCCAGGGCGGCCTTCACCTTCTTGAAGGTGTCGAGGTTCTTCTGCAGGCCGTCGACGTTCTTCTGCATGTCGAGGATGGCGGTCCCCATCTCGCCGACGGAGCCGAGCGCGCCCGACTCCCCGGCCTTCTTCATCACGTCGCCGAGCTGGGCCTCGGCGCTCCGATGGGTGAGCGTTCCGCAGACGAATCCGGCCGCGAACAGCGTCACCACGAGCCCGAGTCGCTTCGCGCGAGCGATGCCCTTCGTCATGACTGACCTCCCTTCGCTGGTTGCGGGCCGCCTCACACGCGCTTCCGCTTCTTCGCCATGTAGTCGACGAGGAGATACTCCCCGAGACGATCGGGGCGGGTGTAGAGGGCGCGCCCCTTGTTGATCCGTGTCATGCGCTCGACGAAGGCGCGCAGGCTGGGGCTGTCGTCGAGCATGAAGGTGTTGATGATGATGCCCCGGCGCGTGACCCGCTCCACTTCGCGGAGCGTCTCCTGGGCGGCCCGCATGCTGATGCCGCCGAACGACAGGGGCCATTCGCAGTAGAGACGCCCGCGGAGGAAGTAGGCCGTCGGCTGGCCGTCGGTGATGACGATGATGTGCTGGTTGTGGCTCGGGTGGCGCGACAGGAGATCGGCCGCCAGGCGGAGCCCGTCCTGCAGGTTGGTGAACGGGTCACCCATGTTCCAGCTCGCCTCGGGGAGATCCCGCAGCTTGAGCTCGACGGCGCGGGTGAAGAAGCCGACGATCGCGAAATAGTCGCGCGGATAGCGCGCCCGGATGAGGCTCTCCATCGCCAGGGCGACCTTCTTGGCGGCGGCGAAGCGGCCTTCCCAGGACATCGACCAGCTCATGTCGAGCAGCAGGACGGTGGAGCTGGTGGTGGTGTGCGTCGAGCCGAACACCTCGAAGTCGTCGGGCCGCAGATCGAGCGGCGTGCCCAGGCGACGGGTGAGCGCCCGCTTGAGCGTGCGCACGAGGTCGAGGGCCAGCGGATCGCCGTGCTCGTAGCGCTTCGACTCCTCCGGGCGGAGGTCGATCGCCCCGCGATGGTCGGTCTGATGGGCGCCGGGGCGATCGCGCAGCAGCCCCTGGTAGATATCGCGCAGGGCGAGCTGTCCGATCTTCCGCACCCCGAGCGGCGAGAGCCGCATCCGGCCCTCGCGTTGCGACAGGTGTCCCGCATTCACCAGCACCAGCATCAGCTGCTGGAGACCCTGAAAATTCCGCGCCGCGGCCTCACCCAGGAGAGCGCGCAGGTTGTCGAGATCGACCGCGTCGAGGTTGCCGCTGAGCAGCTCCTCCTCCAGGCGCTTCAGACGCTCCATCGCCCGCATGAGCTCGACCGCCTCCGCGTAGGAGAGCGACTGCGGACCGTGGAAGAGATCGCCGTAGCGACGGGAGAAGTCCTCGAGGTCCTTGATGTTCTGGAGCTCGTCGAGCAGCTCGTCGAGCTGTTCGCGCGCGTCCGGGTCGTCCAGCCCCTCCTCCCGCAGCCGCTCGAGTGCCTCGGAGAGCCGCGGCGGGAGGCGATCGAGCAGCTCGCGTCGCCGGGCGGCGCGCGCCGGGTCGGCTCCCTCGAGCGCATTGCGCTCCTGGTCGAGGATCTCCTCGAGCTTCTCGCGCAGCTCGCTGAAGGCCTGGCGCAGGTTCACCTGGCGGTAGCGGCTCCGCATCTCCTCGCGCAGCTGCTCGAGGAAGTCGTCGAGGCCCATGACACGGACGCCTTCCCAGTCGAGGCCCTGGTGGAGGAGCCAGTCGAGCGCCTGCTGGACGTCGTCGGTGAAGGAGAGGTACTCGGCGAGCTTCTCGAACACCCGGTCGGCCGCCAGGCGGACCTGCTGCGTGCCGTCCCAGGCGGTGTAGCGGAGCTTCATGGCGTGCGCGCTGCTGGCTCAGGCTCGGTAGGCGTAGCGTCCACCTTCACGATCCTTGTTGAGCTTCTGGTGAAGATGCAGTCCCTCGAGGACGAACTCGATGGCGGCGGCCATCAGGCCCGGACTCTCGAAGGTGCCGAGCAGCGCCACCCCCTCGCGCAGACCGGGAATCTGCCGGATCCCCTCCAGGTACTCCTCGGCTCGCATCTGGTCGGAGACCTCGACGCCCCACCCCGCCTCGAAGTGCTCGATCACCCGCCGCAGCGCCTCGACCTTCAGGTACTTGTCCCACACCTTGAGCACGGCGCGGCTGATGAGACGCTCGATCAGCTCCTCTTCCTTCTTGTCCTCGCCCGCGTACTCGAGCTCGATCTTGCCGGCCGTCGAGGCGAGCACCGCGTGGAAGTCGGTCAGCCGGGGGACGATCTCCCGCTCGCCGGTCCGGATCGCACGCTTCTCCGCGTTGGAGAGGAGCGTCTCGTAGTTGTTGATTGTCACCCGCACGCTCACGCCCGACGACTGGTTGATCTCGTTCGACCCCCGCGCCTCGAAGGTGAGCTGCGCGACGATCTCCTTCACGAAGGCCGGGAGGCGCAGCTCGTACGAGCCGCGGTCGCGCGCCGGCACCTCCTGCTCGACGATGGCGATCTCGTCCTCGATGCTGCGCGGGTAGTGGGTGCGGATCTGAACGTCGAAGCGATCCTTGAGGGGCGTGATGATCCGACCGCGGCTGGTGTAGTCCTCGGGGTTGGCGCTCGCGACGATGACGACGTCGAGGGGCAGGCGGATCTTGTAGCCCTTGATCTGGACGTCCTTCTCTTCCATCAGGTTGAAGAGGCCCACCTGGATCTTCTCGGTCAGGTCGGGGAGCTCGTTGATGGCAAACACCCCGCGGTTGGTGCGCGGGATGATCCCGTAGTGGATGGTCTCCTCGTCGGCGAGGTAGCGCCCCTCCGCGACCTTGACGGGATCGATCTCGCCGACCAGGTCGGCCATCGAGACGTCGGGCGTGGCGAGCTTCTCGCCGTAGCGATCCTCGGAGCCGATCCACGCGAGCGGCAGCGCGTCGCCGAGCTCGGCGAGGCGACGACGACACTCGCGACAGATCGGTGCGAGCGGGTTATCGTTGATCGCACAGCCCGCCACCACCGGCACCAGCGGATCGAGGAGCGTGGTGAGGCTGCGGATCACCCGGCTCTTCGCCTGGCCCCGTTCACCCAGGAAGACGATGTGGTGGCCGGCGAGGATCGCGTTCTCGATCTCCGGAATGACGGTGTCGTCGTAGCCGATGATCCCCGGCAGGATGCGCTCTTTGCGCGCCAGGCGGACGAGCAGGTTGCGACGCATCTCCTCGCGCACCGGCAGCACGCGGTAGTTCGAGGCCTTGAGGTCTCCGAGCGTGCGCGACGATTCGACGGCTTGCACAAGAGAATCCCCCGTTCCCGTTGCTCGGCGGATTATATGCGCGCCGCCACGCGCCGCACAATCGTAAAGTCGTTCAGCGACCGTCCACCAGCCAGGCGAACGCCGGGCGGAGACGATCGTAGGTGGCGAGCAGGTGCTCCGGCATGACCCGCACGTCGCCCAGCATGGGCATGAAGTTCGTGTCGCCCGACCAGCGCGGTACGATGTGCCAGTGGAGATGGTCGCGCACGCCCGCACCGCCCGCCACGCCGAGGTTCATTCCCAGGTTGAAGCCTTCGGGTGTGAACACGCGACTGAGCGCAGCAAGCGTGCGCCGCAACGTCTCGGCGAGATCGCCATGCTCGTCGGCGGGCAGCGCGGGAAGATCGGCCGTGTGCCGGCGCGGCGCGATCATCAGATGCCCGTTCTGATACGGGAAGCGATTCAGCATCACGAGGCTCGCCCGGCTCATCCCGAGCAACAGGCGCTCGCGCGGATCACCCTCCGACGCGGCACAGAAGATGCACGCGCTCCGCGTCCGGTCGCCGACGTACGCCATCCGCCAGGGCGCCCACAAGACCTCCATCGCCGCCCTGGGATAGCACACAGGCGTGGAGCAACAAGAGCCGCGCTTACTGACGACCATTTGCTGGGCGCGGCTTCGCCGCGCCCAGCACGTCTCGAGGGCGCGTAGCGCCCGAGCAATCGAGGGGAGCCGCACGCGTCAGCGTGCGGCGAGGGGGTCTGGGGGCATCGGAGGAGCGCAGCGCGCGGCGGAGCCGCGCGCGAGCACCGGACGGGCCCCCAGAATCTATAGCTCCTCGGAATCCGCCGGGGTCCACGGCTTGCCGTCGACCCGGAGACGGAGCTCCTTCCCCACTTTGAAGAAGGGCACGCGCTTGGCATGCACGGCCACCAGCGCGCCGGTCTTGGGGTTCCGACCTTCGCGCGCGTGGCGATGCTTCACCACGAAGCTTCCGAAGCCCCGGATCTCGATGCGTTCTCCACGCGTGAGGGCGTGCGTCATGCTGTCGAAGACGGCATTCACCATCACCTCGGCATCCCGGCGGGAGAAGCGGGGGAACTGCTTCAGCACCTCGTCGATCAGGTCGCGTTTGGTCATGCTCGGGTAGTCGATCCTAGTTGGCGAACGGTCCGCGATAGAGGAAGAGGAGGCCCCCGGCCAGGGAGCTGCGCGTGGGCAGCCAGCTCTCACCGAGGAGATCGAGCCACCAGAGCCGACGGTGTGCCCGCACCGGGGACGTGCGGGGCTCGCCCGATTCCCCCGCCCGCTGCCACGCCAGGCGGGTCGCGTCCTCGAGCCCGCCCAGCTCGTCCACCAGTCCGGCGGCCTTTGCCTGCGCCCCCGAGTACACCCGCCCATCGGCCAGCTCGCGCACACGCGCCGGCTCCATCCCGCGCCCGCGCGCCACCGCGTCGACGAACTGGCCGAGCACGTCGTCGACCACTCCCTGGAGGAGCGCGCGCTCCTCGCTGTCGAGGCGGCGGAGCGGATGGCCGGTATCTTTGAAGCGCCCGCTCTTGACGACCTCCTCCGAGACCCCGACCTTCTCGGCGAGCGGGGCCGCGTACGGTACCTCCATGAGCGCCCCGATCGACCCGGTGATGGTGCCCGGGTCCGCCACGATGACGTTGGCCGCCGAGGCGACGTAGTACCCGCCGGACGCCGCCACGTTGCCGAGCGAGGCGATGACGGGCTTCACCGCCCGCACGCGCCAGACCTCGTCGTAGAGCTCCTGCGAGGGGGCCACCGCTCCCCCCGGCGAGTCGATGCGCACCACGACGCCCACCGTCGCGTCCTGCTTCCGGAAGTGCTCCAGCGTCTCGACCAGCTCGCCCGCATCCTCGATGACGCCGCGGAGCTCGACCACGCCGAGCGACTTCCGCAGGGCGAGCCGGCTCAGCAGATCACCCTCGCCGAAGAGTCCGAGACCGCCCGCGAGGAGCAACGCGCCGAGGAGCACCCCGGCCAGGATCGCGAGCCTTCGCAGGATGGGATGTCGTCGCGCCATGGCAAGCCCGTCCGCCCCAGCGCCACTGCCCGTGGGCAGCTCTAGCCCTTGCTCTTCTCCGCCTCGGACATGAGGTCACCGAACGAGAACCGGACGCCGCTCTCGCGCTTCATGTAGGCGTCCATCTCCTCGCGCTCCTCGCTCTTGCGCAGCGCCTTGATGGAGAGGCCGATGCGCTTCTCGCGCGAGTCGACGTTGGTGACCTCGGCGTCGACCACGTCACCCAGCTTGAAGAGGGAGGACGGCTTGTCGACCCGCTCGGTGGAGAGCTGCGAGACGTGGATCAGCCCCTCGACGCCCTCCTCGAGCTCGACGAAGACGCCGAAGTCGGTGAGGCTGGTGACCGCCCCCTTCACGCGGGTGCCCACCGGGTAGCGACGCGGCACCTGGGACCACGGGTCCTCGGTCAGCTGCTTGATGCCGAGCGAGATGCGCTCGTTGTCGACGTCGATGCCGAGCACGACCGCCTCGACGTCCTCGCCCTTCTTGAAGAGCTCGGAGGGGTGCTTGATCTTCTTCGTCCAGTGGAGGTCGGAGACGTGCACCAGGCCGTCGATGCTCTCCTCCACCTCGACGAACAGGCCGAAGTCCGTGATGCTCTTGATCTTGCCCTTCAGTCGAGACCCCACCGGATGATTGATGCGCACCATCTCCCACGGGTTGGGCTCGGTCTGCTTCAACCCGAGCGAGATGCGCCGGTTCGTCGGATCGACGTCGAGGACCTGCACGTCGACCTCCTGCCCCACCTCGAGGACCTTGGATGGATGGGTCACCCGCTTGGTCCAGGACATCTCGGAGACGTGGATCAGCCCCTCCACGCCGCGCTCGAGCTCGACGAAGGCGCCGTAGTCGGTGAGGCTGACGACCTTGCCGCGGATGCGTGCGTTGAGTGGCAGGCGCTCGCCGATCGTCGTCCACGGATCGGGGAGGATCTGCTTCATGCCGAGCGAGACCCGCTCGCGCTCGGGGTCGTACTTCAGCACGACGACCTTCACGCGATCCCCGACGTTCAGCACCTCCGAGGGATGGCCGACGCGGCCCCACGACATGTCGGTCACGTGGAGCAGGCCGTCGATGCCGCCCAGGTCGACGAAGGCACCGTAATCGGTGATGTTCTTCACCGTGCCCTCGAGGATCACGCCTTCCTCGAGGACCTTGAGCGTCTCCGACTTGAGCTGGGTCCGCTCCCGCTCGAGCACGGCGCGCCGCGAGACGACCACGTTGCCGCGCGAGCGGTTGAACTTGAGAATCGCGAACCGCCCGCGCTGGCCGATGTAGCGGTCGAGGTTCCGGCTGGGACGGAGATCGGCGTGCGAGCCCGGCAGGAAGGCGGCCACGCCGATGTCGACCTTGAGGCCGCCCTTCACCTTGCCGACGATCGTGCCGTCGACGGCGCCCTCGCGCTCGAAGGCCTGCTCGATCTCGCGCCATACCCGGAACTGCTCGGCCTTGTGGCGGGAGAGAACGATCTCGCCCGACTCGTTGTCGCTCGCCTCGAAGTACACGTCGATCTGGTCACCTTCCTCCACGGTGACCGTCCCATCACGGGTGGTGAACTCGTCGACGGGGATGTGCCCTTCGGACTTGTAGCCGATGTCGATCGTGACGCTGTCACGCCCGACCTGGACGACCCGACCGGTGACGACCTCGCCCGGCTTCGGACTCTTGAGACTGCGCTCGAAGAGGGCGCCGAAGTCCTCGTCGACTCCGCTGGTCGGAGACTTTCCCCTGGTCTCGGGCATCAAGGAGCTACCCCCTGCGGACAGGATTGTGAAGCCACGACGGGCGAGATGCGCAACCGTCCTTCTATAGACCCGCCCATTCCGGGATTCAAGGGCGAATGCAAAGGCTTTCGCGTGGTTACGGAACCACGCGAGGGCAACGAGCGCGGACGGCACTTTCCATGGCGTCGACCACGGCGTCCAGGGTCAGCTCCGTCGTGTCGAGCACGATCGCATCGGGCGCCGGGCGGAGCGGCGAATGGGCACGACCCTTGTCCCGCTCGTCCCGTCGCGCCAGCTCGCGGGCGAGGGCCTGCTCATCCACGTCGGTGCCGCGGGCGCGGAGCTCGGCGGCCCGCCGTCGCGCCCGTTCGGCGGGGTCGGCCGTGAGGTAGAGCTTGGCCGCCGCGTCCGGGAAGACGACCGTCCCGATGTCGCGACCCTCCATCACGATCCCGCCACCCGCCCCGAGGAGGCGCTGGAGTGCGACCAGCCGCTCGCGCACGACCGGGCGGGTCGAGACCTTGGAGGCGAGCTCGCCGGCGTGGGGGCCGCGGATGGCGTCCGACAGATCGCGACCGACCGCCCCGGCTCCTTGGCCCCGGACGAGCAGGCGTCGGCCCCCCTCGGCCAGCTCGAAGGTGAGATCCGCGACCAGGCGGCCCAGGGCCACGTCGTCGTCGAGGGCCACGCCTTGCTCCTCGGCAAGGACGCCGACGGCGCGGTACATGGCGCCGGTGTCCACGTGCGCGAAGCCGAGACGACGAGCGAGGGCGCGGCTGGCGCTCGTCTTGCCGGCACCCGCCGGACCGTCGATCGCCACCACGGGCCGGGTCATCGCGGTGTCACCTCGGCCCCGAGCTCGACGAGTCGGGTGAAGAATCCCGGAAACGAGACGTCGACGCACTCGGGATCGCGGATCTCGACCCCACCGTCCGCCACCAGCCCCGCGACGGCGAAGGCCATGGCGACGCGATGGTCGCCGCCTGCGTCGATGCGTCCGCCGCGCAGGCGCCGCCCGCCCGTCCCCCGGATCACGAAGCCGTCGGGCGTCGTCTGCAGCGTGACGCCGAGCGGCCGGAGCTGCTCCAGCGCGGCGATGCGGTCGCTCTCCTTCACCCGCAGCTCGCTCGCGCCGCGGAGCACGGTCTCGCCCTCGGCGAGCGCGGCGGCGACGGCGAGGATGGGCAGCTCGTCGATCGCGGCCGGGACCTCCTCCGGCGTGATGGTGGTGCCGTGAAGTGTCGTGGCGCGCACGTGGAGCTCCCCCCGCGGCTCGCCGGCGGCGTCGTGCGGGTCGATCACGTCGACGCTCGCCCCCATGCGCCGGAGGATGGCGAGAAAGCCGGTGCGCGTCGGGTTGAGACCGACGTCGCGCAGGCGAAGCGTCGAGCCGGGGACGAGGAGCCCCGCCACCACGAGAAAGGCCGCCGACGAAACGTCGCCCGGAAGTGGTATCGCGGCCGCCCGGAGGCGTTGTCCTCCCGCGACGGCGACCATGCCGGGTCGGCACTCGATCCGTGCCCCCAGGTAGGCGAGCAGCCGTTCGGTGTGATCCCGGCTCGGCAGCGGCTCACGCACCGTCGTCGTGCCTCGCGCCCGGAGGCCGGCGAACAGGATCGCCGACTTCACCTGGGCGCTCGCCACCGGGGAGCGCCAGTCGACGCCGAGGAGCGACCCGCCGCGCACCGTCACCGGCGCGCGACCCGCGGTCGTCTCGACCACGGCGTGCATGGCGCGGAGAGGCTCCGCCACGCGCTCCATCGGCCTTCGCCGCAGCGAGGCGTCGCCGTCGAGCACGACCGTGCCCGGGCCTCCGGCCACGAGCCCGGCCCCGAGACGCATGGTCGTCCCCGAGTTGGCGCAGTCGATGGCGACACGATCCGCGACTCCGAGGCCGGCGCCCTGGCCCTCGATGTGGAGGGTCCCCTCCTCTTCCCGCACGTGCGCGCCCAGGCGTTGCACGGCCGCCCGCGTTGCCTGCACGTCGGCACCGCCGGGAACGCCGCGCACGACCGTCGTCCCCTCGGCGAGCGCGCCCAGAAGAAGAGCCCGATGGGCGATCGACTTGTCCCCCGGTAGATCGAGGCCGCCGCTGAGACCGGCGCGCGGTGGCGCGACCCGCACCGGACGACTCACTCCGTGCGTCCGAGCCGACGGCGCACCGCCTGCGCCGCCGCCAGGGCGGCTTCCAGCGCAGCCGCGTCGTCGGTCACGATGGCCTGCTCGAACCGGTCGAGCGCCTTGCGGAACTCGCCCAGGGCGGCGACCAGGGCGGGCGCGTTCGCGAGCGCGATGTCGCGCCAGAGCTCGGGCGAGCTGCCCGCGATGCGGGTGGTGTCGCGGAAGCCGCTGCCCGCGTAGTCGAGCACGATCCGCCCGCCCACCTCGGTCCGCTCGACCGTGGCCGCGAGTGCGCAGGCCACGACGTGCGGCAGGTGGGAGATGCGCGCCAGGACGTCGTCGTGAACGGCGGGCGACATCTCCTCCACCCGTGCCCCGATACCTTCCCAGAGGGCGCGCACCCGAGCGAGAGCCGCCGTCTCGGTCGTCCGCGTCGGGGTGAGGATGCAGCGCCGTCCGCGAAACAGGTCAATACGGGCAGCGCTCGCACCGGCGCTCTCGCTGCCGGCAATCGGGTGGCCGCCGACCACCGGCCCCACCCCGGACCAGCGCGCCTCGAGGTCGTTCACCAGGCCCGCCTTCACGCTCCCGACGTCGGTCAGGATCGTGCCGGCACGGGCATGCGCGCGGAAGCGCTCCGCCAGTGGTGTGCAGGTCCCCACCGGCGCGGCGAGCACGATGATGTCCGCGTCGGTGACCGCCTCGGCGGGGTCCTGCGTCACACGATCGACCAGGCCGCGCTCGCGCGCCACGCGCAGGTTGGCCATGCTGCGGCCGAACCCGACCACCTCACCGGCGAGATGGGCGGCGCGCACGGCTCCGGCGAGCGAGCCGCCGACGAGACCGACGCCGGCGACGGTCAGGCGGGCGAAGAGGGGCGTCACCGCGGGCCTCCGCGCTGCCGTTCGCCCAGCACCGCAGCGAGCGCCTCGACGAAGCGGCGGTTCTCCTCGGGCAACCCGATCGTCACGCGGACGTGCTCGGGGAAGCCGTACACGTCCATCGGGCGCACGATGACGCCGCGACGGAGGAGGGCCTCGTAGATCTGTCGACCCGGTCCCACCTGCACGAGGATGAAGTTGGCGGCGCTCGGCACGTAGGAGAGCCCCATGCTGGTGAAGGCCTCGACCAGGTGCGCCATCCCGGCGCGGTTCACGGCCAGGGTCCGCTGCACGTGCTCGTCGTCGCCGAGCGCGGCGAGTGCGCCCACCAGGGCGAGGCCGTTCACGTTGAAGGGCTGACGGATGCGGGCGATCGCCTCCACTACCTCCCGCGGTGCCACCCCGTAGCCGATGCGCAGGCCGGCGAGGCCGTAGAGCTTGGAGAAGGTGTGGAGCGTGATGATGGGCAGGCTCCCGTCCCCGCGGTCGCGCAGGGTATCGGGGTACTCGGGGTCCTCGACGTACTCGGCGTAAGCGTCGTCGGCGACCACCACGAGGTGACGGGGGACGCTGCGCACGAAGGCGTGCCACTCGTCGCGGCGGTAGATGGTGCCGGTCGGGTTGTTGGGGTTGGCGAGAAAGACGAGCCGGGTCCGGGGCGTGATCGCCTCGGCGATGGCCTCGAGATCGTGCGTGAAGTTGCGCAGCGGGACGGGACGCGGCACGCCGCCGGCCGCCTGGACCACCAGCCGGTAGATCACGAACGCCTGGTCGGACATGACCGCCTCGTCGCCCGCGCGGATGAAGGTGCGGACCACGAGCTCGATGATCTCGTTCGAGCCGTTCCCGACCACGATCTCGTCGCGAGTCACGCCCAGGCGCTCCGCGAGACGGCGCTTCAGGTAAAAGGCGGAGCCGTCGGGATACCGGTGCAGGTCGCCGAGCGCCGCCGTGATCGCGGCGAGCGCCCTGGGAGACGGACCGAGGGGGTTCTCGTTCGACGCGAGCTTGATCGAGCCGTGGATGCCGAGCTCGCGCTCCAGCTCCTCGATCGGCATCCCGGGTGGATACGGGGTGAGCGTCCGGATCCATTGCGGGACGAGGCTGCGCAGATCCATCATATCTCCAGGCCAGATCTCCAGGCCTACGTCTCCGGAACGGGCGCGGCCGGATAGGAGCCGAGGACCTTCAGCCGGAGCGCGTTCCGCTCGACCTCCGCCAGCGCCCGCTGCACGCGACGCTCCTCGCGATGCCCCTTCAGATCCAGGAAGAAGAGGTACTCCCAGGGACGGCCGCGGAGCGGACGCGACTCGATCTTGATCAGATCGATGCGATGGGTCGCGAAGGGACGGAGCATGCGGAAGAGGATGCCCACCTCGTCGCGCACGCTGAAGAGGATCGAGGTCTTGTCGTCTCCGCTCGGCTGGGCGGCGTCCTTGTGGGCGAGGACGGCGAAGCGCGTGAGGTTGCCCGGCTCGTCCTGGATGGCGCGGGCGAGCACGGCGAGCCCGTAGGTCTCGGCGGCCGCCTCGCCCGCGATGGCCGCGGTGCCACGCTCGCTCCGGGCCCGTTCCGCCGCCCGGGCGTTGCTCGTCTCCGCTTCCGTGGCAGCGGTCGGGAGATGCTCGGCGAGCCAGCGGCGGCACTGGGCGAGCGCCTGCGGGTGGGCCACGACGCGCCGGAGGCCGGCGAGCGTCCCGTCGCGCCGGGCGAGGAGGCAGTGGTGGATGGGCAGCGAGATCTCGGCGCAGATGCGGAGCGGCGAGTCGGCCAGCAGGTCGAGCGTGTGCGCGACCATCCCCTCGGTCGAGTTCTCGACCGCGACCACGCCGAGATCCGCCCGTCCGCTCTCCACGTCGTGGAACACCTCGTCGACCGAGCTCGCGGCGCGGTACTCCGCCGCGGCTCCGAGCTGCCGGCGCGCGGCCACGTGCGTGTAGGTCGCCTCGGGCCCGAGGTACGCGACCCGCAGGTGCTGCTCGAGGCTGCGGGAGGCCGAGATGATCTCGCGGAAGATGGCCCGCACCAGCCGCTCGGGGAGCGGCCCCGGATTGGCGCGTGCGAGCCGCGTGAGGACCCCCTTCTCCCGGCCGGGCGCGTACACGCCCGAGTTCGTCCGCGCCTTCTGCCGCGCGATCTCGAGGGCGAGGCGCGCGCGGCGGTTCAGGAGGCGCAGGAGCTGGTCATCGATCCGATCGATCTGCCGCCGCAGCGCGGGAATCGAGCTCTTGCGAAGCATGCAGCGCTCGCCGCGGGTGTAGCGTGGGCCTGCCGCTTTTGCAAAGGGCGCCTTCCTCAGACGGACGGCAGATGCGTTCCGAGCTGGCGGTAGCGGGCGTAGCGTCGCGCCACGAGCGTGCGCGGTGCTGAACGGCCGAGCGCCACGAGGTGTCGCTCGAGGGCACGGCCGAGCAGCCGAGCCGCACGGGCCGGCTCGCGATGCGCCCCGCCCCCCGGCTCCCGCACCACCTCGTCGACGACGCCGAAGGCCTGCAGGTCGCTGGCCGTGAGGCGGAGGAGCGCGGCGCTGCGGGCGACGGCGGCCGGCGTCCGTTCGCGAAAGAGGATCGACGCGCAGCCCTCGGGCGAGAGCACCGAGAACCAGGCGTGCTCCTGCATCAGTATCCGGTCCCCGAGGCCGAGAGCGAGCGCGCCACCGCTTCCGCCTTCACCGATGATCGCGTTCACCACCGGCACGCGCAGCGTGGCAAGCGTCTGGATGCACGTCGCGATGGCCTCGGCCTGCCCGCGCTGCTCGGCGTCGATTCCCGGGTACGCGCCCTGCGTGTCGACGAGGGTGATGACCGGTCGGCGGAACCGCTCCGCCAGCTCGAAGAGCCGGACGGCTTTCCGGTATCCCTCCGGCCGCGGCATGCCGAAGTTGCGCGCCACCTGATCGGCCGTGCCGTGACCCCGCTGGTGGCCAACCACGACCACCCCCCTTCCCCGGAAGCGGGCGAGGCCACCCACCACGGCCCCGTCGTCACCGAAGCGCCGATCGCCGTGCAGCTCGATGAACTCCGAGCAGAGGGCCCGGACGTAGTCGAGCATCGCCGGCCGCTCGGGGTGACGCGACAGCTGCACCTGCTCCCAGGGCGTGAGACGCGCCAGGACCATCGCCTCGACGCGCCCTCGTTCTCGCCGGAGCCGGCGCACGCGGTCGCGGTTCCCCGCCGCGAGTGCGCGCCCGATGTCAGCATCGAGTCCCGCGAGGGGCTGCTCGAAGTCGAGGTAGGTGGGTGCCGGTGGGCGCGTGGGGGAAGGCATCACGCCGGTACGGACGCGGGTCCCGTGTCGCCGCGGAGGAAGGCCTCGACCTCGGCGCCGATGCGCGCCCGCTCCTCCTCCGGGTGGCGCCAGCGGATGCCCGGCTCGCGTCGGAACCAGGTCCGCTGGCGCTTCGCGAAGCGGCGGGTGGCGCGCACGATGGCATCGAGCGCCTGCGGCAGGTCGAGCCGTCCCTCGAGGCAGGCGCGCAGCTCGCCATAGCCGACGGCCCGGAGGCCCGGGGCGTCGGTGGGGACGCCGCGCCGGGCGAGGTCGCGGACCTCATCGAGGAACCCCGCGTCGATCATGGCGCGGGCGCGGACGGTGATGCGCTCGTCGAGCGCCGGCACCGGCCAGGCGAGACCGATGACGAGCGGCTCGTACGCTGCCGCCGTGAAGCGATGTGCCGCCTGCCACTCCGAGAGCCGCCGCCCGCTCACGAGTCCCACCTCGAGCGCGCGCACGATGCGGACGGCGTCTCGGGGGTGAACGCGGGCCGCGGTGGGTGGATCGAGCGTCGCCAGGCGCCGGTGGAGCGCCGGGGTCCCCTCCCTCGCCGCCAGCCGCGTGAGGGTAGCTCGTAGCCGCGGTACGGCCGGCGGCGCGGGACAGAGTCCGCCCAGGAGCGCGCGCACGTAGAGCCCCGTCCCGCCGACCACGAGCGCGGGGCGGCCGCGCGCCCGGATGTCGGCCAGCGCCGCTTCCGCGGCCGCCCGGAACCGCGCGGCATCGAACGTTTCGTCGGGCTCGACCAGGTCCAGGCAGTGGTGGCGCACGCGCCGGCACTCGACCGCCGTGGGCTTGGCCGTGCCGATGTCGAGGTGGCGATAGGCCTGTCGCGAGTCGGCGGAGACGATCTCCGCGCCGAAGCGCTCGGCGAGCTCGAGCGCGAGCGCCGTCTTGCCGCTCGCCGTGGGGCCGACGACGCAGACGATCCGCGGCCGGGTCATCGGTGGAAGAGCGCTTCGAGCTGCGGCCGGCTGAGCGCCGTCGCGACCGGACGTCCGTGGGGACAGTGGGCCACCACCTCGACCCCGTCCATGGCGACGAGGAGCGCCCGCACCTGGGCGTCGTCGAGTCGCTGCCCCACCCGCACCACGCTGTGACAGGCGACGGTCGCGAGCGCGCGGTCGCTCGCGCGCTCCACCGCGACGCTCGTCCCCTCCTCGCTCAGCTCGGCCGCCATGGCGCGCAGGAGCGCGGCCACGTCCTGGCCGGCGAGTGCGCGGGGCGTCGTCCGGAGGAGGAACGTCCCGGCGCCGAACGGCTCGCCCTCGAGGCCCGCCGCCTGGAGCGCTGCCGAGTGCTCGGCCAGGGTCGCCACCTGTGCGGGGGTGAGCTCGATCGTCTCGGGCACGAGCAGCGGGTCGCGCGCCACCCCGTGCGCCTGCCGCTCCGCCCGGAGCCGCTCGTAGACGACCCGCTCGTGCGCGGCATGCTGGTCGATCAGCACGACGCGGCCTTCGCCCTCGCAGAGGAGATAGCCGTCGAAGATCTGCCCGATGAAGCGCAGCGCCCCGAAGCCGTGCGGTGCCGGCTTCCAGAGCGGCAACGCCCCGGCGTCGAAGGCCGGCGAGGCGGGGCGGTATTCGAGCCGCCCCTCGCCCGCCGCGATCGCCGAGAGCGGGGGCGGCGCCGCCGTGGGCGCGAGCGTGGCCGTGAGGCGCGCTCGAAGAGCCGGCGCGATCAGCTGGTGCATCGCCGCGGGCTGACGGAAGCGCACCTCGAGCTTGGCAGGATGGACGTTCACGTCGAGCTCGCCCTGCGGTGCGGCGAGGAAAAGGACGACGATCGGATAGCGGCCCCGCTGGACGAGCCCGGCATACCCGTCGAGCACCGCGCGGAGCAGCACGCGATCGCGCACCCAGCGGCCCGCGACGGTGCCCCGCGGCTCGCCGCCGATGCGGACGTAGGTCCAGAGCAGGCGGGCGCTGGCGAGCTGCTCGCGCGGTGGGGCGACGAACCCCGTGAGGGTGTAGCCGCCGTGTACCGCCTCCACGGGCACGAGGGCACCGGCGCGTCCGCGGCCGAGCACCTGTCCGAGGCGATCGCGGACCGTGCGCACCGGAGGGAGGGAGAGCACCTCGCGTCCGTTCTGCGTCAGCCGGAAGCCGACGGCAGGGCTCGCCACCGCCGTGCGGGTCACCAGGTCGACCACGTGGCCGAGCTCGGTGGCCGCCGTGCGGAGGAACTTTCGCCGCGCGGGCGTGGTCGCGAAGAGCTCGCGGACCTCGATGCTGGTCCCGGGCGCCCCACCCGCGCTGCCGGCGGCCCGCGCCCCCCGCCCGTCCGCTTCGACCGCCACCGCCGTCGGATCGGCGGAGCGCCGGGTGACGAGCCGTACCCCCGCCACGGCGGCGATGCTCGGCAGGGCCTCGCCGCGAAAGCCGAGGGTCGTGATGCGAGCGAGCTCTTCGGCAGACGTGAGCTTGCTGGTCGCGTGGCGGGAGAAGGCGAGGAGCGCGTCCTCCGACGCCATGCCCTCACCATCGTCGCGCACGAGGATCCGCTCGAGTCCGCCCCCGAGGAGCTCGATGTCGACGTGCTGCGCTCCCGCGTCGAGGGAGTTCTCGACTAGCTCCTTCACCACCGAAGCGGGCCGCTCGATCACCTCGCCGGCGGCGATCTGGCTCTGCACGGCGACCGGCAGGAGAGCGATCTTGCCCACTCAGATCACGAAGCGCGGGTCCTTGCGCGCCAGCCAGGTCTCCACCTCTGCCCGGCTGGCCTCGAATCCCGGGCGTCCCATGAGCCCGAAGGTGAGGCGCTTGCCTTCCTCGACCCCGGGCTGCCCGAACGGATCGATCCCCGCCAGCGCGCCCACGGCGACGGTCGCCATCTCGCACAGGTAGAGCACCTGGCCGAGGGTGAAGGCATTCAGCACGGGAAGCGTCAGGGTGGCGCTCGGGCGACCGCGCTTGGCGAGTGCCAGCTCGGTGGCGCGCTGCTCGGCGTTCACCAGCTCACCCAGCGAATGGCCGCCCAGGTACCCGACGGCCGAGAGATCCTGGTAGGTCGCCGGCACGTCGAGGTTCGTGCCGTGGTCCTCGAGACGGAGGAACACGACCGACTTGTCCCGCGGTCCTTCGAGATAGAGCTGCAGCTGGGAGTGTTGGTCGCTCGGACCGAGGGCACCGACGGGCGTCTGTCCCCACTCGACGGTGCGGCCGTCGAGGTCCACCGCCTTGCCGAGACTCTCCGCCCACAGCTGGCAGAACCAGTCGGCCGTCGCCGCCAGTCGCTCGCAGTACGCCATCAGGACGACGATCGACTTCCGATGCTTGGTGGCGAGCTGCCAGAGGAGACCGCCCAGGGCGAGCGGGGGGTCGGCGAGCGGGGTGGCGGCAGCCTTGCAGCGCTCGTCCATCGCCGCGGCGCCGGCCAGGAGCTCCTCGACGTCGACGCCCCCGGCGGCCGCCGGGAAGAGCGCGGCCGTGGTCAGCACCGAGAAGCGGCCCGCGATTCCCGACGGAAAGGGTAGCGCGCGAAACCCCTCGTCGTTCACGATCTGCCGGAGCGCGCCCTGCTGCGCATCGGTGGTGACCAGGATGTTGCGCTTGTAGTCCACCGCACCGAGCTCGCGCAGCAGACGGTCCCGCACGATCAGGAACTGCGCCATGGTCTCGGCCGTCTCGCCCGACTTGCTCACCACGTTGAACAGGGTGCGGCCCAGATCGAGCTCGCCGAGCAGCGTCCCGAAGGCCTCGGGGTCGATCGCATCGGCCACGACGATGCGCAGGCCGGGGGTCTGCCCGGCGAGCCCCGCGCAGACGGCGTTGGCGCCCAGGGCCGATCCCCCGATGCCGAGGACGACCACGTTGTCGAACTCCCCCCGGGCCTCGCTCGCGGCCTCGATCACCCGTCGGACGTCCTCGCGACGGTAGGGCAGATCGGCGAACTCGAGCCCTCCCGTCGCCCGGCGCGCCGCGAGATCGGCACGCACCCGAGCCAGCGTCGGCTCGAGCGCCGCCAGATCCTCGGGCGCGACGCCGTCGGCGCCAACCGCCGTGGCCAAGAGTCCGTTCAGGTCCAGACGGACGGCCATGGACTCCCGCCAACGACGGCGCCGGTAGTTCGCCATCGTGCGCGGGGTGTAGCTGCGTCCCGCCGGTCGGTCAAGGCGCGATCGGGTTCCGTCCTCGCCCGCGCTGCGCTATCCTCGCCGCTCCGTGCCGGTCGCCAAGCTCGCCCCGGACGCGTCGGCCCTCGCCGCGACGCTCGCCCCTCGCCGGGCCGGCGGTGCGCGGATCGTGTTCACCAACGGCTGCTTCGACCTCCTCCATCCGGGGCACGTGCGTTACCTGGGGGCGGCGCGTGCGCTCGGCGACACACTGGTGGTCGGGCTCAACGATGATGCCTCGGTCCGACGACTGAAGGGTCCGGGCCGCCCCATCCTCGGGGCCGCGGAGCGGGTGGAGGTGCTGGCGGCCCTCAGCGCCGTCGATTACATCGTGCTCTTCGCGGACGACACGCCGCACGACCTGATCGCCGCGCTCGCCCCCGACGTGCTGGTGAAGGGCGCCGACTGGTCGAGCGAGGAGATCGTGGGACGCGATCTCGTGCTCGCACGTGGCGGTCGGGTCGAACGGATCCCGCTCGTGCCCAGCGTCTCGACGAGCGACATCATTCGCCGCATCCGCTCCGGGTCCTGACCGTGCTCGCCCGCCTCACCGCGTTCCTGCTCGGACTCCTCGCGGGTGCCATGCTGCTCATTGCCGTGGCGGTGGCGCCCTACTGGCAGACGCTGCCGCCCCTGGCCTTCCGCGGATGGTTCGCGCTGCATGCGTGGCGGATCGGTCGCCTCATGCGACCGCTCGGCGCCGGCGCCGTCCTCGTGGCGGGCGTCGCCTGGCTCGGCGCGCGGCGGTCGCCGGACGGCCGTCGCGTCGGCAGCGGGGTGGCGGCACTCGCGGCCCTCGGCGTGCTGCTCGTCACGCTGGTGGTGAACGAGCCTGCCAACCAGCTCTTCAGTCAGCCGGGCGTGCTCACGGACGGGGCGACCACGGCTCTCCTCGCGCGCTGGATACGCTGGCACTGGGTGCGCGTCGGCCTGGGCATGCTGGGGTTCTGGGCCGCTCTGCGTGCCGTCCGATCGTCTGGCTAGGCCACGACCACCCGACGGTGGATCTCGTGGGTGAGTGCCTTGATCTGCTCGCCCAGCTCCCGCGTCAGCTGGGTGAGCTTCGTGTTCTGCTCGAGGAGCTCGAGGATCTGCCGCGACTGCTCGGTGGCGAGCTCCTGACGCTCGATGCTCGCGTTTGCGAGCGCTTCGCGGTGCTGCGCGTCGGCATCCACGAGCGCCTTGTCGCGATCGGCCTGCCGCGTCTGGGCGAGCAGGATCAGCGGCGCGGCGTACGCAGCCTGCAGGCTGAAGGCGAGGTTCAGGAGGATGAAGGGGTAGATGTCGAACCGGGTGATGCCGACGACGTTGACCACGATCCAGGCGGCCACCAGCACGGTCTGTGCGATCAGGAAGGTCGGAGTCCCGAAGAAGCGGGCAAAGGCTTCCGCCCTGACCCCGAACCAGTCATCGCCGAACACCGAGGTGAGATGGGTGTGGGGCGCGTGAAAACGGAAATGGTGGGCGGACGTTGTCTTGGATGCCATGGCTCTCCTTCCCCTGGTCCTTCGGGCGGAATGCTCGCGCCTAGCTCCTCCGCTCGTCGATGTGCAAGTCGCGGCGGGCTGGCCACCGTCGGCTGCGCTTGACCCCGTCGGCGTACGCGGCGTAGCCCATCGGCTCGATGACAGGCCGCGCCGCGCTGACGGCCATCGCGATCGCGACGGTGGTCGCGGTCGGTGCGCATCCCACGACCGCGGCCACGCGCTGCCGGGGGAGGCACTGGGTGGGGGTGTGGGCAACCAGCCCGTCGGATGCGCAGGGCGGTCCCTTCGTCGACCAGTCGCTGCGTCTCGTCGTCAACCCGACGTACGGGGGGACGCGGGTTCGGGTGCGGCTGTCCAATCGCTTCGGCACGCAGCCCGTGACCTTCACCGCCGCGACCATCGGGCGACGTGCCACGGGCGCCGACCTCGTGCCGGGAACCGCCCGCCGTCTGCGCTTCGCCCGCCAGCGGTCGGTCACCATCGCGGCCGGCGGCGAGACGGTGAGCGACCAGGCGCGGCTCGAGTTCCCCGCGTTCCAGGATCTGGTGGTGAGCCTTCACGTGGCGGGGGGCAGCGGGCCGGCGACCGAGCACGTGACGGCGCTGCAGACGTCGTATCTCTCCCCGTCGGGCGGTGGAGACCACACCCGCGACGCGACCGGTGGCGCGTTCACGAAGACGCTGGCCACCTGGCCGTTCCTCACCGACGTGGAGGTCCGGGCGGCGCGCCGTCTGGGCGCGCTCGTGGCCCTCGGCGATTCGATCACCGACGGTCTCATGAGCCCGGCGGATCAGAACCACCGCTACCCGGATATCCTGGCGCGGCGCCTCGCGGCGGCCGACGTACCGCTCGCCGTCCAGATCGAGGCCATCAGTGGCAACCAGGTGCTGCGCGACGGCCCGCTGCCGTCCTTCGGGCCGAAGCTGCTCGATCGCCTCGACCGCGACGCACTCGATCAGGCGGGCGCGTCCGCCGTTCTCCTCATGGAAGGAACCAACGACATCGGGGTGCCACCACCACCTACCGCCGCCCAGGTTGTCGCCGGCCTGCAGACCGTCATCGACCGGCTGCGTGAGGCGGGCCTCAGGGTGATCCTCGGCACGATCCCCCCGTGCCGGAACTTCGCCCTGGCGCTCCATGGCACGCCCGAGGCGATCGCCGCCCGGAATCTCATCAACGACTGGATCCGGAGCAGCGGCGCCGCCGACGGCGTGGTCGACTTCCACGCCGCCCTGCGCGACCCGGCCGACCCCGACCGGCTCCACCCCGCATTCGACAGCGGCGATCATCTCCACCCCAACGCCGCCGGCTACGCGGCGATGGCCGACGCGATCGACCTGGACCTCATGCGCAACCTTCCCTGCCGCTGAGATCCACCGATGTCGAGACATCGACCGCGGCCCACGCTGCGTGCTCTAGTGGCGCGGTGACTGCGGGCCGCGCCGAGGGCCATGACCGAAGGGGGCGTCGCATCCGGATCGGATGCGTCTGCCTCGTGCTGGCGGTGCTGGCGATGGCCGTTCGCGGCCTCGCGTCGATCGCCAGCCCGGCCCGGAAGGACTGGTCCGTCTACGGTCACGATCTGTCGAACACCCGCCTGAACGCGCGCGAGACACGCATCAACCGGCGGACCGTCTCCCGCTTGACGGAGACCTGGACGAAGGACGGGCTGGTCGGCGTCTCGGGCACGCCCACGGTGTCCGGTCGGGCCGCCTTCTTCGGCGATTGGAAGGGCACGATCTGGGCCGTCGAGAACCGGACCGGACGGGAGATCTGGCAGAGGGCGATCGGCGGCTTCGTGGTCGGCGCGCCGGCCATCGACCGGACGGCAGTCTACGCCTCGAGCGGTGCCACCCTCTACCGACTCGATCGGGCGAGCGGTGCGGTGGTGTGGAAGACCGTGACCAACGAGCACCCCTTCGCCCAGATCAACGCTTCGCCGGTGGTCGTCGACGGCCTCGTCCTCCAGGGCGTGGCGAGCTTCGAGGTGACGATCCCGAAGGCGGACTACACGTTCCGGGGTTCGATCGGTGCGTACGATGCGGCGACCGGCGCGGAGCGGTGGCGGCTCTACACGACACCCGACGATCCGACCGCGGGCGCGGGGGTCGGTATCTGGTCGACGCCGGCGGTCGATCGCCGCCGCGGGCTACTCTACGTCGGCAGCGGCAACACCTACGCCCCGCCGACGGCGCCGCTGGCCGATTCGATCCTCGCCATCCATTACAGGACGGGCCAGCTCGCGTGGTCGCGGCAGTTCACCTACCCGGACGTGTTCAGCGCCGGGAACCCCAACGGCAAGGACGCCGACGTCGGGGCCTCGCCCAACCTGTGGCGCTCCGGGGGCCGGGCGCTGGTCGGCGCGGGCGACAAGGCCGGCGTGTATCACGCGCTCGACCGGGACAGCGGGACGGTGGTGTGGGAGACCACGCTGACTCCGGGCAGCTTCTTCGGCGGCGAAATCGGCTCGGGAGCGCTGGTCGACGGCCGGCTCGTCGTCGTGTCCAACGTGGGTGATCCCGCCACCAACGCGCCGACCAACGTCGCCAAGGTGTTCGCACTCGACCCCGCATCCGGTGCCATCCTCTGGCAGGCGGAGGATTTTCCGGGCCACATCTTCGCTCCCGTCGGCGCGGTGCGGGGTGTCGCCTTCGTCGGGACGGACGGCGGGACGCTCGCCGCGCTCGACACTCGCACCGGGGCGAAGCTGTGGAGTCACGACGCGCCGGCGAGGACGGGTTGCGGACCGTCGATCGTCGACGGCCGTGTGCTCTGGGGCTACGGCTTCACGCTGTTCAGCGGCCCGGGCGATGGCGGTGTGATCAGCTTCGCGCTCGGCCAGTAGGCCACGCTCGCCGATGCCGTCGTTGCAAGGCTCGGCTCGCCGTGGTACCGACGCTCCTCCATGGCGCGGGTGTGCGAGGTGTGTGGCAAGCGACGGTCCGTCGGGTCGAACGTGAGCCACGCCAACAACAAGACGAAGCGCCTGTGGCGCCCGAATCTCCAGCGCGTGCACGTGCAGGTCGGCAGCGCGGGCCGGCGCATCCTCGCCTGTACCCGGTGTCTCCGCTCGGGGCGGGTGCTGAAGGCCGGCGGCAGGGCTTCGGCCCGCTCGTAGATCGCGCCGCTCAGCGGCGAGTCGCCACGGCCTCGATCTCCACCCGCGCGCCCGCCGGCAGTGCCGCGACGCCGATCGTCGCCCGCGCCGGGTACGGGGCGGAGAAGTAGCGGCCGTAGACGGCATTCATGGCCGCGAACTCGCCCAGGTCGGCGAGGTAGACGGTCGTCTTCACGACGTCGCCGAGTCCGAGCCCGGCGCCGGCCAGCACCGCCGAGAGGTTCTCCAGGACGCGGGCCGTCTCGGCCTCGATCCCACCCGCGACCAGCCGCCCGCTCGCCGGGTCGAGGCCGACCTGCCCGGCACAGAAGACGAAGTCTCCGGCAACCATGGCTTGCGCATACGGCCCCATCGCGCGCGGCGCACCCTCGGCCGTGATCGCCTGCCGTTCGCGGCTCACGTCCGTACCCGGGCCACCTTCATCACTCCCCGCACGCGGCCGAGGTTCCGCATGACGCGGTTCAGCTCCTCGGCGTTGGTGACCATCAGCTCGAAGGTGTTCTGTGCCTTGTGGTCGCCCAGCGCATGCACATGTGCTCGGGCAATATTGATGCCGGCCGAGCTGATCGCCTTGGACATCGCCGCCAGGAGCCCGGGCTGATCGACGCAGGTCACCTCGACCTTGACGGCGCGCGGCGTGCCCTTCCCGTCCGACCACTGCACCTCGATCCGCCGCTGCGGGTCGCTCTCCAGGACCTTCGGACAGTCGAGAGCGTGCACCGTGACGCCCCGCCCGCGGGTGATGAAGCCCGTGATGCGCTCGCCGGCCAGCGGGCTGCAGCACTTCCCGAAGCGGACGAGGACGTCGTCGATACCGGATACCGTGACCCCGCTCTTCGTCTGTCGACTGACGAGGCGGAAGAGCCGCTGGAGGCGCCCCTCGGATTTCTCGCGGCGCTTCTCGATCTCCTCCTCGGGGAGGATGCGGCCGAGGACCTGCTGCGCCGTGATCTTCCCGTAGCCGACGCCGGCGAGCATCGCGTCCTCGTCCTTCAGCGAGAGCTCGCGTGCCACGCGGGCGAGCGTCCCGTCGGTGCGGAGCCGTCCGAAGTCGAGCGCGTGGCGGGCGAGATCGCGCTCGAGGATCTCGCGGCCGACGGCGATCGAGCGCGCCGCCTGCTGACCCTTCACCCAGGCCCGCACGCGCGCCTTGGCACGCGACGTCTTGACGAGCTTCAGCCAGTCCTTCGACGGCGCCTGGCTCGACGTGGTGACGATCTCCACCGTGTCGCCGCTCTGCAGCTGGTAGCGCAGCGGTACGATGCGGCCGTTCACGCGCGCGCCGGCGCAGTGGTGCCCGACCTCGGAATGGATGCGGTAAGCGAAGTCGATGATGGTGGCACCGACGGGGAAGTTGAGCAGATCGCCCTTCGGCGTGAAGACGAAGACCTCCTCCGTGAAGAGGTCCTCCTTCACCGAGCGCAGGAACTCCTGAGGATCCTCCAGGTGCTGCTGCCACTCCAGCATCTGCCGGAGCCATCCGAAGCGCTGCCCGTCGTCGGTGCCGACGGTGCCGGGCTGCTTGTAGCGCCAGTGTGCGGCGACGCCGTACTCCGCCACGCGGTGCATCTCGCGGGTGCGGATCTGGATCTCGATCCGCTCGCCGTAGGGGCCGATGACGGTGGTGTGCAGCGACTGGTAGCCGTTCGCCTTGGGCAACGCGATGTAGTCCTTGAAGCGGCCCGGCACCGGCTTCCAGTTGGCGTGCACGACGCCGAGCCCTTCGTAGCACTCGCCCACGGTGTCGACCACGATCCGGAAGGCCACGAGATCGTAGATCTGGTCGTAGAGGAGGTTCTGGGCCTGCATCTTCTCGTAGATCGAGTAGAAGTGCTTCGGCCGGCCGCTCACCTCGGCCTCGATCTCGGCCTCGGTCAGCCGCTTGGTCAGGACCGAGATGACCTCCTTGATGTACTTCTCGCGCTCGGCCTTCTTCTTCGCGACGCTCCGCTTCAGCTGGTAGTAGACCTCAGGGTGGAGGAAGCGGAGGGCGTTGTCCTCGAGGTCGCTCTTGATCCAGTTGATGCCCAGGCGGTGGGCGAGGGGCGCGTAGATGTCGAGCGTCTCCTGCGCGATCTCGACCTGCCGCTCGGGCGGGAGGTGCCCGAGAGTACGCATGTTGTGGGTGCGGTCGGCGAGCTTGATCAGGATAACGCGCAGGTCGCGCGCCATCGCGAGGAGCATCTTGCGGAAGTTCTCCGCCTGCTTCTCCTCGCGCGAGCGGAAGTTGATCTGGCCGATCTTGGTGACGCCGTCGACCAGCGCGGCGATCTCGGCCCCGAAGGTCTGCTCGATCTGCTCGAGGGTGGCGAGTGTGTCCTCGACGGTGTCGTGGAGGAGCCCGGTCGCGACGCTGGGGACATCGAGCCGCAGCTCCGCGATGATGCCTGCCACCTGGAGCGGGTGGGTGAGATAGGGCTCGCCGGACAGGCGACGCTGCCCGTGATGCTTCTCGGCGGAGAACTCGTAGGCCTTCTGGATCAGGTCGACCGGCGCGGCGGGATGGTACGTCCGCACCCGATCGATCAGCTCGCCGATGGTCATGGCAATCGGCGCGCGTGCTCGACGATCTCGGCGGCCAGTTCCTCCGGAGAGCGCCCGTCGCTGTGTAGCACGAGGTCGTAGTGTGCGGGGTCGTGGTAGTCGACGCCGTAGATCACCCGGTACCGGCGCGCATCCGAGGCCTCGCGCGCCTGTATCTCCCGCAGCCGCTCGCTCGTCCCGCCCCCTTCGCGTCCGGCTATGCGCACCGCGCGGATCGGCTCGGGCGCGTCGAGGAAGACGCGAAGGGCCGTCTGGCCGGCAGCTTCCGCCATGAAGGCGGCGAGACGCCCTTCCAGGACGGCGTTGCCCCGCGCCGCGCGCGACCGCATCTGGTCGTCCAGGGCGCGGTCGATCGAGTGATCGGTCTCGGCCCGCCGCTGGTACTCTTCGAGCGTCAGTCCCTGCGCCTCGGCCTGCTTGCGGAAGATGTCCCCGGCATAGACGTGTTCGAGCCCGAGCGTGCGCGCCACGAGCTGGGCCACGGTCGTCTTGCCGCTCCCCGGAAGACCGGAGATGGTGATCAGCACACCGGTATTATACCGGCGCCTCGCCGTTCTGCACCCGCCCGCGGTCCCCCTCCCCGACCGCCGCCGCTGCCCTCACCCGGGTTGTGCCAGCCGGACGAGCTCCGCCGCCGCCGGCAGCTCGTCGGCGCGGAGCGCCGCGTCGGCGAGTCGGACTGCTCCCGCGCCCCCGACGACGGGCGTGGCCAGCGTGAGGAATTTGCGGCGCAGGCGCTCCCGCTGCACGACGAGGTCGCTCGCGGGAACGCCCGTGTCGACCTCCGCCTCGAGGTGTTCACCCCGGGTCTCGATCACGAGCGCCGCCCGCGTTCCCGGCACTCCCGGGACGGTCTCGACGTGGATCCGATCGCGGAGGGCGCACAGACGCGGGTCGGCCATGCGCGCATCGGTGAAGGCAGCCGGGTCGGCGGTATCGTCGCCCAGGAGGGCCATCGCCGTCGTCGCGCGGAGGCTGAACTTGCCCTCGAGTCCCGTCCGGGGCTCGGGGATGGCGCACACCGCGAGCAGTGCAGGCGCCACGCGCACGGTGACGCGATCGATCGCCTCCGGCGCGAGCCGGTGTGCCGTGCGCAGCGCGGAGGCGGCCTCGATCGCGGCGTGTGTCAGGTAGCAGGCTGCGTGGTACTTGAAGAGGGTGGCGCGCACGAGAGGACGGTCGTGCCGCTCGAGGCCGCGGGCCGGCGAGACGGCTCCTGCGTGCGTGGCCGCAAACCCCTGCGCCGCCTCGACGATGGTCGGGTTGGCGGTGAATCCCGCGCGCGCCAGGAGGGCGGAGAGGAGCCCCGTCGCCGCGGCTCGCCCCGCGTGCAGGGGCTTCGCCATCGTCCCGAAGCCGGATTTCAGGCCCGCGGCCTGGGTCCCCGCCAGGCCGAGGGCCTGGGCCCACTGCTCCGCGTCGAGGCCGAGGAGATGCGCGCAGGCCGCCGCGGCGCCGAACGCCCCCAGCGTCCCCGTGGAATGGAACCCGACCGCGTAGTGGCCCGGGCCGAGGACGCTCGCGAGCCGGCATTCGAGCTCGATGCCCGCCACCAGCGCAGCGAGCAGGCGCTCACCGCTTGCCGCCTCGGTCTCCGCCAGTGCGAGCAGCGCCGGCAGGACCGGCACGGAGGGATGACCGTTCATCGCGGTGTGCGTATCGTCGAAGTCGAGCGCGTGGGCCGCGGCGCCGTTGACCAGGGCCGCCGAGAGCCGGCTCGCGCGCTCGGCCCTTCCCAGGACCCCCGCCTCGGAGGACTTCTCGTGTTGCACCACCACTTCGATCAGGATCTGGGTGAGCGGCTCCCGCGCCCCCGCGAGTGCGACGCCGAGGAAGTCGAGGAGGCAGTGTCGTGCGACCTCCCGCGCCTCCGCCGGCAGCTCCTCCCAGCGAACCGTCCGCGCGGCGTCGACCAGCGCTCGCGTGACCCCGTGCTCGGGGCTCACGGCGAGGCCCCGGTCGGCTCACTCGACGTTCTGCACCTGCTCGCGGAGCTTCTCGGCCTCGGCCTTGGCGGCGAGCACGAGCTCGCCGATCGCGAGGTCGCCGGCCTTGGCGCCGGTGGTGGTGAGCTCACGGTGCACCTCCTGGAGCAGGAACTCGATCCGCTTGCCGACCGGGCCGGGCGCCGCGAGGGCGGCGTCGAGCGCCGCCAGGTGGCTCGCCAGCCGGACCAGCTCCTCGGTGATGTCACTCCGCTCGGCGAGCACGGCGGCCTCCTCCGCCACCCGGATCGGATCCAGGTCCGTCGACCGGTTGACGCGGGCGAGCCGCTCTTCGACGCGGGCGCGGAGGGCGGCGAGCGCCCGCGGGAGACGGCGCCGGATCGTCGTCGTGGCCTGGCGGAGACGGGCCACCCGGCGCTGCATGTCGCGGCGCAGGTGGTCGCCCTCGCGACGGCGCTCGCCGTCGAAGGCGCGCAGGGCGGCGGTGAGGGCGCGACGGATCGCGGGCAGCTCGGGAGCCAGCTCGGGTGCCCGCTCACTGACCTCGAACAGATCGGGTAGCCGGAGGACGTCGGCGAGGGCGAGGGACCCACCCAGCCCGAGGCGGCGGGAGACGTCCCGACCCGCCTGGACGTACGCACGGGCGAGCTCCATGCGGACGGTGACGGCGTAGCGTCGCCGGGCGGCCACCGGCGTGCGCACCACCGTGACGTCCACGCGCCCGCGCTGGGCGACCACCTGGACGCGATTCCGGATCTCGCGCTCCCAGGCCGCGTACTCGCGCGCCGCCGTGACGCGCACGTCGAGGAAGCGCTGGTTGACCCCGCGGATCTCGACCGCCACCCGGGCGGCCGGCGCCTGGGCGGAGCCGGCGCCGTATCCCGTCATCGATTTCATGCTTCAGCTAGCTCCATTGGCGGAGGGCGGCGCGCAGCTCGTCGACGGTGATCGTGGCGGTGCCGACCTTGGCGACGACCACGCCCGCGGCGTGGTTGGCGAGCACGGTAGCCTCCTCGAGTGTTCCGCCGGCCCCGAGCGCCAGGGCGCAGGCGGCGATGACCGTGTCGCCGGCTCCCGTGACGTCGAAGGTCTCGCGCGCCAGCGTCGGGAACTCCCGCATGGCCACCCCGCCCCGCGCCGTCCGTTTGAAGAGGGCCATCCCCTCCTCGCCGCGCGAGATGAGCACGGCCCCGGCGTCCCAGCGGTCGAGCAGACGGCTGCCGGCCGTGCGCAGCGAGTCCGCGTCGTGGATCTCCGTGTCCGCGGCAACCGCTGCCTCCTCGCGGTTCGGCTTGATGAGTGAGGGGCGCCGGTAGTGTCCGAAGTTCGACCGCTTGGGATCGACCAGCCAGGTGAAGCGCGAGCGCGCGTGCTCCTCGGCGAGCGCGCCCAGGAGCTCCGGTCCGATGGTGCCCTTGCCGTAGTCGGACACCACGATCACGTCATGGTGGCGTCGCTGACGGAGCACGAAGTCGCGCACGGCGCGCGCGCTCGGGCCGTCCAGCGTGGCAGACGGGTCGCGATCGAGGCGGACCACCTGCTGGTGCTGGGCAATGATGCGGGTCTTCTCGGTGGTCTGCCCGTTGCGGGTCACGATCACGCCGTCGGTCCCCGCCCCCAGGGCACGGAGCGATCGTTGCAGGTGCTCTCCCGCCGCATCACGCCCGACGATCCCGCAGGCCGCGACCTTCCCCCCCAGCGTGGCGACGTTGCTCACGACGTTGCCGGCGCCCCCGGGCCGACGATCCTCCTTGGTGACCGAGACGACCGGGACCGGCGCTTCCGGCGAGATACGCTGCACGCGGCCCCAGACGAACTGGTCGAGCATGAGATCGCCCACCACCAGGACGCGCACGCGTCGGAATCGCCCGGTGAGCTCGTCGAGCCGTCTTGCGCTCACGCGCATGGCGCCTCTCCGTAGCAGGCGAGCGTACCCTCCGCCATCCGCGCGGTGGTGTACCGTGCTAGCACGCGTGCCCGCCCTGCCGCACCGAATCGTCGCCGGAGCGCGGCATCCGCGGCGAGGCGACCGAGGGCGGCGCCCAGCTCGCTGGCATCGCCCGGCGCGACGAGGAGGCCGGTTTCCTCCTCTGCGACCGCCTCCACGAGACCACCGACCCGGCTGGCGACGACGGCCCGGCCGGCGGCCATCGCCTCCAGCGCCGCCACCCCGAGCCC
>DATILR010000135.1:0-2082 GCA_035476275.1 Binatus sp. (SeqCode) | reverse complement strand
GAGGTGGCAAACACCTTGGTGGGCATCGCCTCTCCCTTGTAGGTCCCGTGCTGGGTGAGCTTGTAGGTGAGGATGGCGACGTTCTTGGTCGCCTTCACCAGCTTGATGTCGTCGAAGCTGTAGTCCTTGAGCTCCGTGTCCTTCATCGCGTCCGCCTGGTCCGACTTGTGGGTCCACCCCGCGCCGTCGACGCCGACGAAGTCGTCGGAGAGGTACCCGTTGAAGGTGGAGGCGTTCCGCTGCTTGAACGCCTCGAAGACCTCCTTCTCGCGCGCGATCAGGGTCTGCTTGACCGAGGGTCCACCCTCCGCCGCCCACGCGACCTGACCGCGACGCGCGGGAGCAACGAGCGAGAGCAGCGCGAGCACCACCGGGACGACCGCCTTCACACGCACCATGCCTTCCTCCTATCGGGTCGGAAACGACGGGCGCCAGTCTCCCCGGGATTCGTCGGCTGTCAAGTGAGCAGCGCGGCCTCGCCGGGAATCCGCTCCCGGAACATCGTGAGCACGTCCGGAATGTTCCAGACGGGGGCGACGTTCCCCAGACACTCGAGGTCGTCGCGGTGCAGCAGCGTGCTCAGCTGGCCCAGGTAGAGCCCCACGTCGCGGTCTCCCGCCAGCAGCCGGAGCGCCGTGCGGACCACCAGGATGCTGCAGCTGGTGAGATCGTGCTGTCCGACGCACGGCTCCTCGTCGCGAGACGGTAGTGGCCCGGCCCCGGCCACGGTGCTACAGACGGGGACCGCGAGAGCTGGCTCTCGCTAGATTTCTCCACGGAGATGACCGTGCGAGCAGCCGTGGCTCGATGCCGGTAGCCGATCACCCCTTGCAAGAACCCGGGGTGCGCGGGGTGGATCGGCATTCCCACCTGCCATCCGAGCAACCGCGCAGTGAACAGCCCGCGCGACCCACGGCACGTGCGCAGGAGATCGAGGCCGAGCTCGTCGGGCACCTCATCGGGCAGGCTCCGACCGGCTTCGCCACCGGGACACTGACGGCAGTGGCCGTCCTCCTCGTGCTCTGGAACGCCGCGCCGCGCGGGGTCCTCCTGTTCTGGTTGATCGCGCTCGTCGTTCTCTCACTGCCTGCCTTCGTGGTCGTGTGGCGATTCGGACGCGCTGCAGACCGCGTCGAGCGGGTTGCATCGTGGCGGCGGGCCCTCGCCGTGGCATACGGGCTGGCCGGCATCGGCTGGGGCGCCGCCGCCATCCTGCTCTACCCGCGCGTGGCGATGCCCGATCAGCTCTTCCTGCTCTTCATCCTGGGCGGCTCGGGTGTGGGTGGGATGGCCGCGCTCGCACCGGTGCGAGCGGCCTATCTCGCGTACCTGACGGCGACCTTCTTCCCCATGATCGGCGCGCTGCTCGCCGGCGGATCGCTCTCGAGCGTCGCGACCGGTCTCCTGCTGCTGATCTTCTGGGCGGCGGCGATCGTGCTGGCGTCGGAGATCCGTCGGCTACTCGTCCGCTCGCTGGAGCTCCGCTTCGAGAACCTCGGGCTGATCGACGACCTGTCGAGCGCGAAGGACGCCGCCGAGGCCGCCAGCCGGACCAAGTCGGTGTTCCTCGCCAACGTGAGCCACGAGCTCCGCACACCGCTCGCGCTCATCCTCGGACCGATCCGGCGGCTCCTCGGCGCCCGCGCGGACGACGAGGACATGCATCGTGATCTCGAGACGGTCGAGCGGAACGCGCAGGTGCTGCTCAAGCACGTGAGCGATCTGCTCGACGTCGCCAAGCTCGAGGCGAGCGGAGCCGAGCTCGATCGCTCGCGGGTGGATCTCGCCGCGCTCGTCCGCCGGACGGTCTCGCTCTTCGAGGTCGTGGCGCGCGAGCGCAAGGTCGCGCTGCAGGTCGAGACGCCGGCCGAGCTGGCGCTCCCGGGCGATGCCGGGAAGCTCGAGCGCGTGCTGCTGAACCTGCTCTCGAATGCGATGAAGTACGTGCCCGACGGCGGACGGGTGCAGACGGCGGTGCGCATCGAGGGGGATGACGTCGTCCTCTCGGTCGAGGACGACGGCCCCGGCGTTCCCGTCCCGCTCCGCGAGGTGATCTTCGAGCGGTTCCGGCGCGGTGACGAC
>DATILR010000134.1:0-2076 GCA_035476275.1 Binatus sp. (SeqCode) | reverse complement strand
GCATAGCGCACGCCTTTACCGACGTCCTCGAAGGGCCGCCCCGCGAGACCCACCCCCACGATACCGAAGGGGAGGAGGAGCCGGCCCGCCACGTGCACCTCTTCCTGCAGCGTGTCGGGGTTCCATCGGATACGGAACCCCTGCGCGCGCAGCGAGGGCGGCAGCTCGCGCTGCCAGAGGTCGGCCGGCTCGATCACGTGTCCGTCGGCGTCGATGGTCGCCACAACAGGTAACCCCCGGCGCACCCATACAACCGTTCGCCGTGAAGCGGCTAGTCCGACTCCGAATCGTTGCCCTCATTCGCGCCGAGCGGGGTCCGACATCGGGTAGGGTGGCGGCGCTGGGGTATCCGCTCAGCGTCAGACGATGCTAAAGCGCCTCAGGAGGCCCCGCGTGCCACGTCTCGTCGCCTGCCTGGCGCTCCTCACTCTCGCGGCGTGGGGCCCAGGCTGTGCTCACAAGCCACCCGAGCTACGCGACGCCTTCCTCGTGTACCGACAGCAGGTCGTGCAAACGGTGGAGCGGCAGTGGCGGCTGCGGCACCTTCCCGCGCCCGGGCTTCGCACGAGCATCGACTTCGAGATTGCATCCGACGGCGGGGTGCACGACGTCCGCATGGGCGAGTCGTCGGGTGATCCCGCGTTCGACGCCGCGGCGCTCGAAGCGGTGCGAGCAGTCGAAGCTACCGGGCTCGCGCCCCCGCCGGCGGAGCTGGCTCGGTTCTTCCAGCGCTTCCGCATGGAATTCCACGGAGACAGAAGGAGTGCACCATGAAGCGCTCCGCACTGGGGACGCTTTCGACAGGCGCCCCGGGGCCCACGCTGGCAGCGGGCATCTCCGCCGCGGCGGCCCTCTTGGTCCTCGCGGCGAGCGATGCGAACGCTCTCACCGGGCGCGAAGTCATCGAGCAGGCGCAGGTACGCAATGGCTTCTCGACCTGGCACGATCGAAGGACCGTCGTGACGCTGGAGGGCTTTGACGACAGTCGTCGTACGACGCGCGAGGCTGAAATCTTCGAGCAGAATGACCCCCAAGCCGAGCATCGCACCCTCATGGAGTATCTCGCGCCCGGTGAGTTCACTGGGACGCGCTACCTCTACGTCTCGCCCCGCCGTGCCCGGCAAGAGTGGTGGATGTGGACGCCGGCAACGCGCCACGTGCGCAAGCTGGGCGGCACGTACCCGGGCTTCCAGCGCGACGAGATATTCTTCATGTCCGATCTGAGTTACAGCGATCTCGTCCTGCTGGTGCGCATCCAGCAGTGGACGGACGCGGAGGGTACGGCCCGCCTCGAAGGTGAGGAGGCGTGCGGCGCGAACCAGTGCGACCGCGTCGCCCTCGTGCCCGCCCAGGACAACGACGAGTTCCCGTGCGCACGCTATCGCCTGTGGTTCACGCGCGATGACCGGCTCCTGCACCACGCGGAGCTGTACGACCCGCACGACCAGCTGATGAAGACCATCCGATGCGATGGCTACTTCGCCACCGGCCGTTTCATGACGGCGCGCTCCTGCGAGATCGAGCACGTGAGGACGACGACGCGGGCCGTCATCACGGTCAAGGAGGTCGCGTACGATACTGGCCTGGGAGCGGACCTGTTCACCGTCGCGCACTTAGCCGAGGGACACTGACTCTTGCGAGTCCCGTCGCGTCAGGGGAACACGCGGCGGCCCGCTCGCCGGCGTTCCAGGCGCTCGCGCGCGCGCTCGCGGACCAGAGGTTGGAGCTCCGCCAGCGCCAGCTCCACCTCGGCGTGATGCGCGCTGCCCTCGGCAAGCAGGGTTTCGGCGTGCTCGAAATGGCTGAGCGCTTGCTCGAGCTCGCCGCGCAGCTCGGAGGCCATGCCGAGATGGTAGAAGCCCTCCCCCTCCTCCCCCTTGCGACCGAGCGCGACCCCGATCAGCCGGTGCGCCTCGTCGAGGTCGGGAGACAGCGTGAGCGCGCGCTGGAACTCCGTCATCGCGGCCGCCTGATCGCCGGATTCCGCGATCGCCTTGCCCATCTCGAGGTGGGCCCAGCCGTCGTCGGGATGCCGGGCGAGGTGACGGCCGAGAGCTTCGCGAGCCTTGTCGGGCT
>DATILR010000133.1:0-14997 GCA_035476275.1 Binatus sp. (SeqCode) | reverse complement strand
GATGGCGCCGTCCGCGCCGTGCTCGCAGAGCAAGACCACCGAGCGAGCGAAATTCCGGTCGGCCATCTGCGGCATCGCGAGCAGCAGCGTGGGTGCGAAGGAGCCGGTCGACGCCATGTGGCCGATGCTCCCTGGCCCCCGACGCATTGTCAACTCCGTCGCGCCGGTGGTGCTGGTCCGGTCGCGCGCTCGTCGGGATGTGCGGGGCCGAGCCGCGGCGAGACTTGCGATCGGTGACGTCGTGAGGCTATGCCTCGCGGTGTGAGCGGGTGGCAGCGGGCACCGACGCCGCCGCGCGTCGGCATCTCTCGTCCGACGCGGCTCGCGTCGCTCGGCCTGGGGCTGAGCGTGGCGGGCCTGTTCGCCTATTTCTATGTCGTCTTTCGCCTGGGAGCATGGCTGCCGCGTGTCCGCAACGACGCCGTGCCGGGCTGGCTCTTCGTGGCGGCCGGTCTGTTCCTGTCGCTCCGGGCGGGAATGCACCCGACGCCGGGTCGGCGCTTCGTGCCCCGGCTGCTGATCGGTCTGAACATCCTGCTGGCGGGCGCCTTTGCCGCCATCCTCTAGGGCATGGGGCAGGGTATCCACGTCGACGTGTATCCGACCGACGCCGAGGCCTTCGAGGCGGCCGCGGCGGTGGCCGCGACGCACCTCGGAACGAGCGGCGCGCGGCCGACAGTGGCGCTCGCGGGCGGACGGGGTGGGCGGGGTGTCATGGTCGCGCTCGCGGCGCGCAGCGACGTGCCCTGGGCCCGCGTCGAGTGGTTCTGGGGTGACGAGCGCTGCGTGCCGGCCGACGATCCGCGCAGCAACCTGCGCCTGGCACGGGACTCGCTCTTCATCCCACGCGGGGTGGCGGCCGCTGCCATCCATCCGGCACCGGTCGAGCTCGGGGACCCCGAGCGGATCGCATCCGCGTATGCCCAAACGCTGGCGACCGGGCTCTCCGCCGGCCCGCCGCCCGTCTTCGACCTCATCCTCCTCGGCGTCGGGACGAACGGCCACACCGCCTCGCTCATGCCCGGTAGCCGCGCCCTCACTGCCACCGCCGCTGTTGCCGCCGTCGCACTCGAGGAGGTGTCCGAGGACCCGCGCGTCCCGCGGATCACCATCACCCCTCCGCTCCTCGCGGCCGCCCGGCACGTCATCGTCACGGTGACCGGTGCGGCCAAGGCGAAGGTGGTGGCCCGCGTGCTCACCGGGACGCTCGACCCCGCGCACCTCCCGGCGCAGCTCGTGCGTCCGGACGCGCGCGTCACCTGGGTGATCGACCGCGCGGCGGCGGCCGACCTGCTACGCGACGCCCAGCCCGCACCCGATCAGTAGCGGTGGTGCCAGAAGAGGTCGACCGCGCTGCCGCCGCGCGTCGAGGTGGACCCCTTGATCGAGACGTCACGGCTGATGCCGTACTCGACGCCCACCACCTGGCCGATCCGTGTCCCGAACTCCTGCGCGAGTGAGACGAAGATGTCCCCGCCCACGTAGCGACCGACCGCCACGCGGCCGGGCTGGGTCGTCCCCTGTGGCATCTCGACCTCGAGCTGGTCGACGCCGAGCGTGTCCATGACCGAGGTGCGCAGCTCGGGCATGACGTAGCCGGCGGCGAGCGAGAGCGCCTGCTGCTGGAGGGTGTTGCTCTCGCCCTTGCCGAGATCGCGCGCCGGCTTGCCGAAGAGCAGCACCGCCAGGACGTCCGCCTGCTCGAGCGGCGGGTCCGAGGAGAGCCTGAGAGTGGGCTTCGATGCCACGCCGCCGACGTGCACGTTCACACTGTAGCGCGGGTTCTTGAAGGTTGCCGTGATGTCGAAGCGCGGATCGGGCGGCACGGCGCCGGTGAAGGTGATCGTGCCCTCCTCGAGCACGAACTTCCGGCCCTGGAAGGCATACCAGCCACGCAGCAAACGGATCACGCCGGTGATGTGGATCGGCTCGCCAGGGGCCTTGGTCACGTGCAGCTCGCCTCCCAGCTCGATGTCGGCGTCGTTCCGGTGCACCCAGGCGTTGCGGGCGATGCGCACGTCGACGGCGAGGCGGGTGGCGTCGCCGATGGTCGCTCGCGGCGGCGGCAGCGTCTCCTCGACAGGAGCGCCCACGATGACGATGCTCGAATCCGTCTGCGGGGGAGCGCTTCCGCCCGGGAGCTCGGCTGGGCGAACCAACGCGCGCTCGACGTCCAGCTGCCCGCTCACCTCGGGTGCGAGGAGACTGCCGAGCAGCCGGACGTCGCCACTCACCGCGGTCTCGAGCACGGGTCGCTTGACGGCGAGGAACTCCTTGAGATGGAGCGTCAGGTCGACGCTCGTCTGCCCGCCGGAGAGGAGGGCGATGCGGCCGCTGCCGTCGAGCGCGCCGTCGCCGCCACGAGCGTGGAGATCGACCACGTCGAGGGTGGCACCGGTCGCGTTCCCCTGGACGCGGAGCTCCTCGTACGTCACCCCCGTGGCGACGAGGGTCAGCCGCCCGTCGTCGAGCGCCAGCCGGCCGCTCACCTGCGGAGCGGAGCGACGGCCGGCGACGGCGAGGTCGATGTTCACGCGTCCGGTGGAGTCCCGCACCTGGCCCGGGGCGAGGACGCGCACCACGCTGAGATCGAGCTGCTCGGCCCGCAGGCGCAGGTCGACCGGCTCGTTGCTCACGTCCTGGCCAGGTCCCGCCCAGGAGAGCTCCAGCGGAACGGTCCCCTCGAAGGAGAGCTCTCCCGCCTGAGGGTGCTGCAGGGCGCCGTGGAGGCTGGCCTTCCGGTCGGCATAGCGGGCGGTGAGGTCGACGTCGCCATAGGCGACATCGTCGACGCGGAAGCCCTCGGCGTGGAGGCTCGCATCCAGCGCGGGTTGTTCGGCCGTCCCGGTGAGGGCGGCGTGGGCGGTCAACTCGCCGCCGCAGCGAGGGCCTTCCTCCAGCGCGCAGAGGGGCCCGAGGGCGAGGCGCGTGGCGGTCACGGTCGCGTCGCTCGAGCCCCGGAGCGCGACGCGGCCGGCGACCTCGACACGCTGCGGGCCGGCCACGAGGATCAGCCCCGGGGTGGTCACCTCGTCGGCGACCACGACGGCGGCGGGGCCGGCGAGCCGCCAGGCCGGGCCCTCGGACGGGTTCCAGACGAGCTCCTGGAGCGCGACCGTCGTCCGGCTGGCACTCCGGCTGGCAGACAGCACGAGCCGATCGGCCGCCCCGGCGTCCGCGCGGGCCGAGGCAGTCACCCCGACGCGATCGGTTCCCTCGGCGCGTCGCCAGTCGAGGTCTGCCGTGAGCTCGCGGGGCGGGCGTTCGCGGAACCGAACCCGGCTCGCGGAGAGCCGGGCGCGGCCCTCGGGGGAGGTCCCACCCAGCCCTGTCAGGTCGACGGCGAGCCGGACCCGGTCGGCCGCGACGGCGCGGTACCGGGGCGTCTCGAGCTCCGCCGTCGCCGCGACGGTCGGCGCATCGAGCGGACCTCGCGTCTTGGCGGTGAGCGCGACCGTCCCGGCGACGTCCTGACCAAGGTGCGGACCCAGGCGCCCGAGGTCGGCGGTGGCGCCCAGCTCGAGATCGACCGTCCGCCGCCCGAGGTGCACGGTCCCGCTCGCGGTCGCCTGCAGGTCGGGTCCGTCGAGACGGGCCGCGACGATGCGCAGCGCCTGGCCATCGAGCTCCATCGCGACGGCCCCACCGGAGAGCGGGACGCCGCGCAGCATGCCGCGTGCGATCGTGGCACGAAGCGTCGCCCGACGATCCGTCGCGTCGGTACCCCGCCCGGCGAGCGTGAAGCCGGCCGCCAGCGAGCCCGGCAGGGCTGCCACGAGCTCCCCGAGCTTCCCGCACTCGACTGTGCCCGCGGCGCGGTAGGAGGGTGCTGCGCCGACGGTGGCTGCCGCACGGACGTCGGCCGCTCCCACGGGGCTGAGCACCCGCGCCCGAACATGATGGACGCGGAGCCTGCCATGGCCATGGAGGCTCGCCTCGGTGAGCGCTCGGCCCGCGATCTCCGAGGGCGCGAGGGAGAGGTGATACGCGAGCGGCGTCTCGAGACCCACACCGCTGCCGCGCGCGCGGCCGCGGCCAGAGAGCCGTCCTCGTACGAGGCCCTCCACCGTCGCCCCCGGATCCAGGTCAGCGAAGCGTGCACCGAGCACATACCGGACGGGTCGTGCGGCAAGCGCGACGCGCCCCGCGACCGTGGCCGTACCGCCGGCGTCGAATGCGGTCGTCGCGGCAACCGTGGCGGCCTGCCACGATCCGGTCACCTCGAGTGTAGCGCGGACGCCGTCGATGACCCGGCTGTTCGGCACCATGGCGCGTAGCTCGCCGGGGTCGAGCGCGAGCGAGAGACGAGCGGTCACGTCGTGGCCCGGCGCTACGTGCCCCGTTGCCTGGAACGCGCTCCGCGCGGTCGCCAGGCGGAGCTCCGGGACCCGGAGCGCATCGGCAGCCACCACGTGCGCCGTCGCTTCGAGCGGGGAAAGGGCGATCCCCCGGGGGGTCAGGTGGAGGCTCGCCAGCCGGACTTCCCACCGCGCCGCCTCGAGCAGCACGCCTGCCGCGAGCTGGATCCCGGTAGCCCCGAGCCGTCGCGAGGTCCCATCGAGAAGCGCCACCACGACGCGGCCGTCGACGACCTCGAGATGACGGATGTCGACCACGCGGACGAACGACGGGCTCGTCTCCCGCCACGCCGGCAGTCGCCAGCGCTCCCCGTCGCGCACGGCACGGATTTCCGGGTCGAGCAGCCGGAGGCTCCGGAGCTGCAGGCGACCGAGCAGGAGCGCGAGCGGGGCATACACCACGTCGATCCGCGGGACGCGCACGACGGTGCGCCCATCGACGGCGATGCGGAGGTCGAGGAGGTGGAGCGAGTGCCCGAGCGTGCCGTCCACCCGGCCGAGCGCGATCTCGGCGTCGAGGTGCTCGCGCAGGACGTCGAGCACCCGGGCGCGTACCATCTCCTGCACGACGCCGGTCCGGCTCGCGACCCAGAGGCCCCCCACGAGCAGGACGGCGAGAGCGGCGGCCACCATGACCGCCCTCCGCAGCAGCCGGCGCAGACGGTCGCTCAGAACGCTGCTCCCAGACTCACGTGCACCTGCCAGCGCTGGTCGTTATCGGGAGGATGGTCGACCGGGAAGCCGAGGTCGAGCCGCAGCGGCCCTACCGGCGACCGGTAGCGCACCCCGAAGCCGGTTCCATAGCGGAGCCGGCTGAAGGGGAAGTCGTAGCTCTCGCGCGAAACCTGGCCCCCGTCCAGGAAGACGGCGCCGCCGAGGTGCTCCGTGATGGGATGACGGAGCTCGACCGAGGCCGTGGCGAGCGAGCGTCCGCCGATGGGGTCATCGTTCACCAGTGGGCCGATGCGGCGGCGGCCGTAGCCGCGGACGGAATTGATGCCACCGGCGTAGAACCGCTCGAAGAGCGGGATCTCCTCGGTTCCCGGGAACGGATCCGCGGTGCCGACGCGGACACGCGCGGCTCCCAGGAGGCCCCACACCAGGTGCTGGTACACCCTCCCTTCGCCGACCAGACGGAGGAATCCGAAGTCGCCGCCCAGGACGTCCCCGACGGGCTCGATGGTCGCCCCGGTCACCCACCCCCGCGTGGGGTCGAGGAGATCGTCGGTCGTGTTCCAGTCGGCGCCGAAGCCGAACCCGCTCAGCACCCCGTTGGAGGGCGCGGATCCCGGCAGCGCTTTCTTGACCGCGTTGGACACCGAGGAGAGGAGATCGTACTCGATCCGATAGAAGGCATAGCCGGTGATCTGGTCGCTGGCCTGCCATTCGAGACGCGGGCTGAAGCGCGAGCGGCGGAGCGTGTAGGTGTCCTCTTCCTCTTCCTGCTCGGTGAGCAGGAGCCGGGTGCGATTCCGCTGCCCTGGAAAGTGCGGCTGGAGGAAGTCGACGGTGAGGTCCTGTCGGATGAAGGAGGCGGTGGCGGAGAATCCGAGCTGGCGCGCGCCGCCCAGGAAGTTGTAGTTGCGCCAGCTGGCGAGGCCGCGCACCTGCTCCTCGGTGTCGTAGCCGACGCCAAAGCGGACCTCGCGCGGCGGGGCCTCGGTGACCCGGACGTGCAGGTTCACGTCCGGGTCGTCGGTCTTGTCCTCGTCGAGCCGCACGGTGCGGAAGAGATTCAGGTTGGTCAGGTTCGTCCGGGTCCGGTCGAGACGGCTCTGCCGGAAGGGGTCGCCCGGCTGGTAGGCGAGCTCGCGCCGCACGATCTCCGGATCGATGGTCTTCGTGCCGCTCACCTTCGTGTCGCCGAAGAACGAGCTGGGCCCGCTCTCCGCGTGGTAGGTCACCGTCGCGAGGTCGCGCTGGAGGTCGAGCTCGGCCTGCTTGCGGACCACGACGCGGGCGTACCCGTGCTCGCGGTAGTACGTGCGGAGAAACACGTGGGCCCGATTGTAGGCTTCTTCGGTGAAGACGCGCCCGGCGACGATCGGCAGACGGTCGAGCAGGAGCTTCCGCTGATCGGCCGCGAGCTCGGCGCCGCCGAAGGTGACGTCCACGCGCTCGATGTAGATCGGGTGGCCCTCGTCGACGTAGATCACGGCCGTGAGCGCATTACCCTTCGCGGGGAGCTCCAGATCGTACACGATCCGGACGTGATGGAAGCCGAGGCTCCGATAGAGCCGGGCCAGGCGGTCGAGATCCGTCCGGAACGCGACCGGATCGAAGTCGGGTCGGTGGCGCCAGGGGGCGAACCAGGGTCGGGGCTTGTTCGCCATCACGTGGAGCAGGTCCCCCGTACGGACGGCATGCGTCCCCCGGAACCGCACGCTGCGGAGCTTCCAGTCACGTGCGGGATCGAGCGCGTCGAGCTGGACGGCTCCTCCGGGCGCCGAGCGGAGTGCCGCGACGAGCACGAGAAACCCCGCGAGGCGCCGCATGGGGTGCCACTCGTAACAGCCCGTACCCGAACTGCAACCCGTGACCGCCTGCGGTCTTGACCTGGAAGGCGCGGACGCGGATCCTACGTTGAGCGGGTCCGAGCCCGGTCGGCCGGGAACTTCCCCCGCCAGGAGGCAGGATGGCAAAGGAGAGCCTCACCGTCATCGATAATCGAAGCGGCCGCCGCTTCGAGGTGCCGATCGAGAACGGCGCGATCCGCGCGACCGATCTCCAGCAGATCCGCGTCACGCCCGACGAGCCGGGGCTCGTGTCCTACGACCCGGCGTTCATGAACACGGCGTCGTGCAAGAGCCGCATCACCTACATCGACGGGGACAAGGGCGTGCTCCTCTATCGGGGCTACCCAATCGAGCAGCTCGCCGAGCGGAGCAATTTTCTCGAGACGGCATACCTCATCGTCAAGGGAGAGCTCCCCACCGCCGAGCACCTGCGGCAGTGGACGCACAACATCACGCTGCACACCATCGTCCACGAGAACATCAAGGCCTTCATGGACGGCTTCCGGTACGACGCCCATCCGATGGGGATGCTGGTCGCGACGGTGGGCGCGCTCTCCACCTTCTACCCCGACGCCAAGCAGATCCACGACGCGACGTCCCGGCGCATCCAGACCCACCGGCTGCTCGCCAAGATGCCGACCATCGCCGCGTTCGCCCACCGGCACGCGCTCGGCATGCCGTACGCCTATCCGGACAACGAGCTCTCCTACCCCGGCAACTTCCTCAACATGATGTTCAAGATGACCGAGCTGAAGTACCGGCCGAATCCGGTGCTCGAGCGGGCCCTCGACGTCCTCTTCATCCTGCACGCCGACCACGAGCAGAACTGCAGCACGAACGCCATGCGCTCGATCGGCAGCTCACAGGTGGATCCCTTCTCGGCCCTGGCCGGCGCCTGCGCGGCGCTCTACGGACCGCTCCACGGCGGTGCCAACGAGGCGGTGCTCCGCATGCTCGAGGAGATCGGCTCGGTCCACAACATCCCCGCCTACATCAAGCGGGTGAAGGCCGGCGAGGTCCGGCTCATGGGCTTCGGCCACCGCGTCTACAAGAACTTCGACCCGCGCGGGAAGGTCATCAAGCAGCTCGCGGACGAGGTCTTCGAGGTGACGGGGCGGAATCCGCTCCTCGACATCGGCATGGCGCTCGAGCGGATCGCCCTCCAGGACGACTACTTCATCCAGCGGAAGCTCTATCCGAATGTCGACTTCTATTCCGGGATCATCTACCAGGCGATGCGCTTCCCGGTGGACATGTTCCCCGTCCTGTTCGCCATCCCGCGTACGGCGGGCTGGATGGCCCAGTGGCTGGAGATGGTGCAGGACGAGGAACAGCGGATCGCGCGTCCCCGGCAGCTCTACCTGGGGGCGCAGCGACGCGACTACGTGCCGCTCGACGCGCGGGAGCCGAGCTCCGCGGCCTGAACCTCGTGCCGGCCGTCCGTGCGGATCGGACGGTCCGGCAAATTTTCGCCGCTCGTGGGCGGCGACGCCCCGGCCTCGCGGCGGTCGGTGCTCGACCGACCGGCATGGCCGTTGCTTCAGCAGCTGCTCATGTCCGTCCGCCGGCAGACGGACGCCGCGCTGCTGGTCCAGCGGCTCCGCGTCTGTTTCTGGATCAGCCTCTTCTCGATCGGTCTCTTCGCGCTCGGCGACCTCCGCCTGAGCCCGTCGGTCCTGCAGGGACTCTACCTGCTGAAGGGAGGGCAGGTTGCCCTCATCGTCGCGGCTCTCCGCGCGCTGGAGGCGCCCGACCGGTGGGGGGGCGGAGCGGTGATCGGCGTCGCCACCGCGGGCTCCATCTGCATCACGACGGCCGGAGCCGGCATCGTGAGTGGGGATGCCGCGACCACGCCGCTCCTCCTCGTCCTGCTCGCGTTCACGACGGCGACGGTTTTGCCGTGGAGCGTGCGCGAGCAGGTCGTCACCGTGGCCGCCGCCGCGCTCGCCACGGCCGTGAACGTCCAGCTGGTGACCGGCCTGCGGGCCGCGCCCGCCTATCCGGCGGTCGCCGTCCTGGTCGCCTTCGTCACCTCCGTCGTCGTAGCGCGGGTGATCGAGCGCCACCGTCTGGAGCAGGCGCGGGTCGAGGACGGTTTGCGGGACGCCCAGGCGCGCCTCCGGCGGTCCGAACGGCAGCTCCGTGGGCTGCTCGGGAGCATGCAGAACGCCGTCGTCGCCTGGGACATGGAGCGGAAGCCGCTGTTCGCGAACGCCGCCTTCGAGCGGCTCACGGGCCACGACCTGGCGGATCTCGGCGCGCGCGGGCCGACGGGGCACTTCCACCCCGACGACCTGGCGCCCCTGCAGCAGATCCTCGACGGCGTGGCGCGCGGCCAGCAGTTCTCCGACGTCGAGCTCCGCGTCCTGGCCCAGGACGGGCGCGTCCGCTGGTGGTCGAGCTCGTGGAGCCCGCTGCTGGACGAGGAGGGGGGACAGATCGGGATCCAGATGGTCGCGATGGACACCACGGCCCGGCGACACGCGGAGCAGCAGCTCGACCGCTTCTTCGAGCTCTCGGCCGATCTCCTCCTGGTCGCCGGACCCGACACGCGGGCGCGGAGGCTGAATCCCGCGTGGGAACGGACCTTCGGCTACGACCGGGCCGAGATCCTCGGTAAGCCCTACTGGCACTTCATCCATCCCGACGACCGCGCCCACACCGCCCGCGAGCTCGGCAGGCTGCGCGCCGGCGAGCCGAGCGTCGACTTCGAGGCGCGCTACCGCTGCAAGGACGGCGCCTACCGCCGACTCCTCTGGAGCGCGACCTACGATCCCGACGAGCAGCTCCTGTACGGCGCGGCGCACGACGTCACCGACCGCGAGGAGGCGCGGGAGCGCCTGCGCCAGAGCGAGCGGCGGTGGCGCGCCATGGTCGAGAACCTGCGGGACGTCATCTCGCTGGTCGACCGACACGGCAAGCTCGTCTACGCGAGCCCCTCCGTCGAGCGGCTCACCGGCCGCAGCGCGGAGGACGTCGAGCGGGACCCGTCGACACCCGGCGTCCATCCGGAGGACGCCGGGCGCCTGCGCCGCGTGCTCGGCGGCCTCCTCGACACGCCCGGCTCGACCACGGTGGAGTACCGCCTCCGACACACGGACGGGAGCTGGCGTGTGGTCGAGGCCACCGCGACGACGCTCCTCGCGGACGACGGCGGCGTCGACGGCATCGTCTTCAACACGCGCGACATCACCGAGCGCAAGCGCGCGGAGGTCGAGCTCCAGCAGGCGCGCGATCAGGCGCTGGAGGGCTCGCGGCTGAAATCCGAGTTCCTGGCGAACATGAGCCACGAGATCCGGACCCCGATGAACGGGGTGATCGGTATGATCGACCTCCTGCGCGAAACGGAGCTGTCGACGGAGCAGCGCGAGTATGCGGAGATCGCGCGCTCCTCGGCGCACGCGTTGCTGGCGCTCCTGAGCGACATCCTCGACTTCTCCAAGATCGAGGCGGGGAAGCTCGAGATCGAGGCCGTGCCCTTCCCGCTCCGCGCCACCCTGCACGAGACGCTCAGGCCGCTCACGCTACAGGCCCACCAGAAGGGTCTCGAGGTGGCGCATCATGTGGCCCACGACGTGCCGGACCGGATCGTGGGCGATCCGGGCCGGCTCCGCCAGGTCATCGTGAATCTCGTCGGCAACGCCATCAAGTTCACGCAGCGCGGCGAGATCGTGGTGCGCATCGGTCTGGACGGGGCGAACGGCCTGCACGGCTCGGTCGCCGACACCGGGATCGGCATTCCTCCCGAGAAGCACGCCCTCATCTTCGACGCCTTCACGCAGGCCGACGGCTCGACGACGCGCGCCTACGGCGGAACGGGGCTCGGCCTGGCGATCTGCGGGCGCCTGGTCGTGCTCATGGGCGGCCGCATCTGGGTCGAGAGCGAGGTCGGCAAGGGGGCGACGTTTCACTTCACGATGCGGACTCCGCCCGCCGAGACGCGCACCGAGGAGGGCGCCACCGCGCTGGCGGTGGGTGACGCGGACACGGCTCTGGCCGCGCTCGACCGTGCCCGCTCGGTCAGCGCGCGCTTCACCGGCGTCCTGCCCCCGGCCGCCGCGCCGCCCCCGACGCCCCGCACCGTGCTGGTGGCCGACGACAGCGCCGTCAACCGGGCCTTCATCGTCCGCCTGCTCGAGAGGCGCGGGCATCGGGTCGTCACGGTCGACGACGGCCGGCAGGCCGTCGCCGCCGTCGCCCGCGAGCGGTTCGACCTCGTCCTCATGGACGTGCAGATGCCGGTGATGGACGGGCTGCAGGCCACGATGGCCATCCGCCAGCACGAGGAGATGGGCGGCGGGCGCGTGTCCATCATCGCCCTCACCGCGCACGATCAGGCGAGCGACGCCGAGCGGTGCCGGGCGGCGGGCATGGATGCCCACCTCACGAAGCCGCCGAGCGTCGAGGAGCTCCTGCGGATCGTGGAGCGCCCGCCCGAGGGAAATCTCAGGCCCAGGAACGGAATCCCTCGAGGGGTCGGAACCCCTTGAGGAACCGATCAAAGTAGGGCGCCAGCGGGCTCTCGAGGAAGGGGAACGCCTCGGTCACGTCGACGCGGACGAGGTAGTGCTCCCGGATCTCCGTGCGTCGGCTCGCATAGGAGAACACGACGTCCACCAGCCGTCGCGCGCCGTGCTCCGGGAGCCGGATGCTGATCCCCGTGAGCAGGCTGCTGCGCGTGTAGCAGTCAGCCACGTTGGCGTAGACGGCCGTCGAGTGCGCCATGAGGTAGTTCAGGGCCCGGTGCTCGTCGTCCGTCCCGCGGTTGTCCGCCATCTGCTCAATCGTCGTGAAGAGCTGCTCGGCGGCTGCGTGACAGCCGTGAACGGAGCGCAGGGGACGCGGCAGAGCTTGGATCAGGGCGCGCACGTCGAGCGTGTTGAGCTGCTCGACGGCGACCCGTGTCACCGAGCGCGTGTCGATCTCCGGCACGGCGAGGGCCGTGCAGCGACCGATGACGACGTCCACCTCGGTCGACCGCCGCGTCGCCCGGAAGCGGTCGATGAGGGCGTCGAAGTCGGCCACCGATGCCAGCTGCAGGAGGTAGCGCGGGGCCCCCTGACTCATCAGCACCCAGCAAACCTGGCGGAGGAGGTGGCGATTCTCCCCTTCGGACAGCAGGCTCAGGGTCTGCTGACCGTTCAGCTTCTCGTCCTTCGTCCGGCGCAGCGCGTCGACGACGCCCGCCGCGACCGTCGCGTTGGGAAACCGCGGCTCGATGTGCCCGAGCGCGTAGACGAACCTCGGCGCCTCGGCTTCGGCCGCGGTGAGGAATCCCAGGCTCGGCATCGGGAGGTTCATGGCGGGGACGCGAATCCTATCGTGCGCTGGACTAACGCGACGACCGCGAGAGTGTCAACGACTTTTCTATGTTGACCAACAGCGAGACTGATACTGCAAGTGCTATAGGTGCGCCTCAGCTCACGCTGCATGGCGCGGGGTGCTAGGAGTCACGTCCGCAGGGCGCGTTCGCCTCCCCCGGGACGTGCGACCGTCCGGCGGCGTGGGTCGGGGCCGGAGGGCGGGACCCCCACCGTAGGCGGTCAGGCCGCTTGGTCGCGCGCGGCGAGCCGCTTCAGGCCGGTGCCCAGTTCCCGTGGAACCCGTAGGGGACGCGGTGCGGCAGCCGGATGCGGGCCACGGGCTCGCCCGCGATGTCGGCCGCCGCGAGGAGGAGAAAGTCGCTCGCGTTCCGCTCGTGGTCGTAGGCGAGGACCAGCACGTACCCGTCGTCCTCGGCGGCGTTGGCGTGACGGGGGACGAAGAGCGGCTCGCCGACGCCGTTCGGGGCGCCGAAGCGGCGCACCGTCGTCGTCCCGCGCTCGAGGTCGTAGCGCCGCACGTCGCTGAACTGGGGGAGCCCGCCGCCCGCCTGTGCCGAGGCGCGGGCGGCGACGTAGCCGAAGCGGTGCTTGCGCCCGACGCGACGCTCGTCGACGCGGGGAAACTCGGCTCCCACGTCGTCGAGGGGCGTCGAGCTGACCCGACCGGCGTCGAGGTCGATGCGCCAGCGGTGCATGCGCGCCTCGTTCTCACCCCGGTAGGCGGGTTCGCGCGCCGCCTGCGGGGCCATGAAGTCGAGCCGCCCGTAGCGTGCGACGTCGAGGACGATCGCGTTCCCGTCGTCGTAGGCGTTCATGGGGTGGAAGACATAGCAGGGGTCGGTGTCGAACCAGCGCACGTCCGCGTTACCCCCGCTGCGCGGCATGACGCCGAGCCGCGTGCCCCGCTCCGGCTCCCAGGAGAAGACGCCCCCCCGGGCGGCCACGTTCTCGAAGCTGAAGACGAGCGGGCAGAGGAGGAAGATCACATGGTCGCGGGTAATGGCGAAGTCGTGCATCATCGATGGCCAGGCGACGTCGATGACCTCGCTCCGCACCAGCACGCCGCGCCGATCCGCGACGTGGAACTGGAGGTACGGCGGCATGGGCGAGTAGCCGAAAAAGAGCATCTCGCCCGTCTCCGGGTCGATCTTGGGATGGGCGGTCATGGGTCCCATGAGACGCCCCCCGAAATCGTACTCGGCGAGCGTGGCGAGCGTTCCCGCCGCGAGCTCGGTCGGCAGCGCCGCCTCCATGAGCGCGAGGAGCTTGCCGGCGTGCCACACGATGTTGGTGTTGCCGGTGTTCTTGAAGGTGGGCATCTCTGTCGGCTTGAGCTCGAGGAGTCCGGGATAGAGGGCCCGGCCGGCCGCCCGCTCCTCGATCAGCCCGCGGCTCTCGACGTAGCGGTTCCGGTACGAGGCGCGGCCTTCCCGCAGGGTGATCGCATGGATCATCCCGTCGCCGTCGAACCAGTGGTAGCGGCCCATCGGCTCGTACGCCGGGTTCGAACCGTTCCGGTAGTACGTCCCGTTCAGGTCGCGCGGGATCTCGCCCAGCACCTCGAGATCGTGGGCCTCGCCCTCCAGGCGCCAGGGAGCGAAGTTGCCCTGCAGGAAGGGGTTCACCTCGGATTCGCGCGTCGTCATGCGGAGCCCTCCGAGCCCCGGGGCGACGCCGGTCGGGAGCGTCGCGGAAACGGGGCAGGCCGAGTGAGTTGCGTGATCATGGCGTCCCGCACCAGCCGCGCCGCGGGAGCGCCGGGCTGCCAGAATCCGGCGATGGTGAGCGACGTGACGCCGTGCACGGCGCACCAGAAGGCCGCAGTCGCCTCCTCGATGGGCACGCGCAGCCGGCCGACGGCGCCGATCGCCGCCACCCGGCGGCGGAGCCCGTCGTAGGAGGCGAGCGCAGCCGGGGTGGGGTGGGCGCGACGGCGCGAGAACATGAGTCGATAGTGGGTCGGGTGCGCGAGCCCGTAGTCGATGTAGCGATCGAAGCCCGAGCGCAGCGCCTCGACCGGATCACCCGGCGCCGGACGGGCGCGGAGCGTGCGATCGAACTCGACGAAGCAGGCGTCGACCACCCGGTCGATGAGCGCGGCCTTGTCGCCGAAGTGATGGTAGATGGTGGGGGCGGTGACGCCGGCGCGCGCGCACACCTCCCGAATGGAGAGCGCCTCTTCTCCCCGCGCCGCCAGGATCGCCTCGGTGGCGTCGAGGATGGTACGGCGGGTGCTCTCCGACTCGCGCTCGCGGAGTCCGACGCTGCTTTGTCGAACGGCCACGAGCGCCCTATAGCGCCGTTATAAAGACCGTGTCAAGCCCCTATAGCGGCGCTACACGATGGCGCGTCGTCAGGAGATGATGCCGGCTTCCTTCCAGCTGCCGATGTCGTCCCAGGTGCAGCCGAGCTCGAGCAGCACCTCCTCGGTCTGGGCGCCCGCGTCCTGCGCCGGGCGTCGGACGGTGGGCGGCGCGCCGCCGAACTGGACGGGGTTGGCGCACACGCGGACCGTTCCCTCGGGGGCGGGCGAGTCGAGGAGATAGCCGTTCGCCTGCACCTGGGGATCGTCGGCCAGCTCCAGCGGGTTCTGCAGCGGACCCCAGATGCACTCGGAGGCGCGTAGGATCTCCGCCCACTCGGCGCGCGGCCGGGTCGTGAAGTGTCGCTCGAGCTCCTCTCGCATCTCCTGGCGGTGCGCCTGGCGCGCCTCGGGCGTCGGGAAGCGCTCGAGGAGGTCCCGGCGGCCTACCGTCTCGGCGAAGTGCGGCCAGAAGCGTTCCGACTGCAGCATCATGA
>DATILR010000132.1:0-2410 GCA_035476275.1 Binatus sp. (SeqCode) | reverse complement strand
GACCAATTCCAATCGCCCAGAGGGGCAGGAGAATGTCATGGGCAAGAAGCTGTTCGTAGGAAACCTCGCCTTTTCGACCACCGGAGCGGACCTCGAATCGCTGTTCGCATCGGCCGGCACGGTCGAATCGGCGACCGTCGTAAACGACCGCGAGACCGGTCGTTCGCGTGGCTTCGGCTTCGTCGAGATGAGCTCGTCGAGCGAAGCGAGCAAGGCGATCACGGAGCTGAATGGCCGCGATGTCGGGGGCCGACAGATCAACGTCAGCGAGGCGAAGGAGCGCGAGGGCCGCGGCGGCGGGGGCCGTTCCGGCGGTGGCTTCGGTCACCGCAACTACTGAACGAGAGCGCACGCGCGGGGGGTGACGCCCCCGCGCCCTTGAGGCGCCCGCGACACCCGGATCGGCGCCCCTTCGTCCTCCCGCCAGTAGTACCCGAGGACGAAGCACATCTCGTCGGTCGTCCTGACGCCGGCCCGAACCGGGCCGTCGGTGAAGTTCTGCCATTCGCACGTGAAGCGGATCTTCTGGCCGCTCCGTAGCGGGAGGACCGGGGGGTCCTGGTCCTTCCACGGCGCTGTCACGTGCATCCAGAGCTCGAGCGGATGGCCCCACTCGGTGTTCTGGTAGATCGTCGCGAAGCTCCCGTCGTCCTGCTCGACCTGGATATTGAAGAGACTCGTGTGAGCGAGCGCCCCGACCTTTTTGGTTCCCGAACACAGGGTCGCCGGTTCGACTCGGTCAATCATCCCGGCTGGGCCGCGGCCCTCCGGATCGCGGAGGTCGGCCGCGTGGCTCGCGTTCCTGGGTCCGCGCCTGCTCGACGTAACCCCTTCACGCCAGCGCTCGACGATGCCATAAGCGCGTCGTGGAGCTGAATCCGTTCTCCTACGAGTTCCACGAGAACCCGTACCCGATCTACCGCTGGCTTCGTGACGGCGCGCCGCTCTACCGCAACGAGGGGCTCGACTTCTGGGCGCTCTCGCGCTTCCGCGACGTGCGGCCGGCGCTGATCGACTGGGAGACGTACAGCTCGGTCGAGGGCATCGTGCTCGAGCGGCTCGACCCGCGCATGCTCGAAGCGACCCCGATGATGATCTTCCTGGACCCGCCGCACCATGATCGCCTCCGCAAGCTCGTGAGCCGCGCCTTCACGCCGCGGCGGGTGGCGAGCCTCGAGCCGTTCGTCCGCTCGATCGCCGTCCGCCTGCTCGAGCCGCTCGCCGCCCAGGGAGGCGGGGACTTCGTCTGCGACTTCTCGATGCCGCTCCCGATGGAGGTGATCTTCACGCTGCTGGGTGTGCCCGAGGCGGATCGCCGGCAGCTGCGCGAGTGGATGGACCTCGCGCTCGACCGCGATCCCGATACGCCGACGATCCCGCCGCGCGCGCTCGAGGCGTCGCTGCACCAGATGCGCTACTGGTACGAGCTCCTCGGGGAGCTGCGCCGGCGGCCGAACGACGGGCTCATGTGCGCTCTCTTCGAGGCCGAGGTCGAGACCGACGACGGGCCGACGCGCCTCACAGACGGCGAGATCGTTGGCTTCTGTTCGCTCCTCGGCGGTGCGGGCAACGAGACGACGACCAAGCTGCTGGCCAACGCGGCCGTCCTCTTCGCCCGCCATCCCGGCGAGTACCGGAAGGTCCTCGCCGATCCCGGACGCATCCCCGGCGCGACCGAGGAGATACTGCGCCACAGCTCACCCGCGCAGTACGCTGCCCGGACGGTGATGCGCGACGTCGAGTGGTACGGGCAGACCGTGCCACGGGGAGCGCGCATCCTCCTCCTCATCGGCGCCGCGAACCGCGACGAGCGCGAGTACCCAGAGCCCGACCGGTTCCACGTCGAGCGGCAGATCCCGGAGCCGCTCGGCTTCGGCCAGGGCGTCCACTTCTGCCTCGGCGCTTCGCTCGCTCGCCTCGAGACCCGCGTCGCCCTCGAGGAGTTCGCGTGCCGCTTCCCGGACTACACGGTCGACGAGGCCCGCTGCCGGCGCGTGCACATGAGCAACGTGCACGGCTTCGAGAGCGTGCCGTTCGCCCGCGCATGAGCGGGCGTGGTGCCCGCGTGGACGCGGCGGGCGCTTCGGCCGCGAGGATTGTTCATGGCCGCAGAAGGGGAATGCTGGTCCCAGACTCCGGAAGTTCGGCGCCTGTTTCCGACTTTTGCCTGGAAGGCGCAGCTCCGGCCCGAGGTGTACGATCCTCTGAACGCGCTGATCCTCGGCCGGCTGGAGGCGATGCGGTGCGAGCTGCCGCCGCTCGGACAGGGGGAAGCCTGGCAGTCGGCTCACGGCCTCCACGCACTGCCCGAGTTCCGCACCTTGGTGTCCTCTATCCATACCGCCGCAGAGGGCGTCCTGGAGTTCCTGCGCATCGGCTCCTCTGATCTCCGCATCACTGGCTGCTGGGC
>DATILR010000131.1:0-1912 GCA_035476275.1 Binatus sp. (SeqCode) | reverse complement strand
CCTTCCTCGAGGCCGCGCTCGAGAACCCGCACTGTCTGCTGACCATCGACCCCGGCGACGCCCAGCCGTTTGTCTCGCTTAGCCCTTGCGGTGATCCGGCAGATCCCGGACACTGTGCCGACGATGCAGAGTGACCGTCCGGTCGGTCGATGGCGGCTCGGTCGAGAGGGTCTTCGGGTAACCGGAAGGCGACCATGACGGCAACAAAGGTGCCAAAGCGCCTGGGCTTCTTCACCCGCGTGCTCGATCTGGCGGACGCCGCCGAGCGCTACCGGCTGGCCACCGAGCAGATCATCCATGCCGAACGCTTCGGCTTCGATTCGGCCTGGGTCGCCCAACACCATTTCCATGAAGACGAAGGCGGCCTTCCCGGGCCGCTCGTCTTCCTGGCGCAGGTGGCTCCGCAAACATCGCGAATCCGCCTGGGTACGGCGATCGTGACCCTGCCCCTCGAGCTACCAATCCGGGTGGCCGAGGACGCCGCCGTGCTCGACCTGATATCCGGGGGCCGCCTGGAAGTGGGCGTCGGGCCCGGGGGCAACCTCTCCGCATTCGAAGCGTTCGGCCTGGACAGCGCCGAGCGAGGGACGCTGCTCGCCGGGCATCTCCAGGTTCTGCGCGATGCCTGGGCAGGACGGCCGCTCGCCGGCGGCGATCGGCTCTATCCATCGACTCCGCACCTCGTCGACCGCATCTGGCAGGCGACGTTCACCGTGGAGGGGGCGAGACGGGCCGGCGCGGCGGGAGACGGCCTGATGCTGTCGCGCGCTCAACCCCGCCCGCCCGACGCTCCCGACCTGTCGCTGGCCGAGATCCAGAACCCGATGATCGATGCGTATCTGGCGGCGCTGCCCGAAGGCCGAGAGCCGCGTATCCTCGCCTCACGCACGGTGTTCGTGGCCGACGATGGCAACGAGGCCCAGGGCTTCGCCGAAGCCGGACTCGAGCGCCATCGCGCGCGCCTGGCGAAGATGGGCCGCATGACCGGGAGTGCCACGGTCGGTGACTTGATCGGCGCGTACAATGTTCATCTCGGCACGCCGGACGAGGTGATCGCATCGCTCCAGGCGGATAGCGCGCTCGCCCGCTCGACCGACTTCACGGTGCAGGTGCATTCGATTGACCCGCCGCATCCCTTCATCATCCGGTCGATCGAGCTGGTGGCCGAAGTGGTGGCCCCCGCCCTCGGCTGGGAACCCGATGCCGCGGCGGGAATCCGGCGCGTCGCGTGATGACAAGGAGACGATGAGCATGCCGGAAACCGACGCTGACGTGATCGACACGCTGGTGGGGATTGCCTCGGGATCGCCCCTGGATGCGATTCGCGCCCGCCGGCCCGAGGCGCGCACCCACGCGCAGGCGAGCTACCGCGCGCTGTTCGCGCCGGAGATTCCGGGCGACGTCACGGCCCAGGAGCGCTTCGCGGTAGGCAGCTTCGTCACCGGCCTGCATGGCGAGGCGGCGATCGCGGCTTTCTACGCCGCGGGTCTTTCGGCGAGTGGGGCCTCGGCGTCGCTGCGCGAAGCTGTTGACGCGGCCATCGCGGAAGCGCGGGCGCACGGCCCCTATGGCAGTTACCCGGCGGGTCCCCTGAGCCGCGAGGATAGGGCCGGGCCGGTCTATCGCGTGGGAGAGAAGACCCGGCGTGCACTCGGTCCGCGCCTCGCCGTGGCCTTCGAGCACATGCACCTGCTCGTCCTGCACCCGCGCGACGCCGACTCGACCGCACTCCAGGCGCTGCTGAACGCCGGCTGGTCCGCCACCGATATCGTCACGCTCTCCCAGATCGCCGCCTTCCTGTCCTTCCAGATTCGAGTGGTTGTCGGATTGCGCACTCTGGCCGGCCGCCCCTGACCCGCGAGGTCCCCGACATGCCCGACACGATTCTCGTTCCCCCCGACCACACGGTGCC
>DATILR010000130.1:0-7164 GCA_035476275.1 Binatus sp. (SeqCode) | reverse complement strand
TCAGGCCGTCGTCGTCCGTGCGGGAGGGTCGATCCTGAATCTCATCCGGAACCTGTCGCACAAGACCATGACGCGGCTGCAGGAGGCGGAGGCCATCCTTCAGGTGAAGCGCCTCAATCCGCGGATCTCCAACCTGGACCTCATCCGCCCCGGGGATAAGGTGATCCTGCCTGGCTGCACCGGTTGCGCGGGAGGTCGGGGGCGCGAGGGCTGAGTGGAGCGTGCTCCCACATGTGGGGCACGTCGAGTAGTCGAGGGTGACGTCCTTGACAGGACTGCGCTTCGCGGAGGCGTCTCAGGGGTCGATGTGATAGTAGTCGCCCCGCGATGCGGATGACCGAGCTCTACAGCTCACTGAGCAGCGACTACCAGCGAGCGTTCCAGGTGTTCCTGGACCACACCGACCAGAAGACGACGGCGCGCGCCTGGCTCGACCAGCTCGTCGCGGGGCTCCCGTCGCGCCAGGTCTTCGTCGACGCCGGAGCTGGCAACGGCAAGGTGACCGCCTGGTTCACCGACGCGTTCGAGCGCACGATCGCGATCGAGCCGAACCCCCACCTGCGCGCCGATCTGGCGCAGCACTGTCCATCGGTCGAGGTGCTGCCGGATACCATCCTCGAAGCCAGCCCGTCGCGGCCAGGCGACCTCGTGCTCTGCTCCCACGTGCTCTACTACATCGATGGCGAGGCGTGGATGGCGCACGTGGAGCGCATGGCATCGTGGCTGGCAGCGAACGGGGTGCTGGTCGTGGCCATCCAGAACCAGGATACCGATTGCATGCGGATGCTGGATCACTTCTATGGGTGGCGCTTCGACCTCCGCGCCCTGGTGACGCGGCTCCACGCCGAGCACGGCCAGCAGCTCGCGGTGACGCTCGAGACCGTCCCCGCCCATGTCACGACGCAGGACTTCGAGCGCGCCTACGTCGTCGCGGAGTTCATGATGAACCTGCCGCCATCAGCCTACCCCGTGCCGCGACGCGACCTCGAGGCGTACGTGCAGCAAACCTTCCGCCGTGACGACGGGTATCGCTTCTCCTGTCACCAGGACTTCTTGCAGATTCGCCGCCGGCTCGCCGGCGCTCACGGGCTCATCTCGTAAGCGTCCCGGAGCGGCAGCACCATCTCGTTCCATACCCGGTCGTAGCGCGCGGCGTCCTCGACCGGCTTCCGGATCATGCGCAGCGCGAACGCCATCTGCGACTCGTTGCTGGCGCGTCGCCCGTGGAGCTCGACGGCATGACGCGAGAAATCGCGCACCAGGACGTCGAAGATCTGGTCGACCAGTGCCGGCTCGACGCCGTAGATGCGCGCGTTCTCGAGGATGAGCTGCGCATAGACGACGAGCGCGAAGAGCTCGCCGCCCGCGAGCAGAAAGTCGACGTCCCGTCGCTGCGCCTCGTCCGGGGGCACGGTGCCGAGCATCTCGCGAAAGACCTCGATCTGTTCCGCGAGCCGTGCGACGTTGGGGAGATCCCAGCTCGCCAGGTTCTTCCGGTAGTCGTGAAACCGGATCGAGCCGAGGCCCCGTGCCGGGCCCTGCGCGAAGAGGAAGTCGTCGTTGGCCGCGTCGTCGCGCCGGGGGACCTCGGGGAGGGCGTCGGGCGAGTCGGCGGTGGCGAAGAAGTAGCTCGGCATGAACTTCACGATGAGCGCGATGTTCACGTGCACCGTGCCTTCCAGCTTCGGCAGCGCGCGGATGTCGACCGCCGCCTGCTCGAAATACGTGTTCTTCTCGAAGCCCTTGGCGGCGATCGCATCCCAGAGGAGATCGATCACGTTCTCGCCTTGCGTGGTGACCTTCATCTTCACCATCGGGTTGTAGAGCAGGTAGCGCCGATCCCCGGGCGACGCCGCCCGCATGTAGTCGGCGGCGCGGAGCGCGAAGAGCTTCATCGCGACGAGCCGGGCATACGCATCCACGAACATCCGGCGGACGTGGCTCATGTCGGTGACGTGCATCCCGTAGAGCCTGCGGTTCGCGGCATGGTGGATCGCCTCGTAGAAGGCGTGCGTGCAGATGCCGATCGTGGCCCATCCGAGGTTGAACTTGCCGACGTTCACCGTGTTGAGGGCGTTGTCCCAGGCGTCCTGTCCCTTGGCCAGGATGTCGCCCTCCGTGATCGGGTAGTCGTGTAGCGCATACTCGGAGACGTAGTTCTGGCTCGCCACCACGTTCTTCACCAGCTCGTAGCCCTCGCGACGCGGGTCGACCGCGAAGAAGACGTAGTCGCCCGCACCCGTGCCGCGGCCCCCCAGCTTGCCGAACGTCGACACGAGCGCGGCCGCGTTGCCGTTGCCGATGTAGTACTTGCGACCGTTCGCCACGTAGCGACCCTCGCCGACGGGCGTGAGCGTCATCTCGGTCGAGTAGATGTCGGCGCCGTGCTCGCGCTCCGAGAGGCCGAACGCGAAGATGCCGCCGTCTTCGAGTAAGCGCCCAGCCCGCCGTTTCAGCTCCTCGTTGCGGCTCATCCAGATGGGTCCGAGGCCGAGCACGGTCACCTGCCAGGTGTACCAGTACTGGAGCCCATAGAACCCGAGGATCTCGGCAAATTCGCAGATGCGCCAGGTGTCCCAGCGGGCGTCGGGAGCGCCGTAGCCGGCCGGCGTCGAGATGGTGGCAAAGAGGCGCTCGCGCCGGACGAAGTCGAGGAAGTCGGCGTACCAGACGTGCGCATGGTAGTCCGCCTTCAGCCGGGTCTTCCCCTTGGCCTCGAAGAACTCGACCGTCTTGCGCATCACCTCGGCGGAGCGGACGTCCGGGTAGGGCCGGGTGAGGCTTCGCGGGTTCAGGAGGATCATCCTCGGCTCCCTTCGGGTCTCGGGACGCTCGGCATGGGCCAAGTCCCTAGCATGCCCCTCTGGACTGCAGCCACCTGCTGAACCACGAGGTCCGGTCGAACCGCGCGTGCCGCCCTTCCGCCTGCGAGTACTCGGGGTTCACCTTCGTCCAGGGCGCCGGTAGAAGAGCGCGTCCAAGCGGAAGCGGCCGTCGCCGTCCAGGCAGCACACCTCCGGGGCTCATCTTCCGCAGCCCGAGCACGATCCTTGCTCTCCTCGTGGGTCCGCTTGCGCGAGGACGGCGCTAGCCTCAGGGGACCACGGAGGGTGTCGGCATTTTCTTGACGGGGGTGTTCGAGGATCGACCCGGCGCCCCTTCGCACCTGGAGGGCTCGATGCGGTCACTGACCCTTGCTCGCTCACTCGCGCTGGTCGCGCTGGCGGCCGGCCTGGCGGCGGTGCCGGCGACGGCGGCACCCGGCAAATCCCCCTCGCTCTCGCCCCAGCTGAAGGACGCGCGCGATCTCGGCCGCGCCCCCGCCACCGAGCGGCATCGCGTGGTGGTGAGCCTGGACCTTCGCGACCGCGAGGGGCTCGAGGCCTTCCTGGCCGACGTTCAGGACCCCGCCTCGCCTCGCTACCACCAGTTCCTGACTCAGCCGGACTTCGACGCCCTCTACGCGCCGACCGAGGCGCAGGAGCAGGCAGTGGTCGACTATCTTCGCGGCGCGCGGCTGCGGGTCACGAACCGCTTTCCGAACCGCCTCCTGGTCGGCGCGGCGGGCAGCGTCGCGGCGCTCGAGCGCGCCTTCGGCGTCGAGATCCACGGCGTCGAGCGGGGCGGCAGGCGGCACTACGCGGCGTTCGACGAGCCCTCGTTGCCCGACGCGATGGCGAGCTACGTGGTGGGGGTGATCGGGCTCGACGACCTGAGTGAGCGGCATCCCCTCGTGGGGTCGGTGCAGCCGGCCGCCGCGCCACGGGCGGCGCTGGGCTCGAACTGCTGCCACCTGAGTCCGAACGACGTCTTCGTCTTCTACGACAACACGACCCCCGTCTCGGGTGCCGGCCAGACCATCGTCATCGCCGGCGCCTACGCGTGGCGCGATACCGACAACACGACCTTCAACACCCAGTGGGGTCTCCCGCCGCTGCCGGCCGGCAGCGCGCAGGTATGCACCGGTCCGTCGGGCTCCTCGGGCTGCGCGTTCAGTGCCAACAACTCGATCGAGATCGCGCTCGACACCGAGTACGCCCACGGCACGGCGCCCGCCGCCCGCATCCTCAACTACATGGCGGCCTCGACCTCGTCCGCCGACTTCACGACGATGTACAACCGGATCGTGACCGACAACCCCGGCCATGCGGTCTCCACCAGCTGGGGCGCGTGCGAGGTGGGGATCTCGGCGGCTGCGCAGAAGACCGACGACAACATCTTCGCCAACGCGAACGCGATCGGGCAGTCGTGGTTCGCCGCCTCCGGGGACAGCGGCAGCCGCGACTGCAGCAACCTCCTCGGCGTCGACAACCCCGCGAACTCGCCGCACGTCATGGGCGTCGGGGGAACGACCCCCAAGTGCAGCTCGGGGATGACATCGTCGAGCCCTGGCTGCGGCGGCTACGCCTCGGAGAGCGCGTGGAGCGGCTCGGGCGGCGGCGTGAGCCAGGTGTTCGCGCGCCCGTCCTTCCAGAAGGGCTGCGGCGTGCCCACCGGCACGCAGCGCCTCGTTCCCGACGTGGCACTCGAGGCCGACACCTCGCCGGGCAACTACGTGACCGAGAACGGCTCGTGGTGGATCGTCGGCGGCACATCGGACGCTGCTCCGCAGTGGGCGGGGCTCGCTGCCGAGCTCGCGCAGCAGAGCGGCGGAGCGCTCGGCAACCCGGGAGGGCTGCTCTACGGCCTCTGCGGGACCGCCGCCCTCCACGACATCACCTCGGGCTCGAACGGCGACTACAGCGCGGGCGTCGGCTACGACCTGGTGACGGGCCTCGGCAGCTTCGATGCCCGGAATCTGCTCGCCGCGGTGGGCCCGACGAGCCCCACCACGACGACGACTGTTCCGCCCACCACCACGACGAGCACGACCGCTCCGCCGGTCACCACGACGACCACGACCGCGCCGAGCACCACCACATCGACCGCCTCGACCACCACGACGACGACTCCGCCGCCCACCCCGACGAGCACGACCGCGCCGAGTACCACCACGTCGACCACCTCGACCAGGACTACCTCGACCAGCAGCAGCACCACGACGACCACGCTCGCCGCCTGCTTCCCGTCCGGCGCCTCCTGCGCCGCGAACGCCGACTGCTGCTCGCAGAGCTGCCGCAAGCGGGGTCACAGGAAGGCCTGCAGGTAGCGCGTCCTTCGCGTAGCCCTCCCCGGCGAGACGGCGGGCGTCCTGGAGCACCCGCCGTAGCGCCCGACGGGCGCCGCGCGCACGTCGCAGCGTCAACCCGTTCGCGGTCGGCGCCGTCCCAACAAAGGCGCATCTTCGTGGCACACGGCTCGCAATTCGATCTCCCTGGACGCTTCCGCCACGGAGGTCGACAATGCGTGCTTCACGACGCCTGCTCGCCCTGATCGTGCTCTTGGCGCTGCCCGCCGGCGCGGCCGCGCGTAGCGAACGGCTCGGACCCATCCCGTGTCCCGACGACGTGGCCGCGGCGCTCGCGGCGGCGTGCCCGTGCGACGCGGCGGAGACCCATGGGCAGTACGTGCGCTGCATGTCGAGATTCCGGACCGCGCTCCAGCGCGGCGGCTGCCCGGCCGACGCAACGCGCGGGATGGTCGCCTGTGCGGCGCGCTCCACCTGCGGTCGGCCGTCCGCGGTGCTCTGCTGCGTGCCGGCGGACGCGACGCTGCGAGCGAAAGTTGCCCATGACGAGGCGCGCTGCGCCGCGGTTGGGGGCGCGTCGGCGGGGACGGGAAGCGTGTGCGGGGCCTGCCTGGCCACGACGACATCGACCAGCACGTCGAGCAGTTCGAGCACGACGACGAGCAGCACCTCGTCCACGTCGACGTCCACGAGCACGACGCTCGCGGCCGCCGGCACGTATGGCAACTTCGTCGAGTTCTCGAGTGCGAGCGCCCACTCGCCCGACTACCTGGTCGGCGATCCCCTCGTGGTGACCGTGGGCTCGACGCTGACGCACCTCTGCGTCATCGCCAAGGCCGCCGGCCCGAACGTCGTCCTCGGGCTGTACTCGTCCAACGCGATGGGCGAGCCCGACCACCTGATGGCGTCCGCGCCGGTCACGACGCTGACCGTCGGCCCGGTGGAGATCCCGGTGGCGGCCACGCCGCTGCCCGCCGGGCAGTACTGGATGTTCGGCGTCTACGACGCGGAGGCGTCGATCGGAATCGACGAAAGCGATCCGACGGCGCCGGTGCGCTACGTCGGCCGTCCGTTTGGGACCGGGCTCCCGGAGCCCTTCGGCCCCGCCGCGAGCTACGAGGGCCAGCGCTTCAACTACTACATCAAGGTGCAGTAGCGGGCGCGGCGGCGTCGGCCGCCTCGCCGCCCCCTCGCGGCCTCTCGGTAGTTCGGAAGCGGCGGCTTCTTCGCAGATGCAGCGCGCTTCCGAACTCGTCCGCGCACGGCCATGAAGGTCCTGTCTACGCGGCGGGCTGGATGTTCTGGCTCGAGCGGAAGAAGTTGCTCGGATCGTAGTTGCTCTTCAGTGCGAGTGAGCCGATGTGGTCCGCGAGATGCCGTGCGGGTCGACAAAGGCGGCCGTCGCGCATGCCAGCGCTTCGCGCACTGGCGGAGACGCTCCCCACAGATGGCGTGGCCACATGAGGACGAGGTCATGTTGCTTGCTGGGCGGATCGCGCGCTTGGCGTACAGTCCATCCGATGCCCCGTTGTCCGCCTCTCCTTCAGGTGCTAGGTCCCTCGCAGGAGGGACGTATGTCTCGCGATCTTGGCCGGCTCGCATTGGTCGCCGCCCTCCTGTTGTCTGCCGCACCCCCGAAGGTCGATGCAGACCAGATCGATGTCCGGGGTAACTGGCAGGTCAACATCAACTGCGACCTCGACGCGACGGCGAGCATCTTCCTCCTGCTGGACGAAGATGTCGCGAGCGGCAGCACAACGGTTCGCTACAGCGACTGCGGCACCTTTGAGGTGCCCGGCGCTATCCGGAACGTGTCGTCGTGCATGTTCACCCCGAACCCCGTTGTCGGGCAGGTCGAGGGAACCGACTTCGAGTTGCCCACCTCGGGTTTGCTTGGATCGACGGCCGTCGTCACCCCGCCGTTCCCGTTCCTCACGTGTAGCGCCGCATCTGAACTCCTCGTGGCCCACCACCTGAGCGGAACGATCACGACGGACCACGTCGGACAGGCCGTGAGCATCGACGGGACGTGGGCG
>DATILR010000129.1:0-3694 GCA_035476275.1 Binatus sp. (SeqCode) | reverse complement strand
GAGGCGCTGGCCCGCGAGGTCGACGAGGCGCGCCGCCGGGAGCAGGAGCTCGTGGCGCGCTTCGAGGAGCGGGAGCGCGAGGCGGAGGCGCTCGCCAGCGCGCGCGCGGCGGAAACGGCCGCGGCCATCGCCCGCGTGGAGACGGTGGTCGGCGAGTGCGACCAGCTGCGTGCGACGCTCGCCGCCCTCGAGGTCGAGCGGACGGCGGAGGCGATCCCGGCGGCTCCCGTGGCTCCCCCGACTGTCAGCCCGGCGCCGAGGACAGGCGGCAGCGCGGCATCCCCGGCAGCCCCGACGCCGGACGCCCAAGCCGGAATTCCGCAGGTGATCGTGGTCGACGTCGACGGGAGCTGGGAGCGGCTGGGCACCGAGGCTCTGCCGGTCACGGTCGTCGCGCCCGACGGTGTCGCCGGGCGTGTCACCGAGCTGTCCGGCGGGCGCGTGATGGTGAACCTCACCACCCCACGCGCGCTCGAGGTGCTGCTCGAGCTACGCGCCGCGGGGTGCTCGGCCCGCTTCTGGGGCTGCCTGGCTGACGCGACCGGCGGCCGTGCCCTGCCGCTCGGCCTGATCGAGCCCGCGGCACGCGGGCTCGACCCCGAGGCCGTCCTCAAGTCGCTCGGGCAGACCGCGACCCGCGGCACGCGGGTGGTGACCGTCGGCGAGGACGTCGATGCGTTCGTCAGCCTGCGGCAGGCGCTCGCGCGGCAGGGGATGTCGGTGTCGATGGCCTGGAACGCGAAGCAGGCAGAGGAGCTGCTGCCGCTCGTGCGTCCGGCGGTCGTGGTGCTCGACCTGGATCTTCCGGCACGCGACGCCTGCGGAATCGCGGCCCAGCTCGGCGCCTGCGACCCACCGCCGATCACGGTCCTGGTGGCGGGGAGCCAGGACCGCGCCGCCGGCTTCGCCGCCGCCCTGGCCGAGCCGGCTCGCGCTCACCAGCTGATCCCTCTCGACAAGCTGATCGCGCGCTTTCTCGGCCGGAACGAGAAGGCGTCCGGCGCGCCCCGCTAGCACCCCGGAAGCGTCCCTCGTCGCGCGATCCGCGACCGCGTGGACAAGCGGGAATCGGGCGGCTACGAATGCGCGCCGGAGGATACCGACGTGCTGCTTGCCGACCGGGTCGCCATCGTCTCGGGAATCGGTCCCGGGATGGGCCGGGACATCTCGCTCGCTTTCGCGCGTGAAGGGGCGCACGTGGTGCTCGGCGCGCGCACGGCGGGGGCCCTGGAGGAGGTCGCGGCAGAGGTCGTGGCGCTCGGCCGCCGGGCCGTGGCGGTGCCGACCGACATCGCGCGGCCGGAAGACTGCCGGCGGCTCGCCGAGGCGGCGCACGAGGCCTTCGGCCGCGTCGATGTGCTGGTCAACAACGCGTACCGGGGTGGACCCTACGAGCCAGTCGAGAACGCGAGCATGGAGGCCTGGCGCCGCATCTTCGACGTCAACCTCTTCGGGGCGATCGAGCTCTCGAAGGCGGTCGTCCCGTACATGAAGGCGCAGGGTGGCGGCTCGATCATCATGATCAACTCGATGTCGATCCGGGTCATCGAGCCGCGCTTCGGCGGTTATGCCGCGTCCAAGGGGGCGCTCATGGCCGCGGCGCAGACGATGGCGCGCGAGCTGGGTCCCCACGGCATCCGCGTGAACTCCGTCGTGCCGGGCTACATCTGGGGCAAGTCACTCGAAGGCTACTTCCGCGAGCTCGCCCGGCAGCAGGGCACGACGCCCGAGGCGGTCTACCGCGAGATCGCGTCGCGCACCTCCCTCAACCACATCCCGACCTCCGCCGAGATCGCCGGTGCGGTCGTCTTCTTCGCCTCCGATCTCTCCCGCGTGGTGACGGGCCAGGCGCTCGACGTGAACGCCGGCCACTTCTTCCACTAGGCGCCTGCGGGAACCAGGCCCAGCTGGCGGAGGATCGTCGCCGCGTCGAAGTAGACGCGCTCGCAGACGATCCGCTCCCCGTCGAAGAGGAAGAGCGCCACCATCCGGCACGTGAACGCCCGGCCGGTGGCCGGGATGCCGCGGAACGGTCCCCGGTGGGTTCCGAGGAGGTCGAATTCCACGATCACGGCGTCGTCGGCGTGGTGGATGGCGTGGACGGCGTTTCGCTGATCGGGGAACGCCGCGCGCGAGGCGGCGTAGTAGCCGCGGACGGCGGCCTCGCCGTCGAATACCTCGCCCGTCGCGATCAGCTCGTAGCGTGGATGCGCGAAGGTACGGAGCGTCACCTCGAACTCCTGCCGATTCTCGGACTCCATGTGCTCGCGCACGACGGCTTCGCGTCGCTCGCGGAGGGTCGCCCTGGCTGCACTCGTCATCGCTCTTCTCCCGCTCGCGCGGGCATTCCTCGCACTTGCATTCGCCCGTACGAGCCGCCAGTGGTACCGCATGGTGCCCCTCGAGGCGAGCGGTCCGAACGCCGAGCAGATCCGTTACTGGAACGAGACGGCCGGCGCCAAGTGGACGGCCTTCCAGCAGGCGCTGGACGAGCAGCTGGGCGCCCTCGGCCGGCGGGCCATGGACGTGGTCGGCGTCGCACCAGGTGAACGCGCGATCGACGTCGGCTGCGGCTGCGGCGACACCACGATCGAGCTCGGCCGGCGCGTCGGGCCCCAGGGTACGGTGGTCGGCATCGATCTGTCGGCGCCCATGCTCGAGCGAGCGGCCACGCAGGCGCGCGCCGCACAGCTCGCGAACGTCCGCTTCGAGAATGCCGACGCGCAGACGCACCGGTTCGCACCCGGTCAGTGCGATCTCGTCTTCTCGCGCTTCGGCGTCATGTTCTTCGCCGACCCGGCGGCGGCCTTCACGAATCTGCACGCGGCCCTCCGACCCGGTGGCCGCGTGGCCTTCGTGTGCTGGCAGTCGCTGCGGGAAAATCCCTGGCTGGCGCTGCCCCTGGAGGTCGCGGCGCGCTACATCACGCTGCCTCCGCCACCCGCACCCGGCACGCCGGGCCCCTTCTCGTTCGCCGACGCCGAGCGCGTCCGCGGGATCCTTGCACGGGCAGGCTTCGCGGAGATCGCCTTCGCAGACCTCCGCGAGACGCTGACCGTCGGCGGTGGCGCATCGCTCGACCAGACCGTCGAGTTCCTGCTCCGGGGCGTCGGGCCGACGAGCGCCGCGCTGCGCGAGGCCGATCCCGCCGTGCGGCCCAAGGTGGCAGCGGCCGTGCGCGAGGCCCTCGCGCCGTTCCACGGCGGGGCGGGCGTGCAAATGGGGTCGGCGGCCTGGATCGTCACGGCCCGACGCTGACGGACGGCGCGGCGGATGGACGCTCGGCGGGGCGTCGTCGTATATCCGCGGCGCTCGGCAACGATCCATCTCCCCGACACGGAGTTCTCACATGAAGCGCACGCTGGGGTCCGCTCGGTTCCACTGGCTCGCCACGCTCGTCCTCGCGGCAACCGTCGCACCGGCACGCGCTCAGCCCGTCGACACCGCCGGCACGGTGCTCAACGTCCTTCCACCTGGACAGTTCGGCGGCCTGCCCTTCAACATCCACACGCGGGACCAGATTCCCCTCTACGACAACCTCACGCCCCGTTTCGATGCGATCGGGCCGACGGACCTCGACCTCTTCTACAAGCCCGAGACCTTTGGCCTGGGGACCGAGTCGCCCGAGCGGGTCGAGAATCCGCCCGGCCGGTCCGGGCTCACCATCCAGCGCGACCGCTACGACGTGCCGCAC
>DATILR010000128.1:0-3215 GCA_035476275.1 Binatus sp. (SeqCode) | reverse complement strand
ACGCCGTTTGCCCGAGGACCGGGAGCCGGCCGGGCGCCCCCCGCTCCCGCGGACGGGATTGCACGCTTCAAACGCTAGCGCTTCCGCACCAGCGTGACCCCGTCAGCGACCGGCAGCATGACCGCGTCAACCCGCTCGTCTCGGACGACGAAGTCATTCAGCTCGCGGATGGCTCGGGTGCTCTCGTCGTTCTCGGCCGGGTCCGCCACCCTCCCCATCCAGAGCACGTTGTCGAACACGATGACGCCGTTCGGACGCAGGCGCGGCAGGAGCTCCTCGTAGTAGGCCCGGTAGCCCGTCTTGTCGGCGTCGATGAAGGCGAGGTCGATCTCCGGCTTGCGGGGAAGGTTGCGCAGTGTCTCGATCGCGGGTCCGAGACGGAGGTTGATCCGCTCGGTGAGGCCGGCACGCGCGAAGTAGCGCCGGGCGACGGCGGCCCATTCCTCGCTCAGCTCGCAGGCGATCAGCTGACCATCCGGGGCGAGACCGCGGGCGATCGAGATCGCGCTGTAGCCGGTGAAGGTCCCTACCTCGACGGCCCGCCGGGCGCCCAGCAGACGGCCGAGCAGGGTGAGGAAGACCGCCTGCTCGACGGCGACCTGCATGAGGCTGATGGGACCGAGAGCCTCGGTCTCGGCTGCGAGATCCCGCAGCACGGGGTCGGGCGCCGGATTGTGGGCCAGCAGGTAGCCGTAGAGCTCGGCGGTGAGCGGGGTGAATTTCTCGTGCATCCGCCGACCCTAGCATGCGCACGTCCCGATGGAAGGGCGCGGGTTGACTTGCGCGGGCGAGGCGGCCCACACTTCCGCGCCATGCCGCGGACGCGCGTTGGCGACCTCGAGCTGTTCCACGACGAGGCGGGTGCGGGCGAGCCGGTGCTCCTCCTGATGGGGCTCGGCGGCGACCATCAGGGCTGGCACTTCGTGCGCCCCGAGCTCTCCCGCCACCACCGCGTCGTCCTCCTCGACAACCGCGACGCGGGGGCGAGCGACGAGGCGAGAGGCCCCTACGGGCTCGGCGAGATGGCGATGGACGCCATCGGCCTGATGGACCACCTCGGGATCGAGCGCTTCCACCTGGTCGGCGCCTCGATGGGCGGAGCGATCGCCCAGCACGTGGCGCTCATGGCCCCGACGCGCGTCGTGAGCCTGGTGCTGGCTTCCACGTGGGGGCGAACCGACCCCTTCCTCGCCGCGGTGCTCGCCTCCTGGAATCGCCTGGTCGAGGTCCTCTCGCCGGAGGAGTTTCTTGCGGCGCTTTCCCCGTGGGCCTTCACGCACCGTTTCCTGGCCGCGCCGCCGCCCGAAGTGGTGGCCTGGCAGGCGACGCTGCGCGAGCGCAGCCCGCTCAAGTCCGTCCCTGCCTACCAGCGACAGGTGGCCGCCTGCCTCGCCCACGACACGCTCGACCTCCTCGCGTTGCTCCGGACGCCGACGCTGCTCCTCGTCGGCGAGGACGACATCCTGACGCCCAGCCGCTACTCGCGTGCGATCGCCGCGTCGTTGCTCAGCGCCGAGGTGATGCTGCTGCCCGGGTCGGGGCACGCCTGCTTCCTCGAGAGTCCGAAGGCCTTCTCGACGCGGGTGCTCCGCTTCCTCGCGCGGCACCCGATCGGCTGATGCGGCTCGCCGGACGAGCGGCCATCATCACCGGTGCGGCGAACGGGATCGGTCGGGCAGTGGCGGAGCGCTTCGCTGCCGAGGGTGCGGCGGTGCTGCTCGCCGACGTCGACGGGACAGCGGGCGGGGAGGCCGCGGCCGCCATCAGTGCCCGCGGTGGGCGGGCAGAGTTCGTGCGCACCGATGTGACCGACGAGTCCCAGGTACGGACGATGATCGACGCCGCCGTGGAGCGGTTCGGGGGGCTCGACGTTCTCGTCAACAACGCCGGCGTGGGGAGCTTCGTGCCCTTCGATCGCCTGGAGCCTGCGGCGTGGGATCGGATCCTCGCCGTCAATCTCCGTGCGGTCTACCTCTGCTGTCGGCAGGCGTTGCCGCACCTCCGGCGGAGTTCGCGCGGCGTCATCGTGAACGTGGCCTCGCAGTCGGGCCTGCAGGGCCAGGCGATGAACGAGCCGTACTGCGCTTCAAAGGGGGGCGTCATCCTGCTCACCCGCTCGCTCGCCCGCGAGCTGGCGCGCGAGAACATCCGCGTCAACTGCCTCTGCCCGGGTGGTACCGATACGGCGCTCCTCCGACAGTTCGTTGCGACCAGTGGCTCGGGGGATTCCGGACTCGCCGGCGTGGCGGGGCGGGCGCCGATGGGACGCCTCGCGCGTCCGGAGGAGATCGCCGCGGCGGCGCTCTTCCTCGCCTCCGACGATGCCTCGTACGTGACCGGGGTGGCGCTGCCGGTGGACGGCGGAGCGACGGCATAGGGTGAAGCGCCGCTAGACGCGCTCGGCCACGCGGCTGAACGGCCACCACCGGCGCGCGACCAGCGGCACGTCGCGCACGGCGGCGACCTGCACGCTGAGATCGTCGCTTCCGTCGAGCTGCCCGGCACGGCGCAGGATCGCCTGGCAGGCGGCCGCGGGGGGATGTGCCTCGAGGAGCTCCTGGATGTCGTCCTCGCCGAGGGCAGTGTGGACGCCGTCGCTGCACTGGACGATCACGTCTCCCGCCCGCAGCTCGAGAGAGAGGATGTCGATCGAGACGACTAGCTCCCGGCCGAGACAGCGTGGAAGCGAGTAACGGCGTGGCTGGTTGCGCACCTGCTCCACGGAGGGGGCCCCGGGAACGTGCGCCCACACCCACGTGTGATCCTTGGTCAGCTGAGTGAGGGCGCCGTCGCGGAAGAGCCAGAGCCTGCAGTCGCCCACGTGGGCGGTGACGAGCGCGCCGCCGACGAGCGCCGTGACGGTGAGCGTGGTCGCCATTCCCTGCAGCTCGGGCACGGTGATCGCCTTCTGATAGATCGCCACGTTCGCCGCCTGGACGGCGCGACGAAGGCGTGTGGTCAGCGGCCACGTGGTGGGCGCCTGCCCCAGCTCGGCGGGGAGCACCTCGAGGGCGAGCTGACTCGCCAATTCGCCGGCGGATTGCTCGCCCAGACCATCGGCGACCGCGAGGACGATCCCGTCTGCATGTGGCCAGCAGCCGACGGCGTCCTCGTTGACCTCGCGGCACCTGCCCCCACGAGACAGCTGGAAGAACTCGATATCGGACATCGCGTGACGGACGAGATCGTGGGGAGCAATGGCCGTGCCGCCGAGC
>DATILR010000127.1:0-14988 GCA_035476275.1 Binatus sp. (SeqCode) | reverse complement strand
TGCTCAAGGACACGTCGGACTGAGATCGTCGAGGAGGCTCCGATGGCGCACACCGTCTTTCACACCTGCTCGCTCTGCGAGGCCACCTGCGGGCTCGCCTTCGAGGTCGAGGACAACCGCATCCTGTCCGTGCGTCCCGACGACGACGACGTCTTCTCCAAGGGCTACGTCTGCCCCAAGGGCATCGCCATCGCCGACATCCACACCGATCCCGATCGCCTGCGCCGTCCAGTACGCCGCACCGCGGCGGGCGACTTCGAGGAGATCTCGTGGGACGAGGCCTTCGACCTGGTGGCGAGCCGCCTGCGGGCGATCCGCGAGCAGCACGGGAGCGACGCGATCGGGTTCTACTGGGGCAATCCCACGGGGAACAACCACGGTGCGCTCCTCATGGTGAGCTCGCTCACCAAGGCCATCGGCACCAGGAATCGCTTCAGCACGGGTTCGCAGGACGCCAACCCGCGGGTCGTGACCTCCTACGAGCTCTATGGCTCGTCGGTCTCGATTCCGATCCCGGACATCGATCGCACGGACTTCTTTCTCTGCCTCGGCGGCAACCCGATGATCTCGAACGGGAGCGTCATGACCGCGCCCGACATGCGGCGGCGGCTGCGCGCCGTGCGTGCGCGCGGCGGCAAGATCGTGGTCGTCGACCCGCGGCGCACCGAGACCGCGAAGGAGGCCGACGAGCACGTCGCGATCCGCCCCGGTGGCGACGCGGCCTTCCTGCTGGCGATGGCCCGGGTCCTGGTCGAGCGCGGGCGCGTCGACCGGCGCTTCCTCGACGGCACGACCACCGGATGGTCCGAGATCGAGCAACGGCTGGCGGCGTTCACGCCGGCGCGCGTCGCGACCTTCGTCGGTGTGCCGGCCGAGACCATCGAGCGGCTCGCCCTCGAGTTCGCCGCGGCGCGCGCGCCGGTCTGCTACTCACGCGTCGGCGTGTGCGTGGGCGCCCACGCCACCGTCGCGACCTTCGCCACCGACCTGCTCAACATCGTCACGGGACGGCTCGGGCGGGAGGGCGGTCCGATGTTCACCACACCGGCCTTCGACATCGCCCGCGTCGCACGCATGGGCGGCCTGGATGGGCGGGACCGCTGGCGGAGCCGGGTGCGGGACCTGCCCGAGACGCTCGGAGATCTCCCTGCCGCCATCCTGGCGGACGAGATCGAGACCCCGGGTCAGGGCCAGATCCGCGCGATGGTGACGCTGGCCGGCAACCCCGTGCTCTCGGTACCCAACGGGAAGCGCCTCGCCGCTGCCTTCGACCGGCTCGACTTCATGGTGTCGATCGACATCTACATCAACGAGACCACGCGCCACGCCGACGTGATCCTGCCGCCGTGCTGGAACCTCGCCGAGGACCACATCGATCTCCTCTTCGCCGCCGTCGCCGTGCGCAACATCGCGCGCTGGTCGCCCCCGGTGGTCGAGCGCGAGCAGGGCGAGCTCGCCGACTGGGAGATCCTCCTCGAGCTGACCGAGCGCCTGGGCGGCGGCGCGCTGGGCGATCCCTGGCTCGACCGCCTGCTGCGCTGGCTCCGTCCGCTCGGCGTGCGCTGGACTCCGACGGGGTTCCTCGCTCTGCTCCTGCGGCTCGGGCCCTACGGTGATCGCTTCCTGCCGTGGTCCGGCGGCCTCACGCTCGAGAAGCTCAAGGCCGCGCCCCACGGCATCGATCTGGGTCCGCTGCAGACCGGCGTCGAGCGGCGCCTCTACCACCGGGACAGGCGCATCCACCTGGCGTCGCCCTGCATGCTGGAGGCGATGGCGGCGCTCGAGCGCGATCTCGACACCCGGCGCGGCGACGACGGCCTGGTGCTGATCGGCCGCCGCGAGCTGCGCAGCAACAACTCCTGGATGCACAACCTGCCGTCGCTGGTCTCGGGTCGCGAGCGCTGCGTGCTCTACGTGCATCCGGACGACGCCGCCCGCTACCAGGTGCGGGATGGGGAGCTCGCGCTCCTCGAGAGCCGTGTCCATCGCGGCACGGTGCGGGTCGCGGTCACCGAGGACATGCGTCCCGGGGTGGTCAGCCTGCCGCACGGCTGGGGTCATGCCGACAGCGCACGATGGCAGAAGGTGGCCGGCAGCCACGCGGGCGTGTCGATCAACGACTGGATCGACGACGCGGTGGTCGAGCCGATCATCGGCCAGTCGATCCTGAACGGTGTGCCCGTTCGACTCGGACCGCTCTCGCGCGCGGCCTGAAGGGTTCTCCTACCGCCTCACCATTTCTCCCCGAAGGGGCGGAGGTCGACCTCGAAGGTCCACGCCGCTCGGTCCTGGTGCGCGACGTGGAAGACCGTGTCCGCGATTCCCGCGGGGCTGGCGAAGAACTCGTCGGGCTTCGACGCGAAGGCCTGCCGGGTCCACGGCACGTCGATCACCGCGTCGATGACGACGTAGGCCACGTGGATTCCCTTCGGCCCCAGGCTCCTCGCCATCGACTGCGCGAGGATTCGCTGGGCCGCCTTGGACGGCGCGAAGCCGGCGAAGTTCGCCACGCCCCGCCAGGCCGACGTGTTCCCCGTGACCACGATCGCTCCACCGCCGGCGGCGAGCATGTGGGGAACGATCGCCTGACCGAGGAGCATGAGCGACAGCACGTTGGTGCGGAACGTCTGCTCGAGGGCCTCGGGCGGCACGTCGAGAAACTCGCCGAAGTGGCCGCTCACGGCATTGTGGACGAGCACGCCGGGCGTCCCCAGATCGGTGCGGATGCGGTCCACGACCTGCTTCACGGCCGCCGCGTCGGCGACGTCGACGGCGTAGCCGCGACTGCCCTCGATCTCCCGCTCGAGCGCCGCCAGCCGCCCGGCGTCCCGGGCCAGCATCGCGACGCGGTACCCGCCGGCGGCGAACCGCCGGCTGAGCGCCCTGCCGGTGCCGGGACCGGCCCCCGCGACCACGCAGACCTTCGCCGACATCAGAAGGACTCTTTGAAGGTTCTGAGGTCGAGCTCGTGAGTCCACGCCGCGCGCGGCTGCCGGTAGAGGTACCAGTAGGCATCGGCGAGCCCCGTGAGACTGACGAGGCCGTCCTCGCCCATCGCCTGCGCGAACTGCGGGATGCCCTTGATGATCTTATCGCCGGCGATACCGCCGTCGACGACGACGTGCCCCACGTGGATTCCCTGCGGCCCGTAGGCACGGGCCATCGACTGCGCCAGCGACCGCAGCCCCGCCTTGGCGGCGGCGAAGGCCGTCGTGTTCGGCTTGCCGCGCAGCGACGCGGTCGCCCCGGTGAAGAGGAGGGTACCGCGGCCACGCGGCAACATCCGCCGCAGGGCCTCGCGCCCGACCAGGAAGCCACCGAAGCAGCCCACGCGCCACACCTGCTCGAAGAAGCTCGCCTCCATGTCGTGGGCCTGCCCCATCGCCGCGTTGCCGGCGTTGTAGACCACGAGGTCGAGGACGCCCTCGCCCTCCTTCTCGGCGCGATCGAACAGCGCGACGACTTCCCGCTCGATCGTCGTGTCCGTGGGTACGCCCGTCGCCCGGCCGCCGGCGTTGCGGAGCGTGGTGACCAGCGCCTCGACCTTCGCCGGGGTCCGTCCCGCCACGAAGACGTGGAGCCCTTCCCGGACGAACCGCTCGCAGAGGGCTCCGCCCAGCCCGGCTTCGGGTCCCACGCCGACGACGACGGCCTTCGACTTATCGCTCATGTCTGGTGCCCTCCCTGCTCGGGCCAAGGCTATGGGAGGTGCCGGGATGAAGGAACCCCGGGGTCTTTCGCCACGGGGCGTCCCCCCGATGAAGCCCAGATGAAGCCTGGCCAGGACGGCGCGCGGGGGTACCGGAGGTTGACTCCGCGCACCGTGGGTGGCAGCGTTTATCGTTCTTGCGCGTGGAATTTCGGGCGCGGGCCTCTGGAGCGCCCACTGATCGAATGGCGCTGCACCCGCTGAAGCCGGCTGCCTTCCGGAGTCCGGAGCCCGCACACCCCCGCCCGGAGGTGCGCGCGGTGTCGACTGCCGTCGCGCTGCGCGATCTGCGGCGGGAGCACGACGGGCGCGAGGTGGTGCGCGGCATCTCCTTCGAGATCCACGAGGGAGAGATCTTCGGTCTGCTCGGGCCGAACGGGGCGGGGAAGACGACCACCCTCTCGATGATCTCGACGCGCATCCGTCCGACCAGCGGTGACGTGTGGGTCTATGGCAAGCACGTCGTGCAGGACGTGACGGCCGTGCGCCGAATGCTGAACGTCGCTCCGCAGGAGGAGGCGCTCTACCCGAGCCTGACGGCAGCGGAGAATCTCACCTTCTTCGCCGAGCTGTACGGCGTGCCGCGCCGCGATCGTCCGGCCCGGATCGGCGAGGCGCTCGAGGCCGTCGGCCTCACCGCCCGCAGCGACGATCGGGTCGGGACCTTTTCGGGTGGCATGCGCCGGCGGCTGAACCTCGGGTGCGCCCTGGTGAGCAAGCCCCGGCTCGTCCTCCTCGACGAGCCTACGGTGGGGGTCGACCCGCAGTCCCGCGCGCACATCTTCGACGCGGTCCGGACACTCCGTGCCCGGGGGATGACGATTCTCTACACCACCCACTACCTCGAGGAGGCCGAGAACCTCTGCGACCGCATCGCGATCATGGACGAGGGCCGCATCATCGCCCTCGGGACGCTCGCCGAGCTGCTCGAGCTCTCGCACTCGACCGAGGTGATCGAGCTGCGGCTGGCGCGCCCGCCGCTCAGCGTCGCCGCCCTCGAGCGCATGGAGTACGTCGAGCGGGTCGAGACGGTGGGCAACGAGGTTCGCGTCTTCACCACCCGCGCCCAGCAGGTGCTGCCCCGCGTCTATGCCGCGGCCGGGTACCTGGGTCAGCCCATCGTGCAGACACGCGTCAGCCCCGTCACCCTCGACGACGTGTTCCTCGAGCTCACCGGCAAGGAGCTGCGCGACTGATGACGCGCGCCGCTCGACTCGGCGCCGTGCTGCTGCTGGTCGCGGCCGGCCGGGCGACGGCAACCGATGCGCCCGACAGCCCGCGGGCAGTGACCCGCCGCGCGCTCGAGCAGAGCAACACGATCGTCCGCGGCAGCGGCGACCGCCAGCAGAAGCTGCTCGCGCTGCGCGACGTCCTGCGCGACTTCCTCGACACCGAGGCGCTCGCCCGGCTCGCTGCGGGCAAGCACCTCGACGGGAGGACTCCCGAGGAGACCGCGGAGTTCCTGCGGCTCTTCCGCGAGCTCTTCATCCGGACCTACGTGCAGCGCCTGCTCCTCTTCGACGCACCCGACTTCACCTACGGCGAGGAGCGCGTGACCGGCGACACCGCCACCGTGGGTACCGAGATCGTCACCCCGCGGGATCGGTTCGCCGTCGACTACACCTTGCATCACACCGAGAGCGGCTGGCGGGCGACCGACATCATGGTCGAGCAGGTCAGCCTCGCGCAGAACTTCCGGGCACAGTTCGATACTGCCCTCGCCAAGAGCAGCTTCCAGGATCTCCTCGAGCTGCTGCGCAAGAAGGTGGACGGCGCCGCCGCGGCGGGCTAGCCGCCCCCCATGCTCGCCGTCTTCCGCAAGGACCTGCGCATCTTCGTGCGCGATCGCTGGGCGATGCTCTTCGCCATCCTCGTGCCCGTGCTGGTGGTCACGATCATCGCCGAGGCGCTGTTCCACAGCGACAGCGGACCCCGCCTGCTCGTGCCGGTGGTGAACGAGGATGGTGGCCCGGTCGCGAGCACGTTCATGAAGCTCCTCGGCGAGCACGCCGAGGTACGCGAGGTCAGCCGGGCCGAGGCCGTGCACCTGGTGCGGGACGTCAACAGGGCCGCGGCCGCCATCGCCTTCCCACCCCAGCTGAGCAAGCAGTACCTCCAGGGCCGCTCCACGGAGATCGAGCTGCTCACCGACCCCGCCGCGGGCAGCGACCTCGAGGCGATCAAGGTACTGCTCCTCCTGATGGACAAGGACGCCGCCGCGCTCGCCGACCCCTTCTCCGAGGACAAGATCACGCTCAAGGAGAAGAACCTCACCGGCAACCGCCTCTCGGTGACGGCCTTCGAGCAGAACGTTCCGGGCTTCTCGCTCATGTTCGTCCTCATGGCCGTCATCTTCGGAACGGCCATGAGCATGCACGACGAGCGCGACTGGGGAACGCTGCCCCGTCTCCTGGTCGCTCCGGGGGGCTTCACCCGTCTCCTGCTCGGCAAGTTCGGCGCGCGCTTCGTCGTCGGCCTGGTGCAGATCGTCTGCCTCTTCCTCTGGGGCCACTGGATGTTCCGCGTCTCGCTCGGCTCCTCGCCCTGGGCGTTCCTGGTGCTCGCGCTGGCGGTGGTATTCGCGACCGTGGCGGTGGGCATGCTCGTCGCGGGGCTCGCCCGCACCCGCGAGCAGACCCTCCCCCTCGGGCTCACATTCGTGATGACGTTCTCGGCTCTCGGGGGACTCTGGTGGCCCCAGTCGATTCAGCCCGCGTGGATGAGCCGCATCAGTCCCGCGTTCTTCACCACCTGGGCGATGCAGGGTCTCAACGACCTTGTGCTCCGCGACCGTGGGATGGAAGCGATGGCGGTCCCGGTCGGGGTGCTGCTGGCGCACGGCGCGACCGCGCTCGCCCTCGGGTTCATCCTCTTCCGCCGGCGGTTCAGCGCGCGCTGAGCGCGCCCCTCAGGGGCTCGTCAACGGCGGCGGCGTCCCGGACGGGGACCGCAAGCAGGAGCACGCCGAGTCGGCCTTTCCCTCGAGGACCGCCGCGTGCCGTCGCTGCAGGTAGGCGTTCCGGACCGAGCTGTAGACGTCGATCACGGTGTCCTCGACGTTCTCGAAGGCCGCGGGCTGGAGCGAGCGGCCGTTCACGCGGCGCACGGCCGTCACCGAGACGGTCACGGCGAGCGGAACGGGGAACAGGTAGCCGACGGGGTCGAGGGCGCCGTCGACGGCCTGGCCGATCCCGTCGCGCACGTTGAGGGGGGCGAGGAAGGGCAGCACGAGGTACGGGCCCGGCCCGATGCCCCACACGCCGAACGTCTGTCCGGTGTCGGCGTCGCTGCCGTGAAGCCCGATCCGGTCTGCCACGTCGAAGAGACCGACCACGCCGGCGGTGGTGTTCACGATGAACCGCCCCACCTCCACGCCCGCGGACCGCGGCCGCGCCTGGAGGAGGTGGTTCACGCAGCGCCGGGGCATCTCGAGGTTGACGAAGGCGTTGTCCAGACTCCGCTGGACCTGGTCGGGAAGAAGCCAGTCCCAGGCGTGACCAAGGGGCTTCATGATGTACCGATCCAGGATGCGGTAGTTGAAAGCGAAGGTTCGCTCGTTGAAGGACTGCCAGGGATCGTAGTCCGCCGCCGGGGCAGCCGCGACGTCGGGAGCGGCGGCCGCGGCGACGTCCTCCGCCGTCACCGGGACGGCGTGCAGCAGACAGACGAGCGCCGCAACCAGCAGGCGCGCGCCTCCAGCGCTCATCCGGACCACCTCTTCCCTCCGCACCGCCCTCGGGAACACGCGGTGCGCCCACAGAGCATGCCGCGCCCGGAGCTTCAAGAGCCGCGGGCTTCCCGGGGGACCGGCCGTCGTGTCCCGGGCCCCGGGGAGGCGCCTCAGACCAGGCCCGCGTACGAGCCGCCGTCGATCTGCAGGTTCTGACCCGACACGAAGCCGGCCTGCGCACTGCAGAGGTAGACACACGCGGCCGCGAGCTCGTCGGGGGTCCCGAGCCGGTTGGCGGGCAACGAGGCGGCGATCTCCTCGTACGCCTGCTCAAGCGTGATCCCGCGGCCCGCCGCCTGCAGGCCGGCCATGAACCGCTGACGATCGGTGTCGATGCGCTCGGGAAGGAGGTTGTTGATCGTGACGTTGTCGCGGGCAACCTCGCGCGAGAGGCCCTTGCACGCCGCCGTCAGCGCGCTGCGCGCCGCCGTGGAGAGGCCCATGAGCGGGTGCGGCGACTTCACCATCGCCGAGGTGATGTTGACGATGCGGCCGAACCGGCGTGCCCGCATCCCGCCGATCACGGCCCGGATCAGGAGGACGGGCGCGAGGAGGTTCTGCTCGAGGGCGGCGAGCCAGGCCGCGCGATCCCAGTCCTCGAAACGACCGGGCGCCGGACCGCCGTTGTTGGTGACCAGGATGTCCGGCTCCGGGCAGGCGGCGACCAGCCGTTCGCGGCCCTCCTCGCTGCACAGGTCGGCCGCCACCGCGATGACCCGCGCGCCGGTCTCGCGGCGAATCGCGGCCGCCGTCGTCTCGACGCGCTCGACGTCGCGACCGTTGACGACGACCGCGACCCCCTCGCGCGCGAGGGCCAGCGCGCAGGCCCGGCCGAGCCCCTTGCTCGAGGCACACACGATCGCCCTTCGGCCTTCCAGTCCGAGATTCACTTCCTCCGCTCCCTCCCTGGACCCATCACGGCCGCCGCCAGCACGTGCGACAGCGTGTCGGCGGAGTCGGCCACGCCGTGCCGGGCGCGCCACGCCACGTGCTGATCGGGGCGCACCAGCACCCCGCCGTCGGCGTCGATGCCGAGGAGCGTCGTCCAGAGCCCGCCCTCGTCGACGACGTCCCGTCCGATGAGCAGGCGATCGAGCGGTATCCGACCGGCGGCGGCCGCCTCCCAGGGGTGCCCCGCCGGACCCGCCACCAGCGTGAAGCGATCGTAGCGGAAGAGATCGAGGCTCGAGAGGCGAGTGCCGGCGCGCTTCACCCATGCGTGCGGGACGCGCGCCCCCGGACGTGCGCTCGGCACGTACTCGCGCACCGATCCGGCTCGCGCTGGCGTCCCGTTGCTCTCGACCGCGATGGCATCCGACTGGTAGGCAAACCCGAGCTGCAGCCCGAGCATGTCGAAGTGCTCGGCCTGGTGTGCGATGGCGCTGCGCAGTGCATCGCCGGGCGTCGTCGCGGCATCCTCGTCGAGGGGTTCCGCCGCCAGGGCCTGATAGACCTCGCTCATGCGCAGCGCGTTCTGCAAGCTCACGTCCGCATTCGCCTGCGCCACGGGGCGCCGCTCGGCGTCGTAGGTGTCGAGCAGCGCGTCGTCCGCCCAGCCCGCCTCCACCGCCGCGATCTTCCACGCCAGGTTGTGCGCGTCCTGCACCCCCGTGTTGAGGCCGAGGCCACCGGTGGGAGGGAAGCGATGCGCGGCATCGCCGACCAGGAAGATGCGCCGCTCGCGGTAGCGCTCGACCACCTGGGCGGTCATCGTCCAGGCCCGGACCGTACGGATGGCGAACGGATGCGCGTCCGTCCCCATCGCCCGCCGGACGATCTCCGTGCACCGGCCGTCGGAGTATTGCTCCAGCGACTCCCGATCGGGGTCCCACGGATGCATGTAGACCCACGTCGAGTCGATGTCGTGCGCGACGAAGGCGCCCGTCGCCCCGGGCGTGGTGGTCCAGTAGAGGACGCCGGGTCGGTGGCCGACGAGCGCACGAAGATTCGCCTCGAAGTGCATCATCACGAAGCTCTGCAGCCGGTCGGGCCCGATCGGCTCGATGCCGAGGAGCTTCCGGACCGGGCTGGCGGCACCGTCGGCGCCGATCAACCAGCGGCTCCTGACCTCGTAGACCGCCCCGCTCTGCTGGTCGCGAATTCTCGACGTCACGCCCTCCCCGTCCTGCTCGGCGACCTCCCACGCGTGCCCGTAGGCGACGGTGACGTCCGGGCAGCGTCGCAGCTCGTCGAGGAGGATCGGCTCGAGGCGGTGCTGGGAGAGATTGCGGAGCGGCGTCGGCGTGAACGCCAGCGCGTCGTCTCCCTGCCGCTCGAAGGGAAGACGGCCGAGCTCCTGGCCGGCGAGCGTGGTCACCCACAGCACCTGGCCGGAGTCCGCCGGGTTCTTGCACGCGGCGGCGATCGCCCGCATGTCGACCCCCGCGGCGCGGAAGATCTCGAAGGTGCGCGCGTTGACGACGTGCGCTGCGGGGGCGGACTGGGGCGCGGCGCGCCGCTCGACGACGCGGTTCGGAATGCCGAGCCGCGACAGGAGGAGGGAGACCGTCATGCCGGCCGGACCGGCACCCACGACGAGCACCGGCGTGTCCACTCGCTTCATCTCGAACACCGACCGCCTATCCGAGGCGGGCCTGGTCGGCGGCGATCCGGCGCGCGATCTGCTCGCGCCAGTCGTCGTACGGCTGCCAGTCCCCGGTGGCGCGACAGAGCTCCTCCGTCTGGCGGAGGATCTCGGCGTCGTCGAGGGTGAGATCGAGCAGCGCGCCCGACGGCTGGTGGACGTACCACGGGCTGTCGACGACCAGCTCGAGCGCGTTGCCCTCCGGATCCCGCGTGTAGAGGGACCAGGAGTTGCCATGGTTCAGCGGGACGAAGTTCGTGTTCCCCTCGGCGACGAGCCGCTGCTGCACGCGGCGCAGGGTGGCGAGATCCTGCAGACGGAAGGTCAGCTGGAAGATCGCAGCGCCGAAGCTACCGCCGAGGACCGGCCCCTCGAGGATCGTCCCCTCGGTCCGTCCGGAGGCGAGCACCAGCTGGTGATGCTCGGACGGATCGGTCGTCATGAACACGAGCTGCGCGCTCCCCCCGGCGACCTCTCCCCGGTCGGTCACCGTCATGCCCAGGACACGCGTGTAGAAGTCCCCCATGCGGGCGAGGTCGAAGCAGCTGAGCCCGACATGGCTGAGCGTGAGCTTCCTGCCGTCGACGTGCCGTGCGTTCGCGGCTGCCATATCTCGTCCCTCCTCGCGTACGTGTTTACTCGGCCGTATAATATGCCTTGCTCTTCTTAGTCAAGAGAGTAAAAAGGGGCCGATGGGACGACTTCCCCGGGCGGGCGGCCCGACACGGGACGGGGCGCGGGAGCGCATCCTCGCCGCGGCCCTCGAGGTCTTCGCCGAGCGCGGCTTCGACGGTGCGCGCACGCGGGAGATCGCCGAGCGAGCCGCGGCCAATCTGGGCCTCATCAAATACTACTTCAACGACAAGGAACGGCTGTGGAAGGCCGCCGTCGCGCGCGCCTTCGGCGAGCTCCAGGTGGGCCTTGCCGATGCGGTGCAGCCGAGCAATGGTGCCGATGGTACCGACACCTTGGCTGCGCTCGACCGAAGTCTCCGGCAATTCGTCCGCTTCGTGGCGCGACACCCCGAGTTCATGCGCCTCATGAACGACGAGTCGAAGCGCGACAGCCGCCGCATGCGCTGGCTGGCGGATCGCTTCGTGGGCCCGATGAGCCAGGCTATCAGCGCGCAGTTCGAGCGCGCGCAGGCGGAGGGTCTGGTGGTGCGGATCTCGCCCGTGAGCCTGCGCTACATCGTGCTCGGCGCCGCCGGGCTCGTCTTCAGCCAGGCCCCCGAGTGCCGGTACGTCACCGGCGTCGACCCGACCGATCCCGAGTTCGCCGAGCGGCACGCGGACGCGCTGGTGCAGCTGCTGACCGGCAGGGCGACGCTGCCGGGGCGACGACGGTCGCGCGGCGGCGCCATGCCCCCGAGGAGGTCCCGATGATCACGCTCCGTCCGGCCGAAGAGCGCGGCCACGCGAACCACGGCTGGCTCGATTCCCACCACACGTTCTCCTTCGCCGACTACCATGACGAGCGGCACATGGGCTTCCGCGCGCTCCGCGTGATCAACGAGGACCGGGTGGAACCCGGTCGCGGCTTCGGGACGCACGCCCACCAGGACATGGAGATCATCTCCTACGTCCTCGACGGCGCGCTGCAACACCGCGACAGCCTGGGGAACGGCTCGATCCTCCGTCCCGACGAGGTCCAGCGCATGAGCGCCGGACGCGGCGTCACCCACAGCGAGTTCAACCCCTCGAACGTCGAGCGCGTCCATTTTCTCCAGATCTGGATTCTGCCGAACGCGCGGGGCCTGCCGCCGAGCTACGAGCAACGGCGCTTCCCCAGCGAGGACCGACGCGGCCGCCTCCGGCTGCTCGCGGCAGCCGACGGACGGGACGGCGCGGTCACGATCCATCAGGACGTCGACCTGTACGGAACGGTCCTGGGAGGCGGCCAGCAGGTGCGACACGACCTGCGCACGGGTCGGCACGCCTGGGTGCAGGTCGCGCGCGGGAGTGTCGACGTCAACGGCCGCCCGCTCGCCGCGGGCGACGGGGCGGCGCTCTCGGACGAGCGCGGGGTCGAGCTGCACGCCGACGCGCCGAGCGAGGTATTGCTCTTCGACCTGGCGTGACGGGGCGAGCGTCGCCGCTCGACCGCCGCTCACCACCCTGCGCCGGACCGCGGGGACGGGGGTGCCGCCGACGAGCGGGGGCCCGGCGCACGCCTGCCGCAGCTACCCACGACGCACCAGCGCCGGGCCTAAGGACCCGCGAGGAGGCGGCACCCCCGTCCCCGCGGTGCGGCGCAGCGTCCTGGAACCGCCTACGGCTTCAGCGCTCCGCCTGAAGGTGGGCCTCCACGAACCAGAGCCACTTGTCGATGCCGCGTGAGACCTCGGTGAAGAGATCCGCCGTGTCGGCGTCGGAGAGCTGGTTGGAGCGGTCGATCTCCGCGCGTACGACCTTGCCGAACGCGGCCAGCACGGTCGACAGCGCCGCGACGTGCTCGCGGCCGTCTCCGCCCTTCACCGCGGGGTATTCGGGCAGGGACGAGCGCTTGGCCACCACCCGCGCCGTGCCATCCGCGATCCCGCCCAGCTGGACGGCGCGCTCGGCGATCAGGTCGACGTACTCCTCGACGGCGCCATTCACCTCGTCGAACAGCTTGTGCAACGCGATGAACTCCGGACCCTTGACGTTCCAGTGCGCCTGCTTGCACTGCGTCTGCAGGTCGATGGCATCGGCGAGCCGTGCGTTGAGCAGATCGACCAGCTTCGCCCGTGCCGATTCCGGAAGATCGTTCCTGGTCTGGTACATCCTCACCTCCGCGTTACACATATGCCCTTTGCGAAGCGCAAAGAAGCCCCCTGCGCCGAGCGGATCCGCTCTGACCGATCGGCCGCGGCAGCGTGGTCTTTCCGTCATGTGTACCTTGCCGGGCGCTTCGCCCTGGTGCTACGTCCGTCCTGACGGCATGAAGCGCTGGAGGTCTCGATGACGCGAAGCGGTTCCAGCATGAACGAGTGCATCAATGCGATCCGGGCGCTCTCCATCGACGCCGTCGAGAAGGCGCGCTCGGGTCATCCGGGGATGCCACTCGGCGCCGCCACGATGGCCTACGTCCTCTGGACGCGCCACCTGCGGCACAACCCGCGCAACCCGAAGTGGGCCGATCGTGATCGCTTCGTGCTCTCCGCCGGGCACGGCAGCATGCTGCTCTACAGCCTCCTGCATCTCACCGGCTACGACCTGACGCTCGACGACCTCAAGCAGTTCCGCCAGTGGGGCAGCCGCACGCCGGGACACCCGGAGAACGGTCACACGCCCGGCGTGGAGGTGACGACCGGTCCCCTCGGCCAGGGCTTCGCCAACGCCGTCGGGCTGGCGATGGCGGAGCGCTGGCTCGCGGCGACCTTCAACGCGCCTGGCCATCCCGTCGTGGATCACCACACGTACGTCATCGCCAGCGACGGGGACCTCATGGAGGGGGTTGCCGCCGAGGCGGCCTCCCTGGCGGGACACTTCGGGCTCGGGCGGCTGATCGTCCTGTACGACGCGAACCGGATCACGCTCTCTGCAACCACTGACCTGACCTTCACGGAGGACGTGGCGGCGAGGTTCGGCGCGCAGGGCTGGCATACCCAGACGATCGACGGGGAGGACGCCGACGCCGTCGACGCCGCGCTGACGGCCGCGCGCGCGGTCGAGGACCGCCCCTCGCTGATCGTCGCGCACACCCACATCGGATACGGGAGCCCGCACCGGCAGGACACGTACCAGGCGCACGGCGAGCCGCTCGGCACCGAGGAGGCGCGGCTGACAAAACGTTCGCTGGGTTGGCCGGAGGATCGCCCGTTCTGGGTTCCGGACGATGTGCTGCGCGAATTCCGCACCGCGGTCGGCCGCGGCGCAGATCTGGAAGCATCGTGGGTGCGGCGCCTCGACGCCTACCGCGGGGCCCATCCCGACCGCGCGCGGGATTTCGAGCGCGCACTGGCGGGGGACCTGCCCGAGGGGTGGGAGGCTCACCTGCCGAGCTTCACGCCCGCGGATGGCGAGATGGCCACCCGCGACGCATCGAGCACCGTCCTCACGAAGGTCGCGGGCACCATCCGCAACTTGATCGGCGGCTCCGGCGACCTCGATCCCTCGACCCGCACGATGCTGAAGGGCGAGGGTGACTTCGAGAGTCCTCTCCTCCCGAGGGCTGGCGATGGACCGCCGACTCAGGGAGCCGCGGGGGGCACGTGGGGATATGCCGGTCGGAACATCCACTTCGGCATCCGTGAGCACGCCATGACCGCCACCCTCACCGGCCTGGCCCTGCACGGAGGCGTGCTGCCGTACGGAGCGACCTTCTTCACGTTCTCCGACTACATGCGGCCGGCCATCCGGCTCGCAGCGCTCAGCAAGGCGAGGGTGATCTACGTCTGGACCCACGACAGCATCGCGCTGGGCGAGGACGGACCCACGCACCAGCCGGTCGAGCACCTCGCGAGCCTTCGTGCCATGCCGAACCTGCTCCTCCTGCGGCCTGCCGACGCGAACGAGACCGTCGAAGCGTGGCGGATCGCGCTCCAGCATCGCAGCGGCCCCGCTGGCCTGGTGCTCACCCGGCAGAAGCTGCCGGTGCTCGATCGGACGCGCCTGGCGCCCGCCTCGGGTGTGGCGCGGGGAGCGTACGTGATCGCCGACGCGTCGGGCGGATCGCCGGCCGTCATCCTGATCGCCACCGGGTCGGAAGTGTCGCTCGCGCTCGCCGCCCGCGAGATCCTCGCCGGCGATGGAATCCGTTGCCGGGTGGTCTCGATGCCCTCGTGGGAGCTATTCGAGGCCCAGCCTCGCAGCTACCGCGACGAGGTTCTCCCTCCCGATGTGACGGCGCGGGTCAGCATCGAGGCCGGCGCGTCACTCGGCTGGGAGCGCTGGGTGGGTACCGGGGGCGCGATCGTCGGGCTCGATCGGTTCGGCGCGTCGGCTCCCGCGTCCGTGGTGCTGCGAGAGCTCGGCTTCACGC
>DATILR010000126.1:0-9931 GCA_035476275.1 Binatus sp. (SeqCode) | reverse complement strand
CCGGTGAATCGCGAGCTCGTCCTCGACGCTGGCCAGGCGCCGCTCGAGCTCGGCCAGGCGGAGCGCCAGGTCCTCGCTCATGAGTAGCGGTCCTCGCCGTCCTCGGGCTCGCGGGGTGCGGTGTTCGGCTTGGTGAATGCGGGATTGGGCAGGCGGACGATGCCTCGCTCCTTCAGGAGGGCGTAGTACTCCTCCTTGTTGCCGGGGACGGGGCGCGGATTGCCCATCCACACTTCGAAGAGCAGGGCGCCGTTCGCGCCCGCGATGAGCGGGCCGAACTTGGCCCCCACCTCCAGGACGATCAGCGTGCCCGGGCCGCAGTGCCGCTCTCCCACGAGCAGCTCGCCCTCGAGCACGTAGACGAGATGATCGCTCGCATGGCCGTGGCGCTCGATGACCACGTGGGGGTCGTAGCGCCCCAGGACGACCATGCGCCTGGCGTTCCACTCTAGGAACTTCTCGTGCACCGACACGCGGCGCTCCCCGTGCAGCTGGGTGATGACTTCGGTCCAGGGGACGTCGTCGACGTGGACGAAGGCGAGGCGGGGCTCCGTTTCCATGGTCACCTCGGGCTGAGCGCCGATGCGCGGGCGAGTAGCGCAGGGCAGAGGCGGTGTGCAAGTCTGGCGCACGCATGAGCGGTCGCCCGATCCGCGTCCTCGTCCAGCTCCGCAAGGACCTCGCGGAGCGCGTGGCCAGCGCGGTGCCCGACGTCGCGTCGGTCGTCGTCCCGTGGGAAGGCGACCTCCCGCCCGACGCCGCCGGCGAGGTGCTCCTCACCCTTCCCTGGGCGAGCCCGAACCTCACCCAGGTCCTCACCCGCGGCGTCCGCTGGGTCCACACCCTGGGGACGGGGATCGATCGGTTCCCCCTCGAGCTGCTGGGCGATCGGCTGCTCACGTGCTCGCGTGGCGCGAGCGCCGTTCCGATCGCCGAATGGGTGCTGGCGGTGATGCTGGCGTTCGAGAAGCGTCTGCCCGACGCCTGGATCCATGCCGCTCCCGCGGGCGGCTGGAGCCGGATGGTCCTGGGTGGGCTCCACGGGAGGACGCTCGGGCTGGTCGGCCTGGGTGGCATCGGCACCGCCGTCGCCCGGCGGGCGCTGCCCTTCGGCATGCGGGTGCTTGCCTGCCGGCGCACCGCGACGCCGTCCGAGGTCGCCGGGGTGGAGCTGGTCGCCTCGCTCGCGACCTTGGTGGCGGCGTCGGATCACGTCGTGATCGCCGCCCCGTCGACGCCCGCCACGCGTCATCTCCTCGGCCGGGACGTCTTCGCGGCCATGAAGCCGGGCGCGCATCTGGTCAACGTGGCGCGCGGCGCACTGGTCGATCAGGACGCGCTCCGGGCCGCGCTCGACGACGGCCGGGTGGCGATGGCCTCGCTCGACGCGGTCGAGCCGGAGCCGCTACCCGAGGGCCACTGGATGTTCGCTCACCCGGGCGTGCGCTTGAGCCCGCACATCTCCTGGAGCATGCCCGGGGCGATCGATCTCCTGCTCGACTCCTTCATCGACAACCTCCGGCGCTGGCGCGCCGGCGAGCCGCTCACCGGCGTGGTCGATCGGGGAGCGGAGTACTGAGGATCCGATGGACAAGGCGGAGCGCATCCTGGGTGGCGTCGCCAGCCGCGTGCTGTTCGAGAACGAGCGGGTGCGGATCTGGGAGATGGACCTCGCACCCGGCGCGAGCTCCGACGTTCATCGACACGAGCTGGACTACATCCTCGTCCAGATCGAGGGGGACCGGATCGCCGCGCAGCCCGAGCCGGACACGCAGGGGAAGTACAGCGAATACCTCGAGGCCGACGTGGTTCCCGGAAAGGCGCACTACATCCGACGCGGTGGGATCGAGACCGCCATCAACGTCGGCCGGAAACGCTACCGGGAGATCCTGATCGAGCTGAAGTAGCGGAAGTAGCGGAAGTAGTCGTTACCGCTTTGTCGCTTCCACGTCGATCGTGATCGCCAGCTCGTCCCCGACCGCGACACCGCCCGCATCGAGCGTCTGATTCCAGGTGAGACCGAAGTCCTTGCGGTTGATCTTGGTGGTCGCCTGCGCGCCCGCCCGTGTCTTGCCCCACGGGTCCTTCATCGACGGGGTGGGACCCTCGACGTCGAGCAAGACCGATTTCGTGACGCCGTGAAGCGTGAGGTCGCCGGTGACCTTGAAGTGGCCCGATTCGGCGGGCTCGATCTTGGTCGAGACGAAGGTGATGGTCGGGTACTTGGCGACGTCGAGGAAGTCCGGGCTCTTGAGGTGATTGTCGCGCTTCTCGATGCGCGTGTTGATGCTCGACGCGTCGATGGTCGCCTGGATCTTGGCGTGCGTGGGGTCGCTCTCGTCGCCCTCGACGGTGCCCGAGGTCTTGGCGAACTCACCGCGCACGTTGCTCACCATCAGGTGGCGGACGGAGAACTGCACGCTCGAGTGAGCGGGGTCGAGGTCCCACGTGGCCGCCGCGGCGGCGAGCGGGGTGGTGAGCAGCAGGGCGATGATTCCCCAGGCGAGTCGGTAGCGCATGCGTCTCCTCTCGAGCCGCCCGTGGGCGGCGTCAGTTGGTGCTCGGTTTGACCATCGGGCCGAAGACGTCCTGCACCTCACCACCCGGCCGTGCCACGGCCACCACCCGGACACCCGCGTAGCGGCCCTCCGGGAAGAAGACGAAGCCGCTCACGGGGATGCCGGGCTTGGCGGTCTTCTCGCCCAGGTAGAGCCCGCCCAGCTGGTCGATGATCTGCTCGTCGGTCTCGGTCTTCGACTGGTACAGGCCCCCGATGGCGCCCACGGCGGCGCCGATCCCGGCACCGACTGCCGCGCCCTTGCCCGCGCCGCTCCCCCCGCCCGAGGCGGCACCGATGATGGCGCCGGGGATCGCGCCGATCACGCCGCCGAGGAGCGCGCCGCCGCCAGCACCCTTCAGCCCGGCGGCCAGAGCGGTCGAGCCACCCGCCTGCCGCGCCGCCTCGGCGACCGATAGTGGCGCAACGCGATTGCCGTCACCGTCGACCGCGAGGACGCGCTCGGCCGAGATGACGTAGTCCCTTCCGGAGCCGTTGCTGACCCCGACGCCGAGCGCGACCATGTGGCCGAAGGGCTTGCTCGGTGTCGCGGCAGCGCGCAGCTCGGACGGCACGGAGTCCGGTACGACGGCACGCGGTGCCGTGACCGGCTTGCTTGCGCAGCCGAGCAGGAGCACGCATACGAGGGTCCTCGCGCATCGATGGCCGTCCATCATCCTCTCCTTCTCCCGTACCCGGTCGGCCCGGGCGGAATGCTTGATCCGCCGCCAACACGCCAGGAGCCACCAGGTTACATGAGACGGGATGGTGAGACCATTGCGCACCGGGACCGCCACCGTCGACGCCGGGGAGGTGAGGGATGCCGGCACCGATCGAGCTGACGTTCCGGTCGCGGCTCCGCGCTTCGGCCGAGAAGGTCTGGGGCTGGGTCGTCTCTGTGGAAGGCATCTCGGCCGAGATGCGGCCCTTCTTCCGGATGACGGTGCCGCCGGGGGTTCGCACCATAACGGACATCGCGTGGCGGCCCGGACAACCACTCTTCCGGAGCCGGGTCTTTCTCTTCGGCGTGCTGCCGATCGGCCATTCGGATCTCACGCTCCTCGAGCTCATTCCGGGTCGGGGATTCGTCGAGCAATCCCCCATGGGCTCGATGCGGCTCTGGCGTCACGAGCGGCGGATCGAGCCCCTCGCGGGCGCCAACCAGGGTGTGATCCTGACCGACCGGCTGACCTTCGATCCGAAATGGGCGCGGGGCCTCGTCGCCTGGTACATCGACAAGACGTTCCAGCACCGGCACGCCGTCCTGCGCCGGGCGTTCGACGGCGACGCGTGACGCGCCGGCTACACCGCTAGCGAGGGGCGCGCCGCCATCGAAAGGTCGCCGGGCGCCAGCGTGTCGAAGGTCGCCATCGTCCGCGGATCGACCAGCGTGTCGGCACCGTCGTGCAGCTTCGGCCGCGTGTAGAGGAGATGGAGGGCCCGCGCATGCGGCAGGCTGAGGTAGCGGTCGCCGTACAGACGGACCAGCACCTCCCGCACCGCGGGCGCGTGACGCCCGCTCAGGGTGGGGAATATGTGGTGCTCCACGTGATAGCCGAACTGCAGATGCAGCGTCTCGAGCCAGCGCGGACTCCGCACCGAGAGCGTGTTGGCGAGCGGGTCGTTCACCTCGGTGAGCGAGTTCAGGAAGTGGTTGGTGGCGATGTAGGACATCACGGTGGCGTTGGCGACGAGAACCGGCACGACGTAGATGAAGAGGAAGGCCCGGGGGCCGACCAGGGCGAACACGCCGATCCAGAATCCCAGCATCGCGGCGGACTCGATGTAGACCGTCCGGCGCGAGATGCGCGCATAGTAGCCGTTGCGCCGGCTGTGGAAGACCAGCACCAGGAAGGAGTGCACCGAGAACCAGACGAAGAGGAACGCGGCGCTCCGCTTGGAGCGAGATCCCGGGGAGAACTTCTCGAGCGCGCGGACGACGGCGTTCTTCCGCCAGAACCCGAGGTGGCCGAAGCCGTCGGGATCCACGACCGGCTTGCCGGTGTTCCCGTGGTGCGCCTGGTTGTGCCACGCCGTCCACAGAGTGGGCGAGAGGCAGTAGATCCCGAACCCGCAGTAGCCGACGAGCTTCTCGAGCGTGCGGTTCCGGGTGAGCGCATGGTGCAGCGCCTCGTGCGCGAGGAAGCCGAGGCAGCCCCAGCTGTGGCCCGCCACCAGGGCGCAGAGCAGGGCGACCGGCCAGTGCGGCGTTGCCCACACGACGTAGGTGGCGAGCGTGCCGATGACGCCGAGGTGTACCGGTAGCCACAGGAGGCGGGCGGGCGCCGGCTGGAACACAGCCGGCGCGAGGTGCTGCCGGACCTCGCGCGCGTAGTGCTGGATAGGGTGCTGTTCGAGCCGGCTGCCTGCTGTCTGGTGCATCGCGAAAACCTCCCCGTTCGGAGCGCCTCGGCGGTGGCCGGGCCACTCTCATTACGGCTACGTAGTAGTAACCTACTGTTGCGTAACTTACGACGACGTAGTATCCGTGTCAAGTGCCCAAGAAGGAGGGCGGTAGCGGACGCCTCGCCGCCTCGGCGCGGCGCGCGCAGCTGGTCGACGTCGGACGCTCGGTCTTCGCCGAGCGCGGCTACGAGGCGACGTCGGTGGAGGAGATCGCGGAGCGCGCCGGCATCTCCAAGCCGATCGTCTACGAGCACTTCGGCGGCAAGGAGGGTCTGTACGCCGTCATCGTGGACCGCGAGGTCGAGCACATCGTCGGCCGCATCGTCGAGGCGATCTCCTCGGGCTCGCCGCGTGAGCGTCTGGAGGGGGCGGCGCTGGCCTTCCTCACCTACGTTAAGGAGCGGCCGGGCGGCTTCGCGGTACTGCTCCGCGACGCGCCCGCCTCGAAGCGGAGCGGCGAGATGCCGGCGCTGATGTACGACCTGGCGGACCGCGTCGGCGCCATCTTCACCGAGCAGTTCCGGAAGGCCGGCTACGACGCCAAGGCGGCCCCCATCTATGCGCACGCGCTGGTCGGGATGGTGGCTTTCGTCGGGCAGTGGTGGACGGAGAGCCGGAAGGCTCCTCCGGTGGAGTCGGTGGCGAGCCACATCGCCGCGCTGGCCTGGATGGGGCTCCGCCACCTGCCGCGGCGCCCGGCATTGCTAGTCACGGAGGGAAGGCGGACATGACGCTGCGCGAGCTCAGCCTGCACGGTCATCGGATCGCGTATCGCACTGCCGGCAGCGGCCCGGTGCTGGTGCTCATCCACGGCATCGCCGGCAGCTCGGCGACCTGGGACGAGATCCTGCCGGAGCTCGCCGAGCGGTACTGCGTCGTCGCGCCGGATCTGCTGGGCCACGGAGAATCGGCCAAGCCGCGGGGCGACTACTCCCTGGGGGCGTATGCCAGCGGTGTCCGCGACCTCCTCGGCGCCCTGGGGCACGAGCGGGCGAGCGTCGTCGGGCACTCGCTCGGCGGCGGCGTCGCGATGCAGTTCGCCTACCAGTTTCCCGAGCGCTGCGAGCGGCTGGTGCTGGTCTCGAGCGGCGGTCTCGGGCGAGAGGTCCATCCGATCCTCCGCGCGGCGGCGCTTCCAGGCGCCGAGTGGGTCCTGCCGCTCCTCTGTGCCGGGAGGGTGCGGCACGCCGTCGAGGGCACGGCGCGCTTCCTCGCCCGGGTCGGGCTCCGCGCCGCTCCCGATATCGAGGAGATGTGGCGCGGCTTCTGCTCGCTGGCCGACGCCGACGCCCGCCTGGCATTCGTCCACACGGTGCGCACGATCATCGACGTGAGCGGGCAGCGGGTGAGCGCCGCCGACCGTCTCTATCTGGCGGCGGAGGTGCCGGTGCTGCTCGTGTGGGGCGAGCAGGACCCCATGATCCCGGTCGCCCACGCCCGTGTGGCGCACCAGACGATTCCGGGCAGTCGGCTCACGATCTTCCCCGCCGCCGGACACTTTCCCCATCGCGACCACCCGCGGCGCTTCGTGGAGGTATTGCTCGATTTCCTGCAGTCGACGTCGCCGGCGCGTCTGGACGGCCGGCAATGGCAGAGGCTGCTCCACGCGGGCGGATGAGGCCGCGCTTGAAGCGTCGGCCCCGCCATTGTTACAGTACAATCAGACGACCATGGTGGCACAGCATGGCATCCGGGGTGACAGCGCGAGCACGATCGCGGCCAGCGTGGAGGCGGCGATCCGCGAGGGGCGCCTGGCAGCGGGCGCGCCGCTGCCCACCGTGCGCGAGCTGGCGCGGGCGCTGCGTCTGAGCCCGACCACGGTCGCGGCGGCGTACCGATGGCTGCGCGTGCGCGGGCTGGTGCACGCGCAGGGGCGTCGTGGCACGCGCGTGAGCCCACGGCCGCCGCTCCCCACCCCGGCGCTCGCGCCCGCGCCCGCACATCTGCACGACCTCTCGCTCGGCAATCCTGACGCGACGCTCCTCCCGCCGTTCCGCCGCGCGCTCGCACGGGCAGCGCGCCGCCCCGGTCTCTACGGTGAGCCGGCCAACCGCCCCGCGCTGCTCGCGGTGGCCGCCCGCCGGTTCGAGGCCGACGGGTTGCCACGCGGCTCGCTTGCGGTGGTGGGCGGGGCGCTCGACGGGATCGAGCGCGTGCTCCAGGCCCATCTGCGGCCGGGTGACCGGGTGGCGGTCGAGGATCCGGGATACGTCGCCGTCTTCGACCTCCTCGGCGCGCTCGGCCTCGCGCCCGAGGCCGTGGCGGTCGACGAGACCGGGCCCGTGCCCGACGACCTCGCACGCGCGCTCCGTGCCGGCGCCGCGGCCTTCGTCCTCACGCCACGGGCGCAGAACCCGACCGGCGCGGCGCTCGACGCCGCGCGCGCGCGGGAGCTCCGCCGCGTCCTCGGCCGCCACCCCGACGTGCTCGTCGTCGAGGACGATCACGCGGGACCGGTGGCGGGCGTGCCGGCGCTCTCGGTCTGCCACGCTCGCGAGCGCTGGGCGCACGTTCACTCGGTCTCGAAGTCCCTCGGGCCGGATCTACGGCTCGCCATCCTCGCTGGCGATGCGACCACGGTCGCCCGCGTGGAGGGGCGGCAGAGTGTCGGCACGGGCTGGGTGAGCCACCTGCTCCAGGATATCGTCCTGGCCCTCTGGTCGGACCCGGCGACCAACACGTGCCTGCGACGTGCGGCCGAGGCGTACACCGCCCGCCGCGATAGACTCCTGCGGGCGCTCGCCGCGCACGGCATCCCGGCGCAGGGACGCTCGGGGTTGAACGTCTGGATCCCGGTCCCCGAGGAGGCCCCGGTGGTCGCGGCGCTCGCCCACGAAGGGTGGGCCGTGCGAGCCGGCGAGCGCTACCGGCTACGGGCGAGTTCCGCCGTGCGGATCACGATCGCGGCGCTGACGGCTGCGGAGGCCGAGCGCGTCGCCCTCGCCGTCGCCCGGAGTCTCCGGCCCGACAGCCGCCGCGCGTCCGCCTGACGCTGCGGCGGCTACTCGTAGCGGAGCGCGGCGATCGGATCCAGGCGAGCCGCCCGGCGCGCCGGATAGAACCCGAAGAAGATGCCGACCGCCCCCGAGACGAGGAAGGCCGCCACGGCGGCCGGCGCGGAGAGGAGCGTCGGCCATTCCGCGAGGCGCGCGATGAGCTGCGTCGCCGCGACGCCGACCACGAGGCCCACCGCCCCCCCCACCAGGCTGATCACCGTCGCCTCGACCAGGAACTGGAGCAGTATCTGCCCGGTTCGCGCACCCACCGCGAGACGGACGCCGATCTCGCGCGTCCGCTCCGTCACCGACACGAGCATGATGTTCATGATCCCGATCCCGCCCACCAGGAGCGACACGGAGGCGACGCTCAGGAGCAGGTTCATCATCACGACGCTGGCGGCCTTGGAGGCCTCGGCGATCTCGTTGAGGTCGCGGACGGTGAAGTCGTCGTCCTGCCCCGCCGGGATGCGGTGGCGATCGCGCAGGAAGGTACGGATATGCCGCTCCACCTCGGGAAGAGCTTCGGCGCTCACGGCCGACACGACGATCATGTCGACCGTGCCCAGGAACTTCGTGCCGAGGACCCGCCGCTCGGCGGTCAGGAACGGCATCAAGACCACGTCGTCCTGATCCTGCCCCCACGCCGTCTGCCCCTTGCGGGCGAGGACGCCGATCACCTCGAACGGCACGTTCTTCACCCGGATGGTCTCGCCGATCGGATCCTGGCCGGGCCCGAAGAGCTGATCGACGACCGTCCCTCCGAGGACGGCCACCGCGGCGGCACCGGCGTCGTCCCGCTGATCGAAGAACCGCCCCCCGCTGAGCGGCCAGTCGCGCACTGAGAGGTAGCTGGGCGGTACCCCGTGCGCCGCTGTGGACCAGTTCTGGCTGCCGTAGACGACCTGCACCACGTCGCGCTTGGCCCACGCGACCTCGGCGACGGCCGGGCTCTCCTTTGCGATCGCCGTCGCATCCGCCACCGTGATCGAGACGGCGGAGCCTGAGCTCGAGTGCACACCGTTGGCCGTGGTGGCGCCCGGGATGACCATGATGAGGTTGTTGCCGAGGCTCGCGATCTGCTTCTGCACGGCGGCGTTCGCCCCCCGCCCGATGCTCACCATGGTCAGCACCGCGGCCACGCCGATGATGACGCCGAGCATGGTGAGGACGGAGCGGAGCACGTTCCGGCGGATGGCGCGGAGCGCGGTGACGACCGTCATCCAGAAGATGTTCATGCGCGCGCGGCCTCCGTGGCGCGTCGGAACGGTGCCTGCGGGACGTCCGACACGATCCGCCCGTCGCGGAAGGTGACCACGCGCTCGGTGTAGTCGGCGATGTGAGGCTCGTGCGTGACCACGACGATCGTAAGGTGGCGCTCCCGGCGGATACGCAGGAAGAGTTCCATGATCTCGGTGCTCGACTGGGTGTCGAGGTTGCCGGTCGGCTCGTCGGCGAGCAGCAGCGAGGGCCCGTTGGCGAGGGCGCGTGCGATGGCAACGCGTTGCTGCTGCCCGCCGGAGAGCTGGCTCGGCATGTGTTGCTCGCGACCGCGCAGGCCGACCGCCTCGAGGAGCTCGCGTGCCCGCCGCACCTGCTCGGCGAAGGGCACGTTGGCGTAGATCATCGGCAGCGCCACGTTCTCCAGCGCCGTCGACCGGCCGAGCAGGTTGAAGTTCTGGAAGACGAAGCCGATCCGGCGGCTGCGGATCGCGGCGCGCTCGTTGGCGGAGAGCCTGGCGACGTCGGCGTCGCCCAGGCGGTAGGTGCCGCGCGTGGGCTGGTCGAGGCACCCGATCAGGTTCATGCACGTCGATTTGCCGGAGCCTGAGGCGCCCATGATCGCCAGCAGCTCGCCGCTCCGGATGTCGAGCGAGACGCCGCGCAGCGCCCGCACCTCGACGTCGCCGAGGTGGTAGACCTTCCACACGTCGCGCAGCTGGATGAGTGGCCGCATGCCGGTAGGCATCGC
>DATILR010000125.1:0-3772 GCA_035476275.1 Binatus sp. (SeqCode) | reverse complement strand
CGGGAGGCCCTGCGTGAGTAAAGGACCCGGGGCGGAGGCGGTCGGCCGCCCCGTCCGCTACACCGCCCTGGCAGGCGAGGCGACGCACACGGTCGAGGTGGTGCCCCTCGGCGGTGGCCGCTTCCGCATCTCCATCGACGGTCGCACCCGCGAGGTGGACAGCCGCCCGACCAGCACCGGCACGTACTCCCTCCTGATCGACAACGCCACGGCCGAGGTGAGCGTGATCGCGCGGGGCGAGGAGTTCGCGGTCGGGGTGGAGGGGCGCACCCACCGGCTCCGTCTGCTGGACGAGCGGGCGCTCCGCCAGCGGGCGCGCAGCGGGGCTGGCGAGGGGGAGCGGGAGGTCCGGGCCGTCATGCCCGGCAAGGTGGTCGCCATCCTCGCCGAGGTGGGCGCCACGGTCGAGCGCGGGCAGGGCCTCCTCGTCATCGAGGCCATGAAGATGGAGAACGAGATCGCCGCCCCGCGGGCAGGCACCCTCCGCGAGCTGCGTGTCACCCCGGGGCAGACGGTCGAGGCGGGCGAGATCCTCGCGATAGTCGACTGACGGTGTAGACTAGCCACCATGGCGGTACGCAAGACGGACAGCCCCCCTGGCGACCCGGGGGGGATTCGAGAGCCGAGAGCGACCGGCCCCGCTGAACGGCGGCCCGAGTTCCGCACCACGTCTGACATCGTCCTGAAACGCCTCTACAAACCCGAGGACACGGCCGACCTGAACTACGAGCGGGAGCTGGGCGTGCCGGGCGAGTATCCTTTCACGCGCGGCGTCCAGCCCACCATGTACCGGGGCCGCCTCTGGACCATGCGCCAATACGCGGGCTTCGGAACCGCCGAGGAGTCGAACCGTCGCTACCGCTACCTCCTCGACCACGGCACCACCGGCCTCTCGGTCGCCTTCGACCTGCCCACGCAGATGGGGCGCGACTCCGACCACCCGCTGGCGGCGGGGGAGGTCGGCCGAGTCGGCGTCGCGATCGCCTCGCTCGAGGACATGGAGACCATGCTGGCGGGGATTCCGCTCGATCGGGTCACCACCTCGATGACCATCAATGCCACCGGCGCGATCCTCCTCTGCCTCTACCTCGCGGTGGCCGAGAAGCAGGGGGTCCCCTGGACGAAGGTCGGGGGCACCACGCAGAACGACGTCCTCAAGGAGTACGCGGCGCGCGGCACCTACATCTATCCGCCCGCGGCCTCCCTCCGCATCGTCACCGACGTGTTCGCCTTCTGCACCGAGCACGTCCCGAGCTGGAACACGATCTCGATCAGCGGCTACCACATGCGCGAGGCCGGCTGCACGGCCGCCCAGGAGCTCGGCTTCACGCTCGCCAACGGCATCGCCTACGTCGACGCGGCGGTGAAGCGCGGCCTCGACGTCGACCAGTTCGGCGCCCGCCTGTCGTTCTTCTTCAACGTCCACAACGACTTCCTCGAGGAGATCGCGAAGTTCCGCGCGGCGCGCCGCATGTGGGCCGCCATCATGCGCGAGCGGTTCGGGTCTCGCGAGCCGCGCGCGCAGATGCTCCGCTTCCACGCCCAGACGGCGGGCTCGAGCCTCACGGCGCAGCAGCCCGACAACAACATCGTGCGCACGGCCGTCCAGGCTCTGGCGGCGGTGCTGGGCGGCTGCCAGTCGCTCCACACCAACGCCAAGGACGAGGCCCTGGCGCTCCCCACCGAGGAATCGGCGCGCCTCGCGCTCCGCACCCAGCAGGTGATCGGCTACGAGTCGGGGGTCACCGACACCATCGATCCGCTCGCCGGCTCCTACGCGATCGAGGCCCTCACCGGCGAGCTCGAGCGCCGGGCACGGGAGTACCTCGCCCGCATCGACGGCATGGGCGGCGCCGTTGTCGCCATCGAGAACGGCTTCATGCAGCGGGAGATCCAGGCCGCCGCCTACCGCTATCAACAAGAGATAGAACGAAAGGACCGGATCATCGTGGGGGTGAACGAGTTCACCAGCACGGCCGCCGAGGTCCCGCCCACCCTGCTCCGCATCGACCCCGCCCTCGAGGAGCGGCAGAAGACGCGGCTCCGGGCGCTCCGCGCCCGGCGCGACGCGGGGCGCGTGACCGCGGCGCTGGCCCGGGTGGAGGCGACCGCACGCGGGACCGACAACCTGATCCCCGCCATCCTCGACGCCGTCCGCGCCTACGCCACCCTCGGCGAGATCTCCGATGCCATGCGAGGGGTTTTCGGCGAGCACCGACCCAGCGTAAGCTTGTAGGTCTGGCACGATCATGTTAGGGGACGCACGGTCTGGGCGATGAGCGTCGCGTACGTTCCGAAGAAGCTCCACCTCACCAAGGGCGTCGGGAAGCACCGCGAGAAGCTCTCGAGCTTCGAGATGGCGCTCCGCAGCGCGGGCATCGCTTCGTACAATCTCGTGCGGGTGTCGTCGATCTTCCCGCCGCACTGCAAGCTGATCAGCCCGCAGGAAGGGACGAAGCTCCTGCGTCCGGGGCAGATCGTGTACGTCGTGATGAGCGAGAACGCGACCAACGAGCCGCACCGCCTGGTCGCCGCCTCGGTGGGAGTGGCGATTCCCAAAGACCGCTCGCAGTATGGCTATCTGGCCGAGCACCATAGCTTCGGCCAGACGGACAACAAGGCGGGCGACTACGCCGAGGATCTGGCGGCGTCCATGCTGGCGACCATCCTGGGCGTCGATTTCGACCCCAACACCAGCTACGACGACCGCAAGGACATCTGGCGGATGAGCGACAAGATCGTCATCACGCGCAACATCACGCAGTCGGCGATCGGCGACCGCGACGGGCTCTGGACGTCGGTGGTGGCGGCCGCCGTCTTCGTCGAATGAGCGCTTCCCGCTCCTGATCCGCCCGCCGATCGTCGAAGCCGTGTCACGTGAAGAGGACAGCGCGCTCGACGCGCGCCTCTTGGCCGCCGTCGAGCGGCGGACCGCTCCGGTCGACTCGACCGACCTGTTGCGCGCCGCCCGCATCACCCGGGAGGAGCGCGAGCGCGCCCGCGAGCGCCTGCTCGCACTCGAGGCGCTCGGCCACCTGGTGCGCACCAAGGGCGAGCGGCTGGCCCTTCCGGCCCGGCTCGACCTCGTCGCCGGCCGTCTCGACGTGAATCCGGCCGGCTTCGGCTTCTGCGTCCCGGACGACCGCGGCGCGGAGGACGTGCACGTCCCGGCGGCCGCCGTCCGCCCCGCCATGCACGGCGATCGCGTGCTGGTGCGGCTCGAGAAGCTCCGCCGCCGGGGGCGCGTCGAGGGGCGGGTGGTGAAGGTCCTCCAGCGGGGTCAGGGGCGCATCGTCGGCATCTTCCGGCAGGGCAAAACGGCCGCCGTGATCGTTCCCCAGGAGCAGCGGATCACGATCCCCATCCTGGTCGCTCGCGGCGCCGAGGCCGGGGCCCGGGATGGCGACATGGTGGTCGGGGAGCTGACACGCTATCCGGGCGTCGCCTCCGAGGCCGAGGCGCGGATCAGCGCCGTGCTCGGGCCGGCCACGGACCCGCGCGTCGAGACGGAGGCCGTCATCCACGCCCACGGGCTGCCACTTGCCTTCCCGGCCGAGGTCGAGGTCGCCGCCCGTCGGATGCCCACCTCCGTGCCGGCCGCGGCAGGCGCGGACCGGCTCGACCTCCGCGCCCTGCCGCTGGTCACCATCGACGGCGAGACCGCACGCGACTTCGACGATGCCGTGTTCGTCGAATCGACGGGGCGGGGGTTCCGTCTCATCGTGGCGGTTGCAGACGTCGCGCACTACGTGCCGGCCGGGAGCGCGCTCGA
>DATILR010000124.1:0-3103 GCA_035476275.1 Binatus sp. (SeqCode) | reverse complement strand
GTGGTTGCAGAGCAATCGAGGTCGGCCGTCAACACGCCCTCACCGTCGACCGTCTGGCCACAGCTCGTCACGGGCATGGCACGGGCGCTGGTGAGGAAGATTACCGCTAGGGTCAAGTAAGACGCGACCGACAGTCGCAATAGGCGCATGGCAGCTTCCCCCTTTTGGGGCCCCAGACCACACGTGGCGTCGTGGTGTCAAGTTTTTTTTGCGCGCCGCGAGTCCACGATATGGTGAGATTTCCACATCACCCGCATCGCGAGCGTGACGGCAGACACGATGCCACGGCGTGGGTCGTGGTGGAGGGTCAGCTCGTGTGCTCGAGGCCCATTCGGAGCTTCGAGGTGCGGTCCGAGGTGGGACGTTGCGTCACGACTCACGGACCGGGTGGCGGTCGCCGCGGCGGCGTCCCGTCATCGGCGAGCGCTTCCGGCACGCTGCGCGCGGAATCGTGCAACCGCCTCGAGATGGTCGACGATCGGCTCTGGATAGCCGAGCCGTGCCGGCATCGGCGGCCCTCGGCGCGCGCACCTAGCCGCCCGCCATGGCGCCGACGACCAGGAACGGCTCCGCGCCATTGGCGACCGCGTCCGGCAGCGGGGCGTCGTCCGCCTCGTGCGAGAGGTCCTGCTCGCAGGCGAAGAACCTGACGAACGGTCGGCGCCGGTGCGTGACGTGGTCGCGGATCGTCCCGCGCAGCATCGGATAGGCGGCCTCGAGCGCATCGAGGATCGCGCGCTGCGTGACCGGCCCCGCGACGTCGAGCTTCACCTCGCGGTCGACCTGCGCCAGCTTCCGCAGGTGCGGGGGGAGGACGACGCGGATCATGCCAGCGTCTGCACCTCGACGGACAGCACGGGCGGAAGATCGCGCACGATGGGAGCCCAGCTGTCTCCCGCATCGCGCGAGGCATAGACCTGCCCGCCGGTCGTGCCGAAGTACACCCCGCACGCGTCGAGCGAGTCGACGGCCATCGCGTCGCGCAACACGTTCACGTAGCAGTCGCGTTGCGGGAGGCCCCGGGTGAGCGCCTCCCACTCCCCTCCGCCGGTGCGGCTGCGGTACACGCGGAGCTTCCCCTCGGGCGGATAGTGCTCCGAGTCGCTCTTGATCGGGACGACGTAGATGGTGTCCGGCTCGTGCGCGTGGACGTCGATCGGGAACCCGAAGTCGCTGGGCAGGTCGCCGCTCACCTCGCGCCACGATTCGCCCCCGTCGTCGCTCCGCATGACGTCCCAGTGCTTCTGCATGAAGAGCACGTCCGGACGCGAGCGGTGCATCGCCAGCCGGTGAACGCAATGTCCGACCTCGGCCGTCGGGTTGGGGAGCTGCTCGGATCGGAGGCCCCGGTTGATCGGTCGCCACGTCGCGCCGGCGTCGTCGGTGCGGAACGAGCCCGCGGACGAGATGGCGACGACCATGCGGCCGGTGTCATTCGGGTCCAGCAGGATGGTGTGCAGGCACATCCCTCCGGCTCCGGGCTGCCAGGAGGGCGCCGATTCGTGCCGGCGCAGCCCTGGCATCTCGTGCCACGTCTGGCCGCCGTCGGTCGACCGGAACAGGGCGGCGTCCTCCACGCCGGCGTAGACCGTGTCGGGATCGGTCGCCGATGGCTCGAGATGCCAGACGCGTGCGAACTCCCAGGGGTGGGGCGTGCCGTCGTACCATTGATGGGTGCCGGCGACGCCGTCGTACACGAACCGGTTGCCCACCGCCTCCCAGGTCGCGCCGCCGTCGTCGGAGCGCTGGATCACCTGCCCGAACCAGCTGGTGCCTTGCGACGCGTAAAGGCGGTCCGGGTGCGAGGGGGATCCCTTGAGGTGGTAGATCTCCCAGCCCCCGAAGAGGGGACCGTGGACGTCCCAGTGCTCGCGCCGTCCATCCGCCGTGAGCACGAACGCGCCCTTGCGGGTCCCCACCAGCACCCGGATCTTGGCCATGCCCCACTCCCTTCTTGCGACTGATGTTACCTAATCTCGCGGACGACGGGGCGAGGAGCCTCAGTCGGCTACCCCGGGTCCCAGGTCGACCTCGGCCTCGCCCACCGGGGCCACGACAAGGGCGTCGCCTACGGTGAGGACGCGCGGCGGGGCGGCCAGGCTGGTGATCACGCGCGGGACGCGCAGCCCGGGCTCCGTAGCATAGACCTGCAACACCTCCGCGTGGCGTTCGTCTCCCGCCTGCGTCAGCTCCGCGACGCGGTCGAGGAGCGCCAGCTCCCGCGGATCGTCCTGGCGATCGCGATCGCGCATGAGACCCCAGCTGTCCCAGGGCAGGAGCTCTCGCTTGGCGCGCGCGGCGAGGTCGCGGACGAGATTGCCGCGCACGAACCAGAGGCCGCGCAGGTCGAGGATGCCGAAGCGCTGCGCATCCGTCGCGCCGCTTCGACAGCGCTGCCACGCATCGCCCGCCACCAGGAACTGCGTGCGCGGGACGTCGAGCGGATCGAACGCAATCCGGAACAGCTGGCGCTGGACCGCGTCGAGCTGCGCATCGACGAGCCGCCACGTGCCCGTGGCCTCGTCCCGGACCTCGCCCACCCAGTGATCCGCGAAGCGCGTCGGCTCCAGGTAGGCCCCGAAGCCGCACCGGGCGCGCGCGGGCACGCCGCGGGCCCGCAGGAACGCGCACAGCAGCACGGTGAAGTGCCGGCAGTTGCCGACGAAGCGGTGCGCCGGCGTGCGCGGGGTCGAGAGCGGCCCGGGATCGCGCGCGAGCACGCGGTCGAGCATCTGCGACGCGTTTCGGATCTGCACATCGTCCCAGTGCAGGGTGTCCGGTGCGAGCCCGTAGAGGTGCGAGAGGAAGGGATGCACGACCAATCCCTGGACGACGCGGCAGAGCTCCGGCAACCCCTCGGGGAGCTCCCGCACGCGCGCGGCGTGGGCGCCCAGGTCGGTGAACGGGCCGGGCGTCGCGTAGTAGCGGAGCGGTTCGGGGCGCATCCTCACCCCGGCAGGTGGGCGGCGAGGCGATCCAGGCTGCTCGCCCAGCCGTCCTGATGCCCATCGCGCGCGGTGACCGACTCGAAGATCGCCTGATGCAACGTGAGCTTCGTCTTCCCACCCTGCTCGGCGAAGTGCACCGTCAGGAGCGTCTCGTG
>DATILR010000123.1:0-7511 GCA_035476275.1 Binatus sp. (SeqCode) | reverse complement strand
TGGTCAGTGTCGATCGGCGAGCGTCCCCTGACCAGTAGCCCGTTCGTACCACGCGCACCCAACCGGAGGTACCAGGCCTCTCGGACCGCAGAAAATGATGCCGCGGGCCGATTGTGAGTGGTCCGACCCGATCCCTATCTTACGCCGTGAAAGGAGAACCGATGATGACTCCGGTTGGTGGTTTGATGGGGAGCGGGGTGCCGACCCTCGTCGCTCCGCTCGGTGCGGCATCGGCGGAGATGGCGATGGCCGCGCTGGCGCTTCTCGTGACGGCCGTGCTCGTGATCATCCTTGCGAGCCGACGGCAGGAACCATGAGCCCCGAGCCGCCGACGGACGGCTACCTGGCGTTCCTGGAGGCGCGGGACGGTGAGCCCGATTTCGAGCGGCACGTCCTCTCCCGGCGCGAAGCCTTCGTCGAGCAACTGCGGCGCGACCCGGTCCGCTCCCTACTGCCCATCGACCGTGCGGCCTATCTCCGGAACATCGCCCGGCGTCGCCCGGAGCCGGGCCTCGACGAGCGGACGCTCTGGCTCGTCGTGACGGCCAAGGCGAATCAGGCGGAGCGCTTCGGGGTCGGGCTGGCGGAGCTCTACGGTCGCATCGCCGCCGACAGCGATCCCGTCCGGGTGCACATCCAGCTCCAGGAGTTCTACCACACCCGCCTCCTGGCCGACGTGGTCGGGATGTTCGGCCTTCCGGTGCATGCAGGGCCACCCGGGCTCTTCGCGCGCCTCATCATCCGCCTCACCATCGCGCTGCCCGAGGAGTGGCACCTCCCCCTCGCCGGCGCGGCCGAGATGATGGGATGCGTGATGTTCCGTGCGCTCCGCGATCGCGGCGTCGCCCTGTTCACGGAGGAGCCGGCCGTCGCCGAGCGGATCCGCCTCCTCTACGACGAGATCCTGGGCGACGAGATCGGCCACGTGGGTTACATCGCGGCCCGCCTGGGGCCGGCCAGGCGTTCGGTCATGCGCGGGCTCTACCGCGTGCTCACCCACAGCGCCGCCGCCGGCCTCCCGGAGCTCGGCGTCCTCTTCGGACGGCGCGCGCTCGCGTCTCGCTTCCGTGCGCCGTTCCGCCTCGAGGAGATGGTGGCACAGCTCCCCGGCCGGGCGTACGCGGCGGCACCCATCTGAGCGCCGGCTCGCTCACAGCGGGAAGTAGTAGACCTCCTGGCCGTCGACGAAGCGAAAGTCCATCACGCGCGGCCAGAGGGGGCTCACCATCGTGTTCTCCCAGCGCGTGAGGGCGTCCTCCAGCTCGCGCACCACCTCCGGGCGCGAGGCGGAGAGGTCGTGCCGCTCGTTCTTGTCGGTGCCCAGGTCGAAGAGGACCGTGCGGCCGCTCATGTCGTCCTTCACGAGCTTCCAGTCCCCCTGGCGAATCGCCTTGTGGTACTCCGAGCGCCAGAAGAGCGCTGCGTGCGGGGCATCCGTCGTCTGCCCGGTCAGCGACGGGAGAAGCGACACCCCGTCGTAGGGACGATCGGCCGGGAGGTCGGCCCCCGACAGATCGACGGCGGTGGCGAACACGTCGAGAGCGCTCACCGGCCGCGAGCACGCCGCACCCCCCGGGATTCTACCGCGGTAGCGGACGACGAACGGCACGTTGATGCCACCCTCGAAGTTGGTGAACTTCCCGCCCCGCAGCGGTGCGTTGTCGGTCGCCCCCGTGTAGGTGGCCCCCCCGTTGTCGCTCAAGAAGAAGACCAGGGTGTTGTCGTCGAGGCCCAGCCGGGTGAGCGCGTCCAGGATCCCACCCACGGCGTCATCGAGCGCCGTGATCATGCCGTAGTAGACGCGGTGGATCGGATCGCTGACGTCGGCAAAGCGATCGTAGTACCCGCGCGGCACCTGGAACGGCGCGTGCGGCGCCGAGAACGGGACGTAGAGGAAGAACGGCCGATCGTGGTGCGCCTCGAGCCAGTGGACACTCTCCTCGCCGATCCTCTGGGTCAGGTAGACCCTTTCGTCCACGACCTCGTCGTTCCGGCGGACCGCGCAGCTCCCTTGCCTCCCGCGGTTCCAGATGTAGCGGTCGGCGAAGTCGTCGTGGCGCTGGCTCACGATGTCGGGATCGTGGGGATCGGCGTACAGCGTGTGCGCCTCGTAGAATCCGTAGTGGTAGTCGAAACCGCGGTGGATCGGGATGCGGTCCGGGCTGCTGCCCAGGTGCCACTTGCCGATGATCGCGGTCTGGTATCCCTGCCGCCGGAGCACCTCGGCGAGCGTCACTTCCGACAGGGGCAGTCCCTGCTGGGCGATGTCCTCGAAGCGTGGAAACGCGATCAGGTCGGCCACCCGGAACGGGTCGCTCGCCAGGAAGTACTTGAAGACGTAGTACTCGAGGCGATTCCGCGGGTAGCGCTCGTGCGGTTGGATCTCGTGGCCGAAGCGCTGCTGGTAGCGCCCGGTCATGAGGCCCGCGCGCGACGGGCTGCAGATCGGCGAGGTGACGTAGCCTTCCGTGCAGGTGGCGCCCTCGTGACCCAGCGCGTCGATGCGCGGGGTGGCGACCCGCCCACCGTAGAGCGAGATGTCCGTCTTCCCCAGGTCGTCGGCGAGGATGACGACGATGTTGGGCCGGCTCGCCGGCTCCCCGCGCGGGGGGGTCGCCAGATAGCGTTCGCGCTCGCTCAGCTTCGCCTGGTCGACGACGATGTGGAAGCGGCCGCTCGACAGCGGGTACAGCAGGTACCCGAGCACCACGGCGAGGACGGCCACCAGCGACAGCAGGCGTCGCTTCGCGGTCTGGGTCATCGATCCCGCCCTGGCGCGTCCCGCATCACGGCACCGCCGCTTCGCGACGCGCCCTGTACGGCAGGCGCCGCCCCGCCGTCAAGCAAGCGGCCTCCCCAGTTATTCCCCGGCGAATCCCCCGTCGTCCGGTGCCGGACTCCCCGCCCGGCGCACGGGCGCCGAGGCGCCGACGCGCTATGGTCGCGCGCCGACAAGGAGGCGAGATGGCGAAGCGAGGCATAACACGTCGCGGCCTGCTCGGTGGAGCGGCGGCCACCGCGGCACTGGCAGCGATGCCGCGCTCGACCGAGGCCGCAGGCCGCTCGGCGGACGTGGTCGTCATCGGCGCCGGCCTCGCGGGGCTCACAGCGGCGCGCGAGATCGTGAAGGCCGGCCAGTCGGTCCTGGTCCTCGAGGCCCGCGACCGGGTCGGCGGCCGGGTCCTCAACCACTCGCTCAGCAACGGTGGCTACACCGAGCTGGGCGGGATGTTCACCGGACCGACGCAGGATCGCATCCAGGCCCTCGCCACGAACGTCGGGGTGGGACTGTTCCCGACCTACAACACGGGCAACAACGTGTTCGTCGGCGCCAACGCGCGACGGGAGGAGTTTCCCAACAACACGCCGTTCGGCACCGCGCCGCCGGATCCCGTCGTCGCGGGCGACATCGCGCTCGCCGTCACCCTCCTCGATCAGATGTCGCAGAGCGTTCCCGTGGACGCGCCCTGGACGTCCTCCAGTGCCGAGCAGTGGGACCGCCAGACGCTGGACAGCTGGCTCCGCGCGAACACGAGCGGGAGCGACGAGTTCATGGCCGTCACCTCGGCGGCCACGGAGGCGATCTTCGGCGCCGAGCCGCGCGAGCTCTCCCTCCTCTACACGCTCTTCTACATCGCCGCCTCCGGGAACGAGCAGAACGCGGGGACGTTCGAGCGCAACTTCAACACCGCCGGCGGCGCCCAGGAGAGCCGCTTCGTTGGTGGCGCCCAGATGGTCCCCTTGCAGGTCGCGGCCCAGCTCGGCTCGCGCGTCCTCCTCGACCGGCCCGTGAGCCGCATCGACCAGTCTTCGGACTCGGGCCGCGTGACCGTTTACTCCGGCCCTCACTTCAGGGTGTACGGCCAGCAGGTCATCGTCGCCGTTCCGCCCACCCTTGCCGGGCGCATCGAGTACGACCCTCCCCTCCCTCCGCTCCGGGACCAGCTCGTGCAGCACATGCCGCAGGGAACCCTCATGAAGTTCGAGGCCGTCTATCCCACGCCCTTCTGGCGCGACGCCGGCCTCACCGGTCAGGCCCTCAGCGAGAGCGGGCCGATCAAGGCCACCTTCGACACGTCGCCGGCCGATGGCAGCTTCGGGGTCATGATGGGCTTCATCGGTGGTCACGAGGCTCGCGTGTGGGAGAACGCGTCCGACAGCGACCGTCAGGCAGCTGCGCTGCAGAACCTCGCCCTCTACTTCGGGAACCAGGCGCTCAACCCGAGCGAGATCGTGGAATTCAACTGGTCCACCGAGGTGTGGAACCGTGGGTGTCCGGTCTCCGTGCTGGCGCCGGGAACGCTGCTCGACTTCGGGGCCGCCCTGCGTGAGCCGGTCGGTCGCATCCACTGGGCCGGAACCGAGACGTCCACCTTCTGGAACGGCTACATGGACGGGGCGGTCCGCTCGGGAGAGCGAGCCGCGGCCGAGGTGCTCGCCCTCCTGTAGGCCGGTCCACGGCCTGCCCGGAGGAAGCGTCGACGCTCTTCCTGTGCTACGGGGGGGCGATGGGACCCACCTCGGCCCTGCGGATCTTCTGCTGGATCGGAGCCGCGGTCGATGCCCTAGCCGTGGTCGCTCTCCTCTCGCCGACCATGTCCCGCCAGATGCTCGGCGTCGACGTGCCCGCCACGGCAGAGCTGCTCTACGCCATGCGGACGGGCGCCGCCTTGATGCTCGGGTGGACCCTGTTGCTCGTGTGGGCCGCCCTCCGTCCCCTGGAGCGGCGCGGGGTCGTGTTGCTCACGGTGCTTCCCGTGATCCTGGGCCTGATGGCCACCGAGCTGGTCGCGGTGCGCGGAGGTTTCGTTCCAGCCGCGAACGCGGCACCGCTCCTCGGCATGCAGACGCTGCTCGGCCTCTTCGGTCTCTGGGCCTGGGCTCGTGCGACCACCACCCCGAGGCAGATCGGATGACCCGCCCCGCGACGCCCGTCTTGGAAGAGCCTCTCGCCGTGACGCGCGATGGCGCCGTAGCCACGCTCTGGCTCAACCGGCCGGCGAAACGCAACGCCGTCACGCTCGCGATGTGGGAGGGGATCGCCCTCCTGCTGCGAGAACTCGCCGACGACCCGTCGGTGCGCGTGCTGGTCGTCCGCGGGGCGGGTGACCATTTCTGCGCCGGCGCCGACATCGCCGAGCTGGGCGTGCTCGGCGAGCCTGCCAGTGGCACCTCCTACCGAACGGCGAACCGGGCTGCCGAGGATGCCCTCGCCCGCTTTCCCAAGCCGAGCATTGCCCTGGTGGAGGGCTACTGCATCGGCGGTGGATGCGAGATCGCCGTCGCCTGTGACCTGCGGCTGGTGGAGCGCGGTGCTCGCTTCGGCATCACCCCGGCACGCCTCGGCATCGTCTATCCTCCGTTCGCGCTCGAGCGCGTGGTGAAGCTGATCGGCGCCTCGGCGGCCAAGTATCTGCTCTATTCGGGTGAGCTCATCGATTCGGAGCGGGCCCTGCGCGTCGGCCTGGTCGACGAGGTCCACGCTCCGGACGTCCTCGAGGAGCGAGTGCACGCTTTCGCGTCCTCCCTGGCCGAGCAGTCACTGCTCACGCAGCGCGCTGCGAAGGAGATGATCGCCGCCGTGGTCGACCACGGCGCGATCGACGCCGAGCTCGCGCGCACGTGGGAACGCGAGGGGCAGGCCGGCCCGGACCTTGCGGAGGGACTGCGGGCCTTCGCCCAGCGGACGCGACCCCGCTTCACGTGGACCGAGCCGCGCGAGCGGCCGAAGCAGAGCGGGGAGCGCTAGCGATGCCGACCTTCGTCTCGGGTCGGAGCCTCGTCCACGTCCGCGATGGACAGAGCCGCACGATCCTCGAGGTCGACGGCATCGCGGGGTGGAATGACCTCTGCACGGACTCCAGGGGACGCGTGTACGCCGGTTCGCTCCGCTTCGCCGTGTTCGATCCCAGCGCCAACCCGATGCCGGGTGAGCTGTGGCGGATCGAGCTCGACGGGAGCGCCGCCGTCGTCTACGACGGCATCGTCCACCCGAACGGGGTGGGGCTCTCGCCCGATGAGCTGACGATCTACCACTCCGACACCCGCTCCAAGACGCTCGTGATCCACGACCTCGACCGGGACGGAACGCCTGGCACTCGGCGAGCGGTCGACCTGTCCTCCCACGGCGCGCCCGACGGGCTCGCCGTCGATGAGCACGGGGCCGTCTGGGTGGCGATCCTGGGGGGATTCGGCATCGCGCGCTTCACCCCGACGGGCGTGCTGGACAGCCGCCTCGACGTTCCGTCGACGCTGGTGACCAGCGTGTGCTTCTCGGGCCGCGACGGCCACGACCTCCTGGTGACGACCGGCGACCACGAGGACCCCACGCTCGGCGGCTGTCTGCTCCGGACGCGGGTCGACGTGGCCGGCGCTCCCGTACACCCCGCCCGTATCTGATCGTGGCCGGATGTCGCCGCCGTCCCGGGCCTAGCCGCTTCCTTTGTCGTCAACCATCGGCGTCCATCGTGCCCGCCGCCGCACGCGACGTGCGCTCGCATCTTCAGCCGAATAGTCCATCGTCTCCGGCACCTGCGTGAGGTCTGCGCGCGCGTCGAGGGCGTTGAGATTGACGATGCCGAAGCGGCGACCATCCTCCTCCATCACCGCACCCACGTAGACGCCACAGCGGGCGCAGAGAAGGAAGTCCGCCGAGCCGGTGGCGAAGCGATAGCGGAGCAGCGCGACGGGGTCACGCACGGCAAAGCCGAGTGTCCCCGCCGGGTCGGAGCTCGTGAGGGCACCGTGTCTGCGGCAGAACGAGCACTGGCACGCGCGGACCGGGAGGTGGGCGGCGGCGAGGCGAGTCGTCAGCATCCAGCGGACGTTGCCGCAGTGGCAACCGCCCGGGTGGGCGTACGTCAGTGGAGCTGCCGCGCGCCCTGCGGCGACGTCACCGCGGCGCAGTCGTCAGCGGCTTCCGTGAGCGGTCCTCCAGCCGGAATTTTCATTTCGAGACAGGTCGACCGACCGGAAAACTGTACAAATCCTTGATCTCGCGTCAATGACCTGTCGCGCTAGGCGCCCCCGGGCATCGGGGAATACCCTGGGCGCGCGTCGCACGAGCTGCCTCGCGAGCGGGCCCGCGACCCTCTCGCCGGGGGACTCGACGGCGCCGACCCCCCGGGAGACTGACCCGGTCTGTAACAGTCGCGTTCGGACTCGTGCACCTCACCGGTCACCCGACACAGCGTGCGTGGTCTGCCGGGATACGACGGATTCTCGCCGGTCTCCTCGGGGCCGGGGGTTCGCCGAGAACGCTCCCGCTGTGGCGAGCCACATGAGGGGACGTTGGTATCGCCCTTGCTCTCCTCCCTTCCAACAAATCGTCAACAGTGAGGTGCGTCATGTTCGGAAAGCGAAAGGGCAAAAAGCTGCGGGGGCGTCTCGGGGCCTTCCTCGATGAGGATTCGGAGATCGAGGGGAGGTACACCTGCTCCGGTACCGTGATGCTCGACGCGAAGCTACGCGGTGAGCTCACGGCCCAGGATACCCTGATCATCGGCGAGCGG